>JALUXT010000149.1 GCA_027013245.1 Campylobacteraceae bacterium
AAATAGTTTTGGTAGTCAATATAATGAAATAACTTTGATAACTAAAGAAGCTCAAAAGAAATTGCCATTAGCATCAAAATTTAAAATATCACTTGCAATATTGGACAAATTAAGACAAATATGATAAACCAAATTAGAAAAATTCAGAAAATGACGCAGAAAATCAATAAAAATTCTATAGAATTCAACAACAATTTGCCAATCACCATAACTGTGCTAGAAGAGATGTGCAACCAACAATACAAACTTCTTATCGGAAAAAGAAAACTAATAGCGAAAAGCAAAAAGAAATTGAAGCCAAAAAGTGAATACTGGGGTGACTTAATTGAGACAAGAGAAGGTAGCATATCTATCACTAGCATGTTCGCTAAACCTGAGACTTTTAATTTAAATATGGCTTTTATGGATGTAGAAAAAGATTCTTTCTTGCAATCTTTAATGACACTAGAAAACCCGTTGCAAGCGATAAAAAAATCTATAATAAAAAAATTGGCAGCGTCTGAAACTACAAAAGAAGAATTTTTAACTCTTAGTTATATCCTTTTGGCTTATGAAAAAAATATTTTTCATCTACCTGCATCTATAGAAAACAAAAAGATACTAATCCAATTTCAAAAAAATATAGAAAAAAATATAGAATTTTATCTTGCCTTTGAAAATTTAGGTCCAATTAAAGGTATAATTACGAGCTATAAAGATAAAACAATCATAGATATATCTGTGATGTTCAAAAAGAGTTATGAATACATAAAAAAGGCGTTAAAAGAATTGGATAGTAATATAAATTTTTCAATCAACACAAATATCAAACCACTTTTTAATTCAAGTGAACTTTTGCTAGATATTAAAGGATAAAAATGGATGCTTTAAAACATATAGCAATCATCATGGATGGCAATGGTAGATGGGCGAAAAAACAAGGAAAAATAAGAACTTTTGGGCATAATGCTGGGGCAAAAAAAGTTATAGAAGTAACAAAAAGAGTTTCACAGCTCGGAATTAAATACTTAAGCTTATATGCATTTAGCACAGAAAATTGGAAAAGAGAAAAAAGCGAAGTTGACTTTTTAATGAAACTTTTATCAAAGTTTCTAAAAAAAGAGTTAAAAACGCTCATGGAAAATAATATAAAGTTTAGAATTATAGGTGATTTGAGTAAATTTTCAAAAAGCTTGCAAAATGTTATAAATAACACGATTGAAAAAACTAAAAACAATAGTGGCATGACACAGATATTGGCTATCAATTATGGTTCGCGAGATGAAATTATAAGAGCAGTAAACAGTATAGAAAAAGAGACAATAACGCAAAAAGACTTAGAAAATGCACTTGATACAAAAGATTTTTGTGATGTTGATATGCTGATACGAACAGGCGGAGAGAAAAGATTATCAAATTTTCTACTTTGGCAAAGTGCATATGCTGAACTATTTTTTACTAAAACTTTATGGCCTGATTTTTCCCTAGAAGAGCTTGATCACATCATAATGAATTTTAAACAAAGAGAAAGAAGATATGGTGGAATATAGGAAATTTTTATGGAAATAATATTGTTTGTACTCATCGGTTTAGCTGTTGGTTCTTTTTTAAATGTTGCAATTTTGAGAATACCTAAAAATCAAAGCATCTCTTTCCCTGCATCTCATTGTCCAAAGTGCAAGACTACTCTAAAATTTTATCATAATATTCCATTGATTTCTTGGGTAGTACTTGGCGGAAAATGTGCATATTGCAAAGAGAAAATCTCTATTCAATATCCATTGATAGAATTTTTTACAGCTGTTATATTTTTCATAACTTATACAAAAAGCGAAAATATTTTACAAGCTTTGATACTTGCAATTTTATTTTCTGCACTTTTCGCTCTTAGTATAATTGATTTAAAATACAAAGCCGTTCCAGATTTGATTAGTTTTCCTGCACTTTTTATATCATTTTTTGCAAGAGATTTTTTAAGTAGCTTCACAGATGCTCTTTTGTTTGCTGGTGGATTTACACTTCTAAGGATGATAGTTTCATGGGTTATCAAAAAGGAAGCCATGGGCGAAGCTGATATAATCATAGCTGCAATCATTGGTGCAACTGTTGGTGTGAACTTAGGACTTAGTGCTATATATCTATCTGCTCTTATTGCCTTGCCGGCTTTCTTGATTGTTGGTAAAAAAGGATTTCATTTACCATTTATTCCATTTTTAACTCTTGGTCTTTTCATAACTTGGTTATTTGACAAACAAATTTTAATGTTATTGGATAAAATCTATGGATAGAGTCAATGTCCCTTGCTAAAAGAGTGCTTTTAAAGTTTTAAATATTGAAAAAAATAAAAATTACTTTTTCATATGATGGCTCAAAATTTTATGGTTCACAAATACAAAAACAAAAAAATACCGTAATTGGTACCATTCAAAAAGCTTTTAAAATCCTACATGTAGAGCAAAATATCAAGGTTAGCGGTAGGACAGATAGAGGCGTTCATGCATTAAACCAAGTTTGTCACCTATATGTCCCTGGGTATTTAAATGATTTAGACAGATTAAAACAAAACCTTAACCATATGATTAAGCCTTATATCTATATAAAAAATATTGAATTTGCAACTGATGAATTTCACGCAAGATATAGTGCCAAAAAAAGACTTTACAGATATATAATATCGCATAACAGCTATAGCCCTTTTTCTGCTGATCTATGCCTTTTTAGCCCGTTTTTAAATGCAAACTCCCTGCATTTAAATGCTCAAGAATTTGTAGGTATCCATGATTTTAAATACTTTAAAAAAAATGGTAGCAAAACAAAAAATGATATAAGAGAGATATATAAATGTGGAGCCTATAGTTTTAAAAATCACACTGTGCTGTATTTTTTAGGAAATAGCTTTTTAAGAAGTCAGGTTAGGATGATGTGTGACTATCTAATCAAAATTGAACAAAAAAAATTGACATTGACAAACTTGAAGGAGCAACTTGATACAACAAAATTCACAAGTAGTTCTATAGTTCCGCCAAATGGATTATATCTAAGTAAAATATATTATTGAGTTGTAAAAACTTTCTCAATTTGACCAAATAATTTTTCTTTATTATAGATAGATGTATTATCATCAACTACAGTTTCAATATTTGGATTAAAGATAAACATATCACGATCAAAACCAATCTCAATCTTCCCTTTTTTCTGTAAATTTAATACCTTTGCGGGATTACAAGAGCACAATTCTATCAACCTACTCATAGGCAACCCTTCTTGTCTTACCAAGAAAGTATAGGCTAATTGAAAAAATTCTTCTACGCCTCCTATACCAAAATGTGCATCCCAAAATGCGACATCTTTATATAGAACAGATTTTGGAGCATGGGCAGAAGTAAGCAAATCAATTGAACCCTTTTTTAATTCATTTATAAGTAATTTTCTCTCATTTTCATCTCTAAGAGGTGGGAGTATCTTCGCATACGCATTAAATCCATCGCAACTCTCATCGTTTTTTAATAAATGATGAATTGATACTTCGCAAAAGATATTTTTAGATGATTTTTTTGCAGAATTTATGATATCTAATGATCTTTTAGTAGATATTGTTTGAAATACAATTGTTGATTTAAAGCCCAATGATAATTCAGCTACTTTCGCGACCTCCACACTTTCAGAAGGTTTTGAGATGCCTGAAAGCCCTAATTTAAAAGATATATCGCCTTCGTTCATCAAACCTCTATCGTCAAGATTTGGCTCGTAACAAAAACAGAAAAATGGCTTACCTTTCATCGTAGCATATTGAAATCCTCTTTTTAACAGATTTAAATTTATATTCGAGTTTGAACAAATAGCCTCTGCTCCATTGTTCAAAAGAGTGGCAATATTATTTAATTTATCATTTTCTTTATTTGTCAATGGCACATTTACATTTAGATTTATTAAAGAATTATCAAAAGATGTCTTCAAAAAATCCAATAAAGTTGAGCTTTCCAATCTTGGCTCAAAGTCAGACATTATAACAGCACTAGTAACACCACCTTTTTTTGCACTAGTCACTAGTTTTTCTAGATTTTTTTTACTCAAAATATCGTTTGCAAGTCTAACATTTAAATCTATGAGTCCTGGCAGAAGATACGATCCCTTTGCATCAAAAATATTATATTCGCTTTTTTCTTTTATATTAGGCTTTATATCTACGATTTTCTTATCGTCTATCAAAATATCTTTTTGGGTAAATTCCTGACCACTTAACACTAAAGCATTTTTAATCAATTCCATTGTTTTTCCTAAACTTTACTATTTTTTCATAAGATTTCATAACTCTTTCTTTTTTAACTCTTCCATTTTTGATGGCCTCTAGCAGTATTTGTTCCACTTCTCTTGGAACATTTGAATTCTTAGCAAAGTAACTTGAGAAAAACAATATATCGTCTCCTGCATTTACAGCCTTTATAACACTTTGCGTAAAACTGTAATTTTTCAATATATACTTGCTTTTAAGATCAGCACTTACAATAAGCCCTTGGTAATTTAACTTATCTCTTAAAATAGACTTGATTGTATAATGCGAAAAAGTTGATATATTTTCTTTGTCTAAATTTTTATTTAAGCCAAAATCCATAGCTATTGCTTTTATTTTTTTATACTTGATAAGTTCAAAATATGGCTTCAACTCTGTATATTTCCATGCACTTTTATCATTTACTTTGCCAGGAAAATGACCAATAATAGGGATTAAACCAGCATTTTTAAGAGAATTTATTTCATATGTTAGATATGTCACGGCCATGTCTTCTTGGTCACTATAGCTTCCATTTAAATGCAAATCAGCATTTGGCCAAAACAACATATTTACTCCAGATTTTTTAAGTTTTCCATAAAAATCAATATTTAGTTTTTTGATATCATCTAAATTATAATCTTGTTTCACACGATTAAAATCACTAAAATTATCTGGATAACTCAATACAAGCAAGTGCTTTTTAGATTTTTTCTGCAAATAAGTATTTAAAATTTTTAATTGTTTAAAATTTTTAAGATTTTCTTTGGCGATATATATACCGCCTATTTTGTCATTTTGGATATCTCTACTTAATTGCTTAATCCATTTGTCTCCCGGCTTTTGACCACTAAAGCCAACGACAATCATCTGGGAAATCATATCTTGCACGGAAACAGCAGAACCATACAGTTGGAATACACAAAAAAATAAAGAGACGATAATTTTACGCATTATTCTAATAAATCCCTTAAACTATCTTTCGGATTTTTACCTTCTAAAATTTTTTGAACTTCTTTTGCAATTGGTGTATATATATCGTTTTTAGCACTTAAATCTACAATAGCTGATGCCGTAAAAACTCCCTCAGCCACTTCTCCCAATTCTTCTAATATATCTTCTAATTTCATATTTTTTGCAAGACAAAGTCCGACTCTATAATTTCTTGAAAGTTCACTTGAGGCTGTTAGAAACAGGTCTCCTGCACCACTTAAACCTAAAAAAGTCTCATCTACTCCTCCAAAATATCTTCCAAACCTTGACATCTCGACCAAGCCTCTTGAAATCAAGCTAGCTCTAGCGTTATTGCCCAATTTTAAACCAGAACTTATTCCACTTGCTATCGCCAAAACATTTTTGTAGGCACCACAAATTTCCGCACCAATAACATCACTGCTAGTATATGCTTTCATAAAATCAGGGAAAAAAGATGAAAATTCTCTGGATAGTTTTGGATTTATTGAGTTTATTACAACAGCTGTTGGGAGAGATTGCATAACTTCTGATGCAAAAGAGGGCCCAGAGAGAAAAGATAAATTCTCTTGTGGCATAAATTGACTAAAGACATCATTTAAAAATTTACCATTTTTTTGCTCTATTCCTTTTGCGGCAACAAGTACCTTTTGCCCTCCAAATGTAAAATTCTTTTCCAGCCAATCACTGACTACTTGAGCTGGCAGCGCAAACACGAGATATTCACTACCCAGTGCGACATCTAAACCAACGAAATTCTTAATTTCTTTTTTATTCCTTGATGTAATCTTACATGTAGATTTTTGTGAAAAAGCAAAATGTAAAGCACTACCCCATTTTCCAGCACCTATTATAGAAATACTCATTTGATAGTATTTACCTCTATTGTAAATTCTTTTAAATTTTTTTTACTTCCCAAGACAACCATTGTGTCTCCTGGACAAATCTTATGATTAACTCCTCTTGAAAAAAATATAAATTCATTACTATGCTTAATATCTAATAGCCCCAATAAAATCAAATCATTTGAAGATGATAAATTTATATTTTTAAAGTTTTTGCCATCATACAAAGAATCTTTTAGAACTTCAAGTTCAATAATTGAAATTTTATTTTCTATCTTAGAAAAGATATCCAACACCCTGGAAACTCTTGGTTTGTTTATCATTCTATAAGCTTTGGCAGCTCCAACGCTATGTGGGCTTATCGTTCTATTCGCACCAGCCAATATCATTTTTTTCTCATCTTCCATTTTTTTAATTTCAGTGAGAATTTTCAGGTTTTTATCGATATTTCTTGCAGAAAAAGTTACGAAAAGATTTAAGCTATCATTATCACTAGTGCAGAACAATGCATCTACATTATCACCAATCCCAATATCTTCAAAAATTTTATCATCTTCAAGTGTAGTATGTCGCGCAAAATAACCATCGATATTAGCATCAGCTACCTGCATAGGATCTTCATCTATTATCTCAAGTTCGAAATCACCGTCTTTTAAAAGTTTAGCGATTTCTTTGCCACTTTTTGTATATCCAAATATTACAGCTTTTTTCATGCAAACTGCCTTCTAACTTCATTGCCTATTTTATTTATATATTCTAATTTTCCAACAACTATCAAAGTGTCATTTGCCTCAAATTCGTATTCATCATGGTCAGGATTAAAAATAAAATTACGGGTATTTCCATTTTTTAAAATTGCAATTGTTGTTATATTTAAATCATCCAAACCTAGATCATCAATACAGCAACCAACAAAACTACTTCCTTCTAAGATATCTATACCATCGATGGTAAAATCACTCTCTTGTATTAAAATATTATCAATAGCATCAAACTTAACAGAATTTCCGACATATTCAACCGCTACTTCTGCAACTGTTTCATATGGAAATATAACATGATCAGCTTTTGCAATTTTGAATTTTTTTATATTATTATAACTGTTTGCCCTAACAATAACGTCTAGATTTTTTTCTTGAGCCTTTATTGTCAGCAATATAGATAAATTTAAAGCATCATTTTCAGTTAAGACGATAACTTTTTCAACATTATTTTCAAAAACTATTCTATTAATAATATCATAGTTGGATGCATCTGCTTGCATATGTAAATACCCATGATGTCCAGCCTTTGCAATATTCTCTTTGTTGATATCCACCACTATAAAACGCTTTTGATCTCTATGTAAGTCCTCAGCCAATATCTGTCCCATTCTACCAAAACCTATTATTACGATTAATCTAGTGAGCTTATGTGCTTCAACTAAGAGTTTATTTTCTTTTATAATGTCTATCTTCTCTGAGAGTGCATTTGTGACAACTGAAGTAGCCAAAATCAAAATCACAAAACCGCCACCAACCAAAAAAGCAGTAACTAGTTTTCCCATCATGGTAACTGGAGTAATATCCCCATATCCCACTGTCGAAATTGTTATAATAGACCAATAAATTGCATCCATATATGAGTTTATATGTGGATTATTTCCGGTACCTTCAAAAGCATACATAATAGTAGAAGATAAAAATACTGTAAAAACTCCCAAAATAAATAAAAATTCAAATTCAAATTTTTTATCACTCAATACTTTAAAAAAAGAATTTAAACTCTTTGTATACCTAAAAAATTTAAATAATCTAAAAATTAAGAAAATTCTCAATACTCTAAAAGG
>JALUXT010000150.1 GCA_027013245.1 Campylobacteraceae bacterium
TCAACATCTATCTCTATGTTCATCTGTGTCTCCTTGGGTATTTGTTATTTTACTTAATTGACACAGATTTTTGAACGGTCCCCCTTCTTTCCATTAGATTATCGTGGCTAAAGTCTATTTATCTTTTTTAGTACCTTCTTTGGCATTTTTTATAGCATTGTCTAGCATATTTTTTGCAACTTCCCAAGCTCTGACTCCTAGTTTTTTTGCCTCTTGGGTCGCCTTTTTTGTGGTTTCATTTTGTTTTATATTTTCGATTGCTTCATTTGCTTTTTTGCTGAGTTTACTTACATCATTTTTAAGGTTTTCTATCTTTTCTTCAGCTTTTTCTTTTATGTCATCTATGCTGACATCTGTTTTTAACTCTTCAAGTCTTTGTGAGATTGTCTCTTTAGCTTCAGTCGCTGCTCTTTTAATTTTTTCTACAGAACTATCGTATTTTTCGATTTTATCATTTAGTGTATTTTGAATTATTCCTTCGTGTTGGCTAGATAAATTTTTTAGCATTTGAATATATTCGTCTTCTATGCTTATCAAATCTTTTTTTACAATATCAAAGTTTTGTGTAAACAAATCGTCATCATCTTGAGGGGCAAATTTTATATCATTTTTAAACTTATCTATGGCTTTTAGGATGCCTTCTTTTGTGCCTTTTATCGAACCATTTACGAGTTCCTTTGCAAGGCTAATATTTTCGTTTGCAAGTTCTGTTGATACTTGCATGATGGTTCTAGTGATGCTTAATATCCTTCTTTTTGCAAAATTTCCATCGTTTATAGCTTGAAAAGCTAAATTTTTGGTGATTTGAAAAACGGTGTCTTCTATATCTTTTCTTTTTTCAAGAGTTGTTAGCAAGGCTTCTTCTGTAGTTTCTCTTAAAATTCCAAGCATTTCTAGTGCATTTAGCTTGGTGTCGTTTAGTGCTTTTATTGCTGTCTCTCTTGTGTCTTGCGATAAAGAATTTATGTGCTTTTCTAAAATATTATATGTATTGTTTATGGATGAAAGTATCTCTTTTTTTTGATTATGGGTAGATTTTCTAAGCTCATCTATCTCATAAATCGTTTTGTATAAAAACTCTTCTTTGTCGTAATTAACAGCCTTGAGCAAACCTTCTATCACGCAAGAGATATTTTTTGTACTTTTAATTTTTTCATTTTCTAGACTTTTTGTATATTGTTCAAAAAGTTCTCCAACTCTATTTTGTATCTTTTTATCATCTTTAAGTCTTTGGATTTTTTTTCTTGAAAGCTCAAATACTAAATCTTTTAGCGTTTGTGAAAAATCCAAGTTATCTTTGCTTTCTTTTATAGCATTTGAGAAAATTGTTTGAGTTGATTTCATTGTGTATTCCTTAAAGTACAAATTTTATATGTTTATGTTTTTTTAAAGCTTCAAAAAGAGCTTTCCTGTCATCAGCATTATGCACTAAAACCTCAAGAGAGTGGCTTGCGTATTTACCGCCTGTGCTATTTTGAGATTTTTTTATGCTATGCTCTCTTTCTTGTAATATCTCTTTTGCGATATTTTTAGCATTATGCTCTTTTGCCGTTATAATTTTGTATTTCCAATTAATTGGATAATCGAGCTTAAGTTCTTTTGTATTGTCCACTTTTGCCACCATCTTTTTCTTCTAGTAAAACATCGTTTATGACCATCGATCTATCTATCGCTTTTGCCATATCGTAGATAGTTAAAAGCCCGATGCTTACGCCTGTAAGTGCCTCCATCTCAATGCCTGTTTGACCTCTTAGTTTTGCAGTCACCAAAAGTTTAAATCCTGGTAAATCTGCTAGTTCTTGCACATCACAATTGACTGAAGTAAGCATCAAAGGATGGCACATCGGGATCAAATCACTCGTTCTTTTTGTGCCTAAAATTGCAGCTATTACCGCTGTTTGTATAACAGGTCCTTTTTTAGCTTTTTCCCCCACTATCATATCATAGGCAACTTGGCTCATCTTTATAGTGCCACTTGCCGTCGCCACTCTAAAAGTATCAGCCTTGTCAGAAACATCTACCATCTTTGGTCTATCTTTTTCATCTAAATGTGTTAATTTCATATCTTATTTTTCCTTCTTTTAGGAGCAAATTCCTTTGGCTAAAACCCTAACTCTTCATCTACTATGATTATGTGAGTTCGGCCTATCTCATCTCCGTTTATATATGCAAATTTATTTGCGATATTATTTATGTTGTACTTTGGTTCTTTTCCCATCTCTTGTGCTTTTGTATTCATTCTATTTATGTTTTTAACCGCGGCTATGTTTAACACTCTTGCAAAACCATCTTCTAAAGTTGGAACTATTTTGTTTTTGCCGACTACGATTAAAAGCTTCTTAGGACCAAATATTTGAGCCGCTACCCTATTGCCACTTCCATCTGCATTTACAAGTTCGCCATTTTGCGTGATAGCATTGCACCCACAAACATATAAGTCAGCAAGCATACCTTCTCTTCTTCTTTTTATGTTTTCTTGCATATTGATGCCATTTTCATATTGATTGTGAACTTTTTTATCTTTTTTATCAAGTATATAATTTAACAAACCAATCTCTACGACTGTTGTAGAGCCACCAAGACCAATGGACGGTGCATCGTCGATAAATGATTTTGAAAGTAAAAGTGCTTCTTTTTTATCTTTCGCAAAGTAAACGCTAAAGCCATTTTGTTCTAAATTTTCTTTTAGTTTTTGCATTGCCTCTTCTTTTTTATGTATTTTATCGAAATTTGTGTTATTATTCCTATAAAAATTTAGGGACTTTATATGAGATGTTCTAAAATGAGCTCATTTATAGTGATGGATATAGTAAGAGATGCTTTAAAATATGATGATGCGGTGCATTTTGAAGTGGGACAGCCAGATTTGCCCCCATCTCCAAAAGTAAAAAAAGCTTTGCATGAAGCCATAGATAGTGATAAGTTTTCTTACACCCAAAGCCTTGGACTGCTAGAGTTGCGAGAGAAAATTGCGTATGAATATAAAAAAACTTACAACTTAGATATAGGCGCAAACCAAATTTTTTTAACTCCTGGCACTAGTGGAGCATTTTTGGTGGCTTATGCTCTAACGCTTAAGCAATCTGCTAGACTTGGTTTGAGTGATCCGTCTTATCCTTGCTATAAAAACTTTGCACATGTAATGGGAATAGAGCCTGTTTTTATGCCTATCGACAAAGATGATAATTTTGAGCTACATGTAAGCGATTTAGTGGGTAAAAATCTTGACGCATTACAGATTTCATCGCCATCAAATCCTACTGGAAATATATACAAAAAAGAGAATTTAAAAGAGCTTATAGGATATTGCGAGCAAAATGGTATCGCTTTTATATCAGATGAATTGTATCATGGCTTGACTTATGAAGAAGATGCAAATTGTGCTTTGGAATTTAGTGAAAATGTTTATGTGGTAAACGGTTTTTCAAAATACTACTGTGTTCCAGGAAACAGATTGGGTTGGATAATAGTGCCAAAAAACAAACAAAAACAAGCAGAAAAACTGTGTCAAAATCTTTTTATATCTGCTCCAACACTAAGCCAATATGGTGCATTGGAAGCATTTGATGAAGAGTACCAAAAGATTGTAAAAGCTGAGTTTAAAAAAAGAAGAGATTTTTTATATGGTGAATTATCTCAAATTTTTGAAGTAGATGCGACTCCCGAGGGAGCATTTTATATATGGGCAAATGTGTCCAAATATAGCGACGATAGCTTTGCTTTTGCAAAAGAACTCTTAGAAAACATACATATAGCCGCAACCCCAGGAGTAGATTTTGGACAAAATAGAACTAATAAATATATAAGATTTGCATACACAAGAAATATAGAACATATGAGCAAGGGCATAAAAAGGCTCAGAAAATATCTAAATATCACCTCGTAATTGCAAAACCGATTCCTATCTTGTCGTTTCTTTTATTGTAATCTATCAAACTTTCACCATACCCGCTGAAAATTTGTAGATAACCAAAAGTATCGGTTATCCAAGGCAGAGGAAATGTCCAGTCAAATTGCACTGCCCCCTTGTTATTACTGTTAAACTTTAGGTTATTTCTCAGCAGTAAAGAGAAAAGATATCTTTTGTATGGATACGAAATCTTTAAATCTCCATATCCTAGATAATCGTAGATATCAGGATTGTCATCACCGCTTGCATCATTGATATTTCTTTTTTTATGCTCAGGAATTCTGTACCAAATTCTTGGTATTATAAAAATGCCATCTTTTTGAAAGATTCCATTTAGATACACTCTGTTCCAAGACCTTGATTGTAATCCTCCTCGTCCATTTGATTGATGAAGTATTCCAATTCTATAAGCCTTTAATGGGCTGTTTTTACTTGCATATGGAAACATTATAAATAGTTCTGGCTCATAATTTGATTCTCTAAAAGGAGTAGATGGCGCACTAGTTTGCCACCAAGATTGTTGAGTATAAGCTAAAAATAGTTCATCTTTAAAGCCAAATAGATTTTTGCCTAAACTTTTTTTAAAACTGATTTGAAATTTTGTTTCCGCACTTTTTCTACCAACATGGCGTACACTATCATAAGTAAAAGGCAACAGGTAGTTCATCCTGTAAGGTTTTACATCAAAAGAAGAAAATATGATTTGTTTTAAGCTTTCATCTGTACTTTTGTATTTATAGCCTTTTATTTCATTTTGACCAAATCTGATGATCGTTCCATTGCCATATTTTTTCAAAAATGTTTCTAATTTTTTTGGTTTAACAGACAAAGAAGCAGCTTTTTTATATAAAAGCATCGCATTTTTAAAATCCCCATTTTTTTCATATTGTAATGCTTGATTGTAGGCATCTTTGGCTTCATTTGCATATAGTGTAAAGGCAAAAAATGTTAAGATAATTATAAAAATAGTTTTATTCACTGTAATTCCTAGTTTTTATTGAATTCTATCACATTTGGAGTAGTAATGCAACAAGTCTTAAAAGGAAACTTAGCTGGTATCTTTGCTATTTTACTTTGGGCAACATTGGCTAGTTTTACAGTGGTTGCTGGAGATATTCCACCGTTTGAGCTTGTAAGTGTATCTTTTTTTGTTGCATTTTTGATTGGACTCTTTTTGTGGACAAAAGAGGGTAAAGGTATTTTGATTCATTTTAAACATCCACTCAAGGTTTGGCTCGTAGGGGTTGGCGGGCTTTTTGGTTATCATTTTTTTATTTCTTGGCCTTGCAAAATGCACCTGCTATCCAAGCTAATCTTATCAACTATCTCTGGCCCTTATTTATCGTTCTTTTTAGTTCATTTCTGCCTGGAATGAAGCTACGATGGTTTCACATACTAGGTGTTATGATTGGTTTTTTAGGCGTTATAATTTTAATCAATGGCTCTCAAGATTTAGTTTTTGATATTAAGTATATCAAAGGGTATTTTTATGCTTTTATATGTGCCTTAACTTGGTCTTCGTATTCTGTTCTTTCTAGGTATTTTGGAAAAGTTCCAACAAGTGCAGTCGGTGCTTTTTGCGGTGTGACGGCTGTTTTGGCATTTTTTTGTCATATGATATTTGAAGTAACTGTCATACCTGATTTTAAAAGTATATTAGCCATGTTTGTATTAGGGTTAGGGCCAGTTGGAGGAGCATTTTTTGCATGGGATTATGGCGTAAAAAAAGGAGATATTACATTGCTTGGAACACTGTCTTATAGTGCTCCAGTACTTTCAACTATTCTTTTGGTTGCGTTTGGACTTTCAAGTGCAAATAGGACGATATGGATATCTTGTGCATTCATAGTTTTAGGCTCAATCATTTCATCTTTGCCACTGTTTATGAGATTTTTTAGAACTCATAATCAACCACACTAGTTATCATATTTTGGTTTTTGATGTATTTTATGATTTCTAGATGCATTGGATTTGAGGCATAAGATTTTAAATCCTCTTTTGAATTAAATTCTGTTATGAGTGATACATCACAAGCTCTCTCGCTTCTGTTTGTATCTATGCCTACTTCTATGCTTTTTAAAACTTCTATTTTGCCTTGCATTGACATTAGTTTATCTTTTAGAGTTTGCTTGACTTCTTGTGAGCCATTTCGTAGTTTAAAAAAGACTATATGCTTTACCACTGTAAAATCCTTAAATAATTTTTAGTGTATAATATCACAAAATACTTTGTCTTAGGGAAAAATTTTGAAAACAAATCAAACTTTAGCGTATAAATATGCACTTTTATCGGTTTTTTTCTGGTCAACTGTGGCGACAGCTTTTAAAATTTCTCTTCGATTTCTTACGCCTCTTGAATTGCTATTTTATTCATCCCTTAGCTCTCTTTTTGTTCTAGGCGGTATTTTGATATATCAAAAGAGATTTTTTGAAGTCATCAAACATATAAAAAAACAACCTTTTTTAACTTTGGTCTTGGGTCTCATCAATCCTTTTGTATATTATCTGGTTTTGTTTAAGGCTTACGATATATTGCCAGCGCAAGTTGCACAGGCTATAAACTATACTTGGGCTTTGATGTTTGCATACCTCGGTGCTATTTTATTAAAACACAAAATCACCAAGATAGACATAATTGCAGGGTTTATCTGTTATTTTGGAGTATTGATAATCGCGACACATGGTCATCCTTTTTCTCTGCATTTTTCAAATGCCTTTGGTGTAGCACTAGCGCTTTTTAGCACGATTTTATGGTCGCTTTATTGGATAATAAATACAAAAACAAAGGCAAACCCAGTTGTTGCTCTCTTTTCAAATTTTTTAGTCGGTGTGATTTTTATAACGCTTTATATCTCTTTGACATCTCACTTTAGAGTCCCAACACCGAGTTCGATGCTTGGAGCTATTTATGTTGGTTTTTTTGAGATGGGTTTTTCATTTGTATTTTGGCTCAAAGCTGTAAATCTAAGTGAATCTATATCGAAGATTTCAAATTTGATATTTCTTTCTCCTTTGTTATCTTTGGTTTTTATACACTACTTGGTCGGAGAAGAGATTCTTTTTTCTACTATTGTGGCACTAATTTTTATATTAGGTGGACTGATAATGCAAAAAAGATTTAATCGCTAATCTCTTTTTGTGGTTGTGAAAATAAAAATCCTTGAAAATAGTCAAATCCAAGTTTCTTTGCTTCATTAAAAGAAGAGACAGAGTTTATTTGCGTAGCAATGCTTTTGCACCCAAGTTTTTTGCATTCTTGGATGATGGCTCTACATGTAAGCTTAGAGCTTTCGTCTATAGATAATGAACGAATTAAATCACCATGTATTTTTAAAAAATCTATGTATCGTATATCGCTTAAATTTGATGTGCTTTTTACATTGTCAAGGCAAACTTTTATATGGTTTTTGTCTAAGGTTTTTAGTTTTGGCAACATTAAGTCTAACTCTAAATTTTCTTTATATTGCAATTCAAATATGCAGTTTGACTCTTTAAAAAAATTTATCAAGAAATTAAATAGTTCGTCATCTAGCAAATCTTCAAACACAAGATTTATGGATATTGCTTTTTTGTCTATCGATAGTGTTTTGCTTAAAATCTTTACCAAGGTGTTGTAAAATCCTTTTTTCTTAGCAACCCCAAGAAAGAATTTTGGTGATAAAAACGAATCATTTGAACGAATCCTAACAAGAGTTTCGTAAAAAATAACATTTCCATCTTTATCAACTATTTTTTGAAAATGTGGAACGATATGTCCATTTTTTATGGATTCTTCGATGATTTTTGCTATCTTTTCCTCATTCTCTTCAAACAAAGTTGTAGCAAAAAATGAATATGTAAAAAATGCCTGATTTTCTCTTTTGGCTAACTTTAATGCAAGTTTAGCTTTTTCAAAAGTTCCTTTTAAATCAAAACTGATACCCATATTTGTAGATATTTCTATGTTTTTGTCTTCAAAGCTATAGACAATACCTCTATCAAATTT
>JALUXT010000151.1 GCA_027013245.1 Campylobacteraceae bacterium
GTGTCTACCATTCCACCACTAACGCATCAATAAAAATTAAGAGATATAGAGAGTTAAAAAACTCTCTATATTTATTACATCATTCTATAAGAATGGGTTTGCATATAATGCAATTAATGCAATAACAAGTGCATAAATAACTTGTGCTTCAATCATCGCTAGAGCGATAAACATAGTAGTCATAAGTTTTCCACCAAGACCTGGGTTTCTTGCAGTTCCTGCTATCGTAGCAGCTGCAGTATGTCCCATACCGATTGCTCCGCCAAGTGCAGCAAGACCAAGACCCATACCAGCAGCAACTACTGAGTATGCTTTAATCATACTATCACCTTCACCTGCAAATGCAGCAGTTGCAATTGCAACTATTAGAAATAAAACCTTTTTCATCTAACAACTCCTTGTTAAAGATATAAAATCTTTAATTTAAATTTACAAAGTCCGTTCGGCTTGCGTATCCCTACTTTTCACTTTGTATCGGCGACATTTTAACTAAGTTTTCGTTAAAACTTAGTTAAGCAGCCTATTTTACTAAACCTAACTCTATCTTAGCTCCATTTTGCTTCAAAATTTTCACTTTTACTTTTTGATCAACTGCTAGGTAATCACTTACTTTTTCTACTCTATGGTCTGCAATTTTTGATACATGTAAAAGACCATCAATCTCTCCTGGAAGCTCAACAAATGCACCAAAATCTACGATTCTTCTCACAACACCATCAACAACTTCATCTTGAACAAATGTAGGGATTGGTTTTCGCTCACGGTTCCCTCCACTTCTTCCACCACCTCTGTTATCACGACCACGAGATGGCTTATTTACGATTTCTACTATGTGAGATTTTGCGGCTTCGACTTTTTCTTTGTTGTCGCCTGCTATTTTTACTTCACCTTTATCTCTATCAAGATCAATTGAAACCTCAAATTTCTCTATGATTTCTCTTATAGTTTTTCCGGCTTGTCCGATAACATCTACTATCTTAGATGGGTCGATACTAAAAAGCTCTAACTTTGGAAGTATTTTATTGTTTATATGTATATTTGCATCAGCCTCTTCCATGATGCCCAAGATGTGGTTTCTTCCTTCTCTTGCTTGATAAAGTGCTTCTTTTAGTATTTCTTGAGAAATTCCACCAAGTTTTATATCCATTTGAAGCGCAGTAATACCGTCTCTTGTACCAGCTACTTTAAAGTCCATATCGCCATCGTGATCTTCTAAGCCCATGATATCCGTTAGTATCGCGTGCTCATTTCCTTCAAAAACAAGTCCCATAGCAATTCCAGCTACTAGTTTTTTAACTTCTACTCCTGCGGCTTTTAGTGCGAGAGATCCCCCACATATCGTAGCTTGTGAAGATGAGCCATTTGATTCTAAAATCTCTGAAACCAATCTTATAGTTTGCAACCTATCTATATCTAAAGTAGGCTCCAATGCGCGTCTAGCTAAATTACCATGTCCCAACTCTCTTCTGCCAGGAGCTCTTATAAAGCCAGCCTCTCCTACTGAAAATCCTGGGAAGTTATAATTAACCATAAAGTTATCAGTTAAATTACCTTTTTGAGTCAATCTCTCATACATTTGTCCATCTTTGTCACCACCAAGTGTAACAGTTACAAGTGCTTGAGTTTGACCTCTTGTAAATAAGCAAGAACCGTGAGTTCTTGGGAGAAGATTTGTTTCTATGGAAATTGGTCTAACTTCAGTTAATGCCCTTCCGTCAGCCCTAACTCTGTCTTGTACTATCATTTTTCTAACTATATTTTTCTTATAGTCATTTATAACATTTTTAACAATACCTTCATCCCATTCTTCTTTTTCAGCAATGTCATCACTCATAATAGTTTTTGCAATTTTATTTAGCCCATTTGCTCTTTCACTTTTTGCCATTTGAGATATCGCTTCTTTTACATCATCTTTGTAAAATTCTTCAATATATGCTTTAATGCCATCATCCAGCAAGTCTTCCTTGTATTCTAGCTGTGCATCTTCTTTTTTCAAAGGAGTAAATGCTTCTTCATAAGCCGTACAAGCTCCTGTTATCGCATCTTGAGCTTTATTTATAGCTTCAAGTATCTCATCTTCACTAAATTCATTTATATTTTGAGTAGGGATTAGATTTTCACTCATCACTGGGTCAATCATAGGGTCGAGAGCAACTGAGGGAATAACATCAATATCCATGCTGGCAATCGATCTCATCTCAATCATCAGCAACTCTTCTTTTGTTCCTGCTACATACAAGTCCATACTGGAATTCGTAAGCTCTGTGTTACTAGGATTTACTACCAATTTACCATCAATTTTACCGATTCTTACTCCACAAACAGATTTATTTATAGGAATATCAGATAAAAATATAGCAGCACTTGCAGCATTTAATGCGGCTACTTGAAGATCTACTTCTGGGTCACAGCTCACAACAAAAAGAGTTAATTGAGTCGGATATGCATATCCATCTGGGAAAAGTGGTCTCAAACTTCTATCAATCACTCTTGAAGTTAAAGTTTCAAAATCACTTGGTCTTGTTTCTCTTTTCATAAAACCTCCTGGATATTTTCCAGAAGCATAAGTTTTTTCTATATATTGCACAGTTAAAGGCACAAAATTGCCATCTGCTTGATTATCATCTCTTGAAACTGCAGCTATTATAACCGTATCTTTTACTTTTAACATGACTGCACCCGCAGCTTGTTTTGCAACTTTACCAATATCGTATATCTCAAGTTGGTTATTTACATCAATTTTATATTCCATCATCACTCCTATTTTTAGAAAAGGGCAAGTACCCTTTTGAATTATTTAAAACTTCTATTATATCATTTTGCGAAAGTTTTTGCATATCTTTATAATAAAAATCAACATTAACGAAATTATCAACTTTTTTAACACAAAAAATTTCGTCACTTATTTTTTGCAATGTCTCAAATACATCTGTAGCCATAACTGGAAGAGCACATATTATCGATGTTGCTCCTAGTTTGATAGCTGTTTTTATGCAAGACATGATTCTAAAACCAGTCTCACAACCAATATCAACAAATAAAATATTTCTATCTTTTATAGAGTTGATTAATTCTCCTTTTTTATATTTATAAACTTTTGGCAATATTAATTCATCAAACACTCTGTGTGCTTGACCATATATATAATCCAGATTTATTTCAAAAGCTTTTACAAGTTTATCTTGTATCACAATTTCTTCAGTTTCACTAACAACAGCAACTGTGCACTCGTCATTATTTGGAGCAACTACATCTCCTGTAAATAAAATATCATATGTGAGATTTAATTTAAGAGACATTATGTTTGCTAAAATCAAAGCTTGCTCACTACAAGCAACTATTAGCCAATCTTCATCTTGCATTCTTTTTTTTGGCAGAACTTCCAATAAATCCTTAATGGCTTCTTTCTTATTTTTAAAATAAGAATTAAAATCTAAACTTATCGACATATACACCCTCTAAAAATTCCTTGATTTATCAAGGGTTTACTCTTGTATTATCACTCTGTTTAGTAAATTGGTAATCTATACTCCCGATAGGATAAAGATTAAATAGTATATAGATGCCTTTTTTATTTATAGAGTTATTGCTTGTGCTTGTCAACTGTGGTGTTGTATTTTCACTATAAACTAAAGAGTAATCCCAACATTTTTTCTTTCTTTTAAAACCAATTTTCCAAGATTTAAAAAAGTTATTTTTAAAATCATAATTCACAGAGGCAAAAAGATTGTAATTTCTAAAATAGTTGGTGTCAAAAGCAAAAGTTAAGAAACTAGTATCAAGTGTTTGGGTGTTTTCGTATGTGTGTGTTAGGCTAGCATTATAAATATCATTGCTGTAATTAAATGAATTTTGAATTTTTGAAAATCTAGAATATTCATGTGAATAAAATATCGTATTTGAAAAATTAATCTTATCAGTAAAATAAATTTTCAGATTATTTTCCAAATCTCCATATTTGTATCTATAACCACTAAAGAAATATTGCTGTTTTAATGTATGGCTTACTTTTTTGTCACCATCACTATTATAAAAATACTGCACCAAATTAAATGTTACACTTTTTTGTGTGGTATTTGTTGGTGTAAAATCTGCAAAATATCCACTTTTATCTTCTTTGCTAGGAACAACATAATCAAGACTCATATACATGGTATGGTAAAAATTGTCATATACTTTTGCCAAATCTGTATAAATAGAAAATTTATGATAATTTCTAAAATACTGACCATTAATCACAGGGGTTGTTTGGTTTGAGTAATCAACATAAGTAAGATAAATATTTTCAGAAAATGAAAATTTAAGATAATCATTCAAAAATGAAAAATAAAATGTAAATGGTACATTTAATTCATACTGAGTTGCATTTAGGCCAACAGCTCTATCGTAATTTTTTGATTTTAAATCAACAGAGTAAAGTAATTTATCCCAAAACAAAGTGTTAGAAAATCTATGGTATTGCAATGTTGGTAGTTCTTGGAGTGTATCTTTGTTTGATACTTTTGATGTATCTATGTAGTATTTTGCATACAAGCCATAATAATCCAAATCTTTTTCAAAATAGTAATTAAAAGTTGATGTTACAAGTTTATTGTACGAAGCACCATCGTTATTTTTAGTATTTAAGTAATCTATATCATCTAGATAAGTAAAGTCAAGATAGAGCCCATCTTCAACGCCTTGGTTGAAATATCCACTAAAAAGCTTACTCCTGTCATAATTGAGTTCAAATCCATAATGCTTACTGTTTACCAAAGAATTTTTTTGCGCATATTTGGTATATTCATCAAATATTCCCGTTTGGATATTTAATTTAGAATAAGGAGAATCCACATATCTAAAAACACTATTTACTCCTATTCCTCTTTTTGATCTTAATTGTGGTGTTATTTGCAAATCCCAATTGATATAAGGAGCGAGATAAATTGGTTGTGCATAAAATAAACCCTCAGAACCACTATACCCGATATTTGGCCTTAATAAACCTGTTTTTCTTGTTTTGTCAGTCGAAAATCCAAAATACGGTAAATATAGAATTGGAACTTTTCCCGCATAGAAAACTGCATTATATATACTTAAAAAGTTTGTTTTTCTATTTAGCTCACCTGAGCTAAAATCTATCTTCCAATCAGGGTCTTGAACATTACAGCTTGAAACTATAGATTTATGAGTTAAATAATATTGCGGATTTGAAGTCGCACTTTGACAACTTATCCATAAGTTGGAAACATCATTAAAAAAGAAAAGTGGCTCAAAAGACCCAACATCAGTATTTAAATTTAGCTTTACTTTTCCACTTTTAGAAGAAAATTGTATACCCTCAAGAACGGTTATGTCGCCAAAAAGGCTCAAATCTCCAGTTTTTTGATTATAATCAGCCTTATCGGCCGTAATCAAATATTTTTGAGAATAAAGAACAACATTGCCCTTGGCATGTATGATAAATCCATCTTTTTTTACATTTTTTGCTAAAACTTCAACATTTTGAACTTCTGCAAAACTCACAGTTAGAAAAAGAATAAAGAAAATAAAAAATTTAATAAGCATTAATCACCAATGTTCTTGCAACTTTGTCATGCCATGTTTCTCTTTTTGGATTTGTCAAAGCCCATAAAAAACCTATATAAAACAGCGATTCACTTACGATTCTTATCAAAGCACGGTTAAGTGAATACAAAATATTTGGATTGTCTAAGTCGATAGTAGAGATAACTCTTATTTTCATTAACATTTTTCCTGGAGTTGCTCCATAAGCCCAAACAAAAAATGCCTGATATATTATTTTTAATAAAATTATATAGCTAAATAATCCATTTAGTAGATTTATGGTTTCAATATAACTAGCATCCTTAGGAATTTGTCCAATGTATATAAACATAAATAAAACAGAAATTAAAATTTCATCAATCGTATAGGCTAAAGCTCTTTTTTTAATACTTGCAAGAGTTATGTTTTCCCTTTCAAATCTCTGGATTATTTCTTCATCCCTCATATATTTAGTGCCTGATATGCTATGTCTAGTCTAAATTGTTTTCCAGCAAAATGAACTTGTCCACAAAGCAAATATGCTTTATCTCTAGCTTCTTTTATGCTTTCACCCAAGCCCACGCAAAGTAAAACTCTGCCACCAGTTGCATATAGTTTTTCATCTTCTTTACTCACCCCAGCATAAACTATATGTGTGCCATCTAATTCATCGTGAACATTTTCATCAACTATTATTTCAGACGGCGTTGAACTTGAATATGGATATTTTTGACTAGCAACAACCACGGCTACTGCATATTTATCATAAAACTCCAAATCCAAGTTTTGTAAATCTTTTTTGGCAGCCTTGTAAAAAAGTTGGCTTGCAGGTGTTTTTAAAAGAGGCATCAAAACCTCACATTCAGGATCACCAAATCTTACATTATACTCAAGCACGATTGGCTCATCATTTATAATCATTAAACCAATAAATAAAACTCCGCTATACGGGCTACCCTCTTTTTGCATTCCTTTAAGTGTTGGAATAACAACTTGCTTTTCCACCTTATTATATAATTCATCATTTATCAAAGGGGTTGGTGCATATGCTCCCATTCCTCCAGTATTTGGTCCGCTATCACCATTAAGCAATCTTTTATGGTCTTGTGCGGCTGGCAAAATCTTATAATTTTCCCCATCACACACCGCAAAAACAGAGAGCTCATATCCGTCTAAAAATTCTTCTATAATGATAAATTTTCCTGCATCGCCAAAGCTATCTCCACTAAGCATATCTCTTGCAGCTTCTGTGGCTTCAAGTTTTGTTTGTGCGATTATCACACCTTTTCCGCCGCAAAGTCCATCAGCTTTTATGACTATTGGCTCAATCAAACTTTCAATAAAATCAGTTGCTTCTTTTAAATCATCAGTCTGGATATATGAAGCTGTTGGAATATTATATTTCTTGAGAAAATTCTTCATATAAATTTTTGAACCTTCTAATCTTGAAGCTTTTTTAGATGTACCAAAGATTGGAAGATTTCGTTCGTTAAAGACATCAACTATACCTTCTACTAACGGTGCTTCAGGACCTACTATTGTTAAATCTATATTATTATTTTGCACAAAATCTGCTAATTCATCAAAATCTTCTATATCTATATTTACAGCAAACTTTTGTGTAGCACCGTTTCCTGGTGCCATATAAACAGTGCCAACTTCCTTATCTTTTTTTAGCGCTAGTGCTATCGAGTATTCACGACCACCGCTACCTACTATCAAAATATCCATTGAAAAAACTCCTAAAAAAAGCAGTATATGCAAAGCATATACTGCTTACCCAAGTGGGCGTTCGTTTACTTTTTGGCCCGGTTAAAGCCAACGATGTAGAACTAATTTTGCTTTTAGGCTGCAGATTCTAATCTCAAAAAAGACTCAAACAAAAACACAGACGCACCAGCAAAATACTCGTTCCACAAAAAACAATATGTTGGACCCTCATAAAACGCTGTCGCTTCACTCAGATACATTGTAATTATAAAGCAATTTTGCTTAAGATTTGCTATTAGAAGTACTTAAAGAGATGCAGATGGTTCACTAAAATAATAACCTTGCATATAATCTATATCAAAATCTTGCAATATCTCTACAATTTGGGATGAACAAACAAATTCTGCGATAATTTGCATATCTAATGTTTTGGCAAACTTTACGATAGCAGAAACTATATGATATTCATTTGAATCTCTTTTTAAATTTTTTATCAAAGAGCCATCAATCTTAATAAATTCAGGCTGTATTTTTACTAGGGGTGTTGCATAATAAATACAACACCCTAAAAGCTTCTAAATAAGGACATCCTTCTAGCTATGCTTATCTTTTATGCAATCAATAAGTTCCAAATTCCAGCACTAACAAGCATCAA
>JALUXT010000152.1 GCA_027013245.1 Campylobacteraceae bacterium
TGCTATATTTCTTTTCTCTTGTTGTGCCTGTGTTGTGACTTTTCTTGCGTCTGTGTTTTTATTTTTCATAAAATATTATAGCTAAATCTAGCTTATAGTTTTATGTATTTTATCGGTGGAGTAATAATATGGAAAATCTATCGTTTAGCCTTTTTCTTCTTAGTTGCCATTTGTATATATAACCATAAAAGCCCAATCAATCCTGCTAAAATAATCGGTGCTAACCATGGCTTTCCCGAAATATACTTGCTTACACTTATAAGAGTTTCACCCGCTTTGTAACTTGTAAATGCGATTATAAGACTCCATAAAGCTGCTGAAATTACATTTAGTATATTGAATTTTATGGCACTATACTTTGTGAAACCTATCGCTATCGGGATGAGTGTTTTTATACCATATACAAATTTTTGAAAAAATATGATTTTATCTCCATATTTCTTCATCAAGATATGGCTAAGTGCCAACTTTCTTCTGTGTTTTTTAAGATAGGGCATCATTTGTTGTTTATTGTATCTGCTAAGATAAAAAAGTAGTGAGTCTCCTATAACATTTGCTATAAATGCCACGAGTATAGAGACGGTTAAATCCATCTGTCCAGAGTATGAAAGAACGCCAGCTGCTATCAAAGCAACCATGCCGCCTCCAAGTGAGTAGATAAATAGGATTATATATCCATAAGTTGATAGGGAGTTTAAAATATCTTGCAAATTATTCCTTTATTTGTTTTATGACTTTGAAAAATTCTTTGCTTGAGTAAGAATCTTGTCTATTTTTCAGATTTACTATCGATTTGGCTCTAGCACCATTTCCATAATATTCTATATTTTTAGCGTTATCCTGACTTACTACTGCACCTTTTAGTAAAACTCCTAGAAAAAGTCCTTCCGATTTTCTATATGAAAAAATTTCAGCACTTAAGTCAATCTTACTGTTTTTTTCATATGTTTTAGCTAGTGGTCCAGCTGATATAGAGGCATCTATACCCATGGTAATGCTTTTACTTAAAAGAGAATTTACACTTTTTTGACTGTTAAATATAAGTATTATAGAATTCATATCAAAGCCAAATTGCCAGCCAAAACTACCGCCAGTAAATTTTATAAAAAATGGACTGCTCCATGAGCCATCAAATTTTTTGATACTAGCTACTCCTTCGCCGTATTCACCGCCGACAAAAAAAGCTGCTCTTTTCGTATCTGGCACGATAACAATGGCCAAAGATTTTGCAAGTATTGATTTTGGTATTTTATTTTCAGTCCTTACCATATCTTTTAAAGTATTTGCACTATCAAGTAGTGTTTCACTAGCTCCTGCTAGACAGATATTTGCAAAAAATAGACTAAATACCAATGTCAATATGATTTTCTTCATACTATACTCCTTGTGTATAATTATAAAATGTACCCTCAAGACTCATGAGTTCATCATGAGTTCCCTCTTCTTCTATCGCTCCATTGTCTAGCACATAAATATAATCTGCTTTTCGTATGGTGCTTAATCTGTGTGCTATTATAATCGTTGTTTTATCTTTTAAAAAGATATTTAAAGATTCAAAAAGTTGGTTTTCCGTATGTACATCCAAAGCTGATGTTGATTCATCTAAAATAACAATATTTGAATCTTGAACTATCATTCTAGCGATTGAAAGCCTTTGTCTTTGCCCACCAGAGAGTTTTATGCCATTTCTTCCTACTTTTGTATCTAAACCATCTTTTAAACCATCTTTTAAATCACCTAATTGCGCAATTTCTAGTGCTTTGTGCAGTTGGGTATCGCTTACATGTAAGCCAAAAGTCAAATTCTCTCTTATGGTGCTGTTAAACATTTGAGGATTTTGCAACACTAGATACACATGCTCTCTTACAACATCTAAACCTATATCTTTTATCGAGCAATCATCATAAAAAATATCACCTTTACTAAAACTATACAGCCCAACCAAAAGATTTGCAAGTGTTGTTTTTCCACTTCCACTTGCACCTACTATGGCTATTTTACTTCCTTTTTTAATGTTAATATTTATGTTTTCCAATATATTTTTACCATTATCATAAGCAAAGCTGAGATTTTTTACTTCTACTTTATTTGTAGTTTTATCTCTAAAAGGGTTGCATATATGCTTATATTTTGGTTCCTCTTTTAGTGCAAATATAGAATTTATCCTAGCTAATGATTTTTTTGCATTTTGATAAGCATATTGCATATTTAATATGTCCTGTATAGGAGTCATCATAACCCAAAGATATCCAAAAATACCAAACATTAAACCAATAGAAAGGTTAGAGTAAGCAACAACCAAGATGCTAGCGGCTCTAAATATCTCAAACCCAGATAGAAAAATCAAAAATGATAATCTATTGGCGCCATCACTTTTATATGTAAATTCTATAGATTTATTTTTTATCTCTCTTGCACTATTTATCACTCTTGAAAAAAAGTTTTTATCTTGATTTGCTGATCTTATCTGTGCAAAAAGTTCAAACGTCTCATTTAGAGATTCTTGGAATACTTCAAAAGCTTTATTTTGATTTTTCTTTAATACAGAGACTTTTTTTGCAATTTTTGTGGTTATTATAATCACAAAAGGATTTAAAATCAGGATAAAAAGGGCTAATTGCCAGTGTATTAAGAGTAAAACTATTCCGACACCTATAATTGTCAATATGGATATAATCAATCTGCTTACGAAGGAACCTAGAAAATTTTCAATAGTATCAACATCCACAACCAACAAAGAAGCACTTCTTCCAGAACCGAAAAATTCCAACTCATTTATGGCAACTTTACTCAAATGTAAAAGTAAATCTTTTCTCAGTTTGAAAGATATATTTTTAGAAACTATAGTAAATAGTTTTGTTTGAAAATAGTTTAAAATAAAAAATAAGCCCCTTAGAACAATAACCACAACAAGCATAATACCAACATAAACATATGCTTTTGAAGGCCCATTCAAAAGCGCA
>JALUXT010000153.1 GCA_027013245.1 Campylobacteraceae bacterium
CCTATTTTTTCCTGTTCTGTTCTACCCTCTAATGCTTTGTTGAAGAGTTCATTCCCTCTTTTATCTAAAAAATCAAGAGGTTTATTTGGGTCAAAAGGATGATTGTTGATGCTACTTTTATGTGTCTTTTCTAAAGCGATTTTTGTAGTTTCTCCTTTTTGTGTTATCTCTTTGGTATAAAATTGTTCCAAGTTTTTTGATTTTGTCTCGTCTGTGGATTTGTTTTGTGCTGGTGTTGTTTGTGCTTTGTATTGTTCAGATAATTTTTGAGCTATCTGCGTTAAGCCAAGCTCATCAGGCAAACCTTTATTATTATTTTGTAAACTTTTTGCATAAGTATTGAGTCGTTTTTGAACATCAGGTGCAGAAATTTTAAAGTTACCAATATCCCCACGAAAAACATTACCTTCTTTATCAGCACTTATAGGATGTTGCATATCCATCATCATGGTAGCTTTGACTAAAAAAGCTTCATGAGGAGTTTTTTTGCTTAAAATATCATTGAGTATGCCATTTGCTTTGTCATCTAAAAATGGTAAGCCAGCTTTTGGGTCTTGCCAAAAAACATATTGGGAGGTGGTTTTTGTATTGCTACTTTGAGGGATACTATAGCTATTGGTATTTGTTAAAACTTGCATGACAGAATCCTTTTTACATAATAAGCAAAAAACATACCATAGGCTAAAGTTGGGAGTAAAAAGTAGATATTAAATCCTATTTTTGAGTTTTTTTAATTGCGTATTTTGTAAAAACTGGCCCTATTAATTCATGAATGATTGTTGTTGCTATTATTACATCTAAAATTATCGGGGCTACATCTTTTAAGCTGCCAATCTCTTGTATTGAGAGTGCTAGCCCTATCGCGATTCCAGCTTGAGGAAATAGTGCCAAGCCTAAGTATTTTTGTGCATCTATATGTGCATGGCTTATATTGGCTCCAAGCCTGGTTCCAAAAAATTTACCTAAACTCCTAAATAATACATATGTAACAATTATCCAAGGCATTTTATAAATTAATTCCAATTTCATATGCATCGCAGAAAATGTAAAAAATAGCAAAAATATTATATCTTTCAAATGGTTATCAAATTCTTCTTTTACTAAAGCAAACTCTTTTGATACATTTGCCATCGTAATTCCCATCACAAGAGTTGCTAAAAGTGGCTCTAAATTATAATTATTGCATATACTAAAAACGATAAAAACCATACCGAGGGTAGATGTAGTTTTTAAGGTTTGAGTTTTTATATACAGTTTATCAATAAAATTGGTAATCAATCCACCCAAAACACCAATTATTATTGAAAAAATAAACTTGGGAAATATTTCAAAAATTGAGCTTAATATATTATTTTGTTCACCTAAAATAAAAGTGCTTAAAGCTAAAATTAAACTAAATATGATGAGAGCAAATGCATTATCAAGCGCAACAATTCCCAATAAAATTTGCTGAATTCTCTTTTTTGGTTCTAGTTCATGAATTATAGCTAAAATAGTAGCTGGTGCAGTTGCGATTGCTAAGCCCCCAAACAATAAAGCAACTGCAATATCTTCTTTTGTATTAAAAAGACTCATCGTGCTTAAAAGTAGATAAAAAGCAATAGAAACTAAACAAAAAGTAACGATAGCTTCAAAAAAAGAGATTAAAGAAATCTGTTTAGATAAGCTTTTTAAAGATTTATATTTTAAGCTAGAACCTACTAAAACTGAGATTATTGAAAGTGATAATTCTGTAATAATATTACTCTCATAAATAAAAGATTTTGGAATAATATTAAATACATTTGGTCCGATTAGATATCCGAAAATTAGATATCCTACGACATATAAAATTTTAATTTTTTGGCAAAACATCTTAATAAATGCACCAAAAACAAATATAAACCCCAAATAAAATAATGTATCCAAAAATTGCTCCAATTATCCAAAATTATCGTTATTTGCTATTGTGTAATAATATTATTGTACCCAAAATAACTTCAAGTGTAAATAAAATAAACGATAAAAGCTGTACTAGAACAGTTTCATAATTAAAGATTTACTAAAACCATAGCATAAAATATAAAGATTATAGAGCTTATAAAAACCAAAGATGTGACTAGTTTTGGTTTGCAGTCAAATAGGCTAGCTAGGCTTACATTTGTTATGGCTAGAGGGACTATTAATTCTAGCATGGTTGAGTTAAGGGGTAGTTTTTCTAGGTGAAATATGTATAAAATTATAGTAGCGATTATGGGGATTAGTACAAATTTTAGTGACATTACTATACTTAAAAGCTTTATGCTTACCTCTTTTATCTTTGCTTCCCTTAGGAAGATTCCAAATATGATTAATTGCATCACGATAGCCCCATAGGCTCCCATCTCTAAAGTTTTGAAGAAAGAGTTGTTTACATGTAAGTTAAAAATGTTAAATATAATTGCTAAGAATGAAGCCCAGATTATCGGCATCTTGAAGACATTTTTTATTGATTTTTTGATGCTATAAGCTCCTCTTGAGTATATGTAGACTCCAACTGTATAGACAAATAACATGCTCGTGGTATTTATGAGGCTCGTGTAAATCACCGATGAGTTTGAAAAAAGTGTAATTCCCAAGGGTATTCCTATGCTTCCTGTTACTCCTGTTATACTAGCCATAGAGACTATGGATATGTCTTTTGGGTCATTAAAAAATCTTTTTGCGATTATGGTAGTGCATGCTAAAGCTATTATGATTATAAGAAGATAAAGAAGAGGAACTTCTAAGATTTTCACATCAATTTTTTGAGTTAAAAGCCCCCAAAAGGCTAAGATTGGGAGTAGAAAGTAGATATTTAATTTGACAATACTTTTTTCATTGAGTTCATCTTTTAGCATCGTTTTTGCAAGGTAGCCGATTGCTACGAAAAAATAGATGGATAAAATTGAGATTATATTGTCTATGGTTATTTCCTATTTTTTTATTGATAAATACTTTATCATGTATTGGAACATATATTGCTTAACTTTGATTATTAAAATTAAAGGCAAATAATGAAGTTAATCATTGTGTTTATATATCTACTCTTAAATTTTTCATTTTTGCAAGCAGAAAAGATAAAAGATATATCAAGCATCATAGGTGTTAGAGAAAATAAACTCATAGGTTATGGTTTAGTTGTTGGGCTAAATGGAACGGGGGACGGTAGTTCATCTTTGTTTACTTTACAATCGCTATCAAATCTTTTGCAAACTGTGAATGTTAAAATAAAACCAGCAGATATAAAATCAAAAAATATAGCAGCCGTCATAGTGACAGCGACACTTCCTTCATTTGCAAGGCAAGGAGACAAGCTAAATGTTATCGTTTCATCCATAGGAGATGCAAAGTCATTGCAAGGTGGAACACTTCTCATGACTGCACTAAAAGGAGTGGATGGAAAGATATATGCTCTTTCTCAAGGCTCCTTGACGATAGGTGGGATGAATGGAAAGGGTGGTGGACAGTTAAATCACTCGACAAGCGGTTCTATATTTGGTGGTGGAACAGTTGAGCGAGATGTTGTGTATGATATATATCATAAGAGGTTTGCAAATATTAGTTTGAAAAGGTCAGATTTCAATACCGCTATTTCTATGCAAAAAGCACTAAATAAGTTTTTTGACAACCAAGTTGCAACCGCAATAGACCCAAGAACTGTTAGATTGGAAAAGCCACAAGATATGTCTATGGTAGAATTTTTAGCAAAAGTTCAAAATGTTGATATAAGCTATGAAAAAGAAGAGAAAATAGTCATAGATGAACGAACAGGAACTATCGTGAGTGGAGTGAATATACATGTCAGTCCTGTGATTATAACTCATGGTGACATAACTATAAAGATTGAGCCTAGAAAAACTATACAAAATAATAAAAATGACATAAATATGAATGATGGTGTGCAAATCGCAGTAAATCAAAATCAATTAAATATGGACAATAAAGAGATAACGATAGCAAATATAACAAGAGCTTTACATAAGCTAGGAGCAAAGCCCAAAGATATAATATCTATCTTGGAAAACATCAAAAGAGCAGGAGCTATAAATGCAAAACTGGAGATTATGTGATGTTAAGTAGCGTGGATAATTCGATAGCTTTATCGTATGCAAATGCAACAAAAGTTCCAACCAAAATAGATATAAAAAATGATATCAAATTAAAAGAGCAAACAGACAAATTTGAAGCTTTTTTTATAAAAAAAATACTAGATGTTTCCATGAAGCACGATAATAAACTTTTCCAAAAAGATGCGGGAGATAAGATATATAATTCCATGTACAACGATGCTATAAGCCAGTCGATGGGTGGCAAATTTGGTATTAGTCAAATGTTGTTTGATTTTTTGAAACAGAGGGGTTAAAGTTTTTTGTTTTATGACGATTTAAGGGTAGAAGAATCCAAGTAACTCTTGTGAGCTACTTTATAAAGGTCGTAAAATGATTTCAAAAGTTGGAGCTGGAAATACAGCTTATTTGCAACAATTGCAAAAAAATAAAGACAGCAAGGGTATAGCCCCTGCAAAAGAAAATAAAGCATTAGATAAAACAGAGATTATAAAAGAACAGATTAAAAACGGTGATTATAAAATAAATACTCAAAAAACCGTACAAGCTATTCTTGGAGAACTTATCTAATCCTTTAAAATAAAAAAGGATTTTTATGTTATCACACTACCTTGCAAACTCGATAAACGATATTAATAACTTGATAGAACTCACAAAAAAAGACATAAAAGATATAAAAGATGCAAACCATGAACTTGTTTTTGAGAGAACTAAAATCAAAAATGATTTGATAAAAGCTTTTGAACATAAAAAAACATTACTTGACAATGAACTTATAAAAACAGTGAAAAATAGTGAACATGATGAAATGGAAAAAGTATTGGATGAGAATCAAAAAACACTGTTAAATGATATGAAGTTAAAATTAAATGAACTAAAAAGTGTAAATAAAGAGTATGCAAAATTTGTTGTGATTATAAGTGAGTTTTACAATACACTTCTAGATAAAATTTTTCCAAGAGAGATGGATGGATACTATAAGTCTGATCATAGACCAGCAAGTATATTGAAAGTGAGTGTATAATGAGTCTTTTTAGTACACTGAATACTGGTTATTCTGGTCTGTCTGCATCAGAAGTTGCAACTGCTACCACTGGACACAATATAGCAAATGCAAACAATGACTACTACACAAGACAAAGAGTAGTGACATCTGCAGCTGTTCCATTGCATACAACTCCTGGCGATATCGGTACAGGAGTAAGGGTGACTCAGATAGCTAGAATTCATGACGAATATACATATCAGAGACTAAAAGATAGTTCAAATTCGCTCTCTTATAGTGATTTTTCAGAACAAAGACTAACTGAAGTTGCAAAGAATTTCCCAGATTTGAAAAATTTAGGGATAGCAAATGATTTGACCAATTATTTTAACTCTTGGAATAACTTCTCGTCAAATACGAATGATGGCTCGCAAAAAATAGCCTTAGTTCAAAATGCCACCACCTTAACATCTAGAATAAATGAATCAAAAAAGACTTTAAGGGGCTTGCAAAACACTATAAATGATGAACTAAAGTCAAATATAATAGAAGTTAATCAAATGGGTCAGCAAATTGCAAATATAAATAAAGAAATAGGAAGTGTCGAGAGTGTAAATCCAAATAGAGCAAACGATTTAAGAGATCAAAGAGATAAACTCGAGCTAACTTTGTCAAAAATGCTAAGTTTTTCTGTTTTTAAAGGTCAAATTACCTCCGATAATAGTATTGACCCAAATATGACTGATCAAGGCTTGGGTTATCACTTAAATATATCTGGAAACTCTTTTGTTGATGCGACAACTTTTCATCCTATTGTTATAGATAATAGCGGAAATCAAAGCAATTATTACTCACTATATTCTGAAACACAAGACGGGAAACAATATGACATCACAGGTAAGATTCAAGGTGGTAAAATAGGAGCTATGTTGGATCTTAGAGGTAGATTTGTAGACAAAAATACAAATGGAGGATATCCAACTGATGGACTTATACAAAGTTATGTAGATAATTTAGATACATTTGCAAATACTCTGATAGTGCAAACAAACAACATCTATGCAAAGAGCGCGAGTCTAAGCAAACAATCGCCTGTACACAATAATTTAAAAGCAGATACTCCTATAATTGACTCCTCTTTAAATACAAAAAATGGAACATTTGATTTGGTAATGTATAATAATTCTGGAAAAGAGGTTGCAAGGAAGAGCATCACTATCGACTCTGCTACAACTATGGATGGAACTGCAGGAAATAGCATAGCAGAAAAAATAAATTCTCTCACCGATGACAATCATGACAATAACTCAACAAATGATATAAGTAACTATTTTACAGCGACATATGATGCAACAGGTGTTTTTTCTATAAATCCTGTTTCTGCTCATGCATCAGAAAACTTTAAAATTTCACTAGAAGATAAAGGCACAAATTTTCCAGGAGCTATTGGAATTGGGCAATTTTTCTCAGGTGTAAATGCTTCCGATATTTCAGTCAAGAGTGAACTCAAGAATGACCCTAGTAAAATGCAAGGATATAAAGCACCTATTAATGGAAATAATGCTGTTGCAAACGATATGATTCAACTTCAGTATAATAAATTGGATTTTTATAGAAAAGATGGTTCTAGCGTACAAGAAAGTTTAGATGGATTTTATAGATTTTTTACAGCAAGCATAGCAACAGATGGTGAAAAAGCAACTAGAGAAAAAGCTACTTCAAAAGCACTGTTTAATACAGTAAATACCGAATTCCAGTCGATAAGCGGTGTAAATACTGACCAAGAATTGACAAATTTGATGAAATTTCAAACAGCATATGGTGCAAATGCAAAAGTTATAACAACGATTGATCAAATGTTAAATACTTTACTCGGCATAAAGGCTTAATTATTTGAGAAGATTTCCATATGTGAGTGTTTTTATTCTTGTTTCAATCTTTGTTTTTTGTTTTTTGTTCCCATATCTTTATGATAAATCCCCATATGTTTTAAATCCAGATACGATACTGCTACCACCTTCATTTTCTCACTTATTTGGTACAGATAGACTAGGTAGAGACCTTTTTGCTAGGATGATGCAAGGTGGACAAATTTCGCTTATTATCGGAGTGTTAAGTGCATTGATAGCTAGTTTAGTTGGTTTGATTGTTGGCGTTAGTTCGGGATATTTTAAGGGGATAGTGGATAAAGGCATAGTCGTGATGATTGATCTTTTTCTAACATTTCCGACATTTTTTCTTCTTTTGGCGCTCATTAGTTATGTAAATGCATCTGTATTTGTTCTTGTATTAGTTATTTCTGTCACAGGATGGATGGGAATGGCAAGGATGATAAGAAGTGAAAGTTTTGCAATTTCCTACAAGCCATTTATAAAGATATTAAAAATTGCAAAAGTAAATCCACTTAAAATTTTATTTAAATACTACGCTCCATTGATTGCTCCGATATTTTTTATCAGTTTCACTTTTGGTGTAAGCGGTGCGATACTTGCTGAAAGCGGACTTAGTTTTTTGGGAATTGGTATAACTCCACCGCAGATTAGTTGGGGTACCATCATAAGCGAGGGAAAAGAAGTCATAGATATAGCATGGTGGCTCAGTTTTTTCCCGGGATTATTTATCTTTTTTGTAACATTTACGCTTGTAAATATATCTGATTACTTACAATCCAAAACAAATGAAAAAGAAGCTTTAAGTGCTTGATTATGAGGCTACATGTAAGCT
>JALUXT010000154.1 GCA_027013245.1 Campylobacteraceae bacterium
AAAACAAATTACCAAGCTCAAGGAGTCAGTATATGATTAAATTTAGCTATTAAACATTTCAAACTGAAACAGTTTAACTAATTATTTGGTTTTAGTTTTCTCCTTTATTAATTATAGTTGACTTTTTTATATTTATAATTTTTTTATATTATTATCAATAATCTTACCAAATGTCATAAAGGAATATACACAGAGAAACCACCCTCCGACTAGAATTAAGTTGTCAATTTTATTGGCATCTGCATATAAAGCCCAAGTTAATCCTGTAGCGATACCAACAACTATACCTAATTTATAAAACATTAATGCTTCCTTTTCTAATGATAATGGTTAATTACATAAAGATATTATTTTTTATTGTATTTTTTAGTTTCGCAATCATATCTAAATTTCAAAGATTTTCAAAACTAAAAATTGGCATAGTGGAATAATGCTAGCTTTCAGAGGTGTTTTTAATAATGAAGAAAATAAAAATATTATAAGTGATTTTTAATCATTTTGGAATGATATAATTTATAAAGTTTGATATTAGTATGGTGAATTGTAAGTAGATACTTAAATTTATACGGGCTTTTAAAAGCCCGTATAAATCATTTATTTAGAACCAAAATTTAAAACCTGCAACAAGATATGTTTCATCTGTTGGGCTAAAAATATTTGTATTTCCATAATTTTTATTCCACTCTACTCCTACATAAGGAACAAGTTGTCTTGTAATTTCATAGTTTAGTTTTAGATTCGCAGTTATGTTTGACAAACCTTTCCCTAGTTGCATATTTGGTAGGTCTTTAGAGTAAAACGCAGCAGATAAGCTAGGAATCAATGAAAGCTTTTGTGTAATCAAAGCTTTATATTCTGCATCAAGCCTTAATCCAATCGTGCCACTCCCTGCTAAAAGTGTTGCTCTTGTTTCTATAAAATAAGGCAACATCCCTTGAAAACCTACTATTCCCCAAGTCTGATTAGCTCCTGGTTTTTTATCGTATCCAGCCCCTAGTTGAATATCCCAATATGGAGAAATAGCGTGACTAACAACGAGTTGATTTTCACTCTGAGAAGAACTATTTTTTGGTTTTTCACCTTCGCTGTAAAGATATACTTTATTCAACTCAGTTCCCATCCAAAAGTTCGCACTCCAGCTGATTGATTTGTCAATATTACCTTGTTTTTCAAGTGAATCAATTGTTAATTTAGACCAAATTGGACTTTGAGCTGACGCTGCAAAGCTAGATACTGCTACACTTGAGATTAACAATGCCGCACTTAATATTTTTTTCATTTTTATCTCCTTCATTATGCTACCACCACTTTTCTAAACATTCCAGCCATGTGGTATAATAAATGACAGTGATATGCCCAAGAGCCTCTAGCATCAACTGTAACTTGCATACTTATTTTTGAACCTGGCTGAACGATAACTGTATGTTTTCTAACAAATTGATTATCGCCACTTTCTAGGTCTGACCACATGCCATGCAAGTGCATAGGATGATTCATCATAGTATCATTGACATATGTGACTCTAAGTCGTTCCCCATAATTAAAAACCAACGGCTTGGCATCTGGATATGCTATACCATTTATCGACCACATGTAACGCTCCATATTTCCTGTTAGGTGCAGTACGATTTCTCTATCTGGCTTTTTATCGTTTGCTGTAGATCTAAGAGACTTCAAATCAGAGTATTTTAAAACTTTTCTTCCATTGTTTCTTAATCCAACTCCTGGATCATCTAGTCTGTATTGTGGATTTTGTGCTTTCATCGTGCTTTGCGGGCCATCAGCATGTTCTAAAGGTGTTATTGGAATGGCTTGGTTCATGCTTGAATTTGACATTTTGCCCATGTTCGTTCCGCTCTTCTGTGTTTTTAACATTGGAGATTGTTGCATTTTATTCATGCTGTTCGTTTTCATTGATTGCTTACTGTTTCCCATATTCATATTGCCCATGCTCCTACCCATATCAGTCATACTTAGTATCGGCAAAGGATCCATCTGTGGTGCAGAGGCTAGGATATTTTTATCATAAGTTAGTGAACCAAGAGCATAACCAGTTCTATCTATGCTTTGTGCAAAAATAGGGTAAGCTTTGTTCTCTTTTGGCTCAACTATTACATCATAAGTTTCAGCCACTCCTATTCTAAACTCTTCTATATCTACAGGGTGGATATTGTTCCCATCGGCTGCGACAACTCTCATCTGCAAACCAGGAATCCTCACATCAAAAAATGTCATAGCTGAACTGTTTATGAAGCGAAGACGGATTTTTTGCCCTTTTTTAAATAAGGCTTTCCAATTTGTTGCAGGATTGTCACCATTCATCAAGAATGTATATGTATATCCCGTAACATCTGAGAGGTCCCTATCTCCCATATCCATCTTGTTCCACATTTTTCTTTTATCAAAAGCATTCACAAAGCCATCTTTTTTAACTTCACTAAAAAAATCACCAATCGTTCGTTGCTTGATATTATAATAATCCCCAGCGACTTTTAGTTTTCTATATATACTTTTAGGATTTTCATCGCTCCAATCAGACAGAGCCACAACGAAATCAGCGTCATAATCATAAGGGTCTTTAACTTTTGGTTCTATAACGATTGCACCGTGTACTCCAGTTTGTTCTTGAAATCCAGAGTGACTATGATACCAAAAAGTCCCACTTTGTTTTACTTTGAATTTGTAGGTAAAAGTAGTTCCTGGTTTTATACCATCAAAACTGATTCCAGGAACACCATCCATATGAGTTGGTATTATGATTCCATGCCAGTGGATGGAAGCGTCCTCACTAAGATTATTTGTAACATTTATGGTGATATCATCACCTTCCTTCCATTTTAGTGTTGGAGCATGTAGTTTCCCATTGATTGTAGTGGCGATTGCAGGAGTTCCTGTGATATTTACCGCAGTATATCCTATGCTTAAGTTAAATGTTTTGCCAGATAATACACTACCTTTGTCAAACTCTTTTTTTGTCTCTTTTGCACTAAGGTTGATAGCAGTTGCTGCTACAACTGAAGCAGCGGCTAAACCTTTTACAAAAACTCTTCTTGAGATTTGAGTTTTATTCGCACTCATAATTTATCCCATATATTGCATTCATTTTTGTCCTTTATTTTAAAATTTCAATGGAATTGTATAATTTTTGTGTGGAGTGATTATGGAGTGATTATGGAGTGATTATTTTAGGTAAAACTTAAAGTAAAAGTTGTGCCTTCGTTGATTTTTGAAACGGCACTTATGCGGATATTGTAAGTTTTGCAGACAGAGTTTACTATATCTAAGCCTATTCCAAATCCTCCTACGCTCTTTGTAGCCCTATAATATCGTTCAAATATTTTATCTAATTTTTCTTTATCTATGCCAACACCTGTATCTTGGATTGTTAAAGTATTTTCTTTTAATGCTATGTGAATTTTACCGCCCCTTTTTGTATATTTGATAGCATTTGAAATGAGATTGTTTATTAATCTTATAAAATCCTCTTCATCTATCTTTAAAAAAGTGCTTTGTATTTTACTAGTGAGTTTTATCTTCTTTTTTTCTGCAAGAGTAGAGTGAAAAAGAAGCTCTTTTTGCAAAATATTTGAGATGTCCATGTTGTTTAACCTCTCTTTTTTATGCTCTTTTAGAGTTATATATGTGAGGTCTTTGTATATATTTGAAATTTTTTTGGCACTTAGGCTGATGAGATTTCTATTTTTTTCATTGTAAAAGTTATTTGTATCGACGCAAAGCAGGAGGGCGGAGACGGGAGTGTTTAATTCATGAGTTGCATTTTTTATAAAAGTATTTAACTTTTTTCTTTGGCTTTGAATCGGATATATGAACAGTTTTGCAAGGTAAAAACCGATGAGTGCAATGATGAGATATGCAAAAAAAGATATTAAGACGATGTTTCGTAAAAGTTTTGAGGCTTTATCTTTAAAACTAGATTTTTTAACAACCACATAAGAAACTCCAAGGTGACCAGAGACACTGTGATCTATGTAAAAAAGTGCATCAAAAGTTTTATAGTCTTGTTTTGAAAAGTCAATTTTATCTTTTATCTGCGTATAGATTGGTTTTTCATTTACATCATATAAACCAAATTTTAAGTTTTTATAAACTGTCAAATTGTCAAATTTGATGTGCTTATTTTGCATTTGAGCTTGTATTATTTCATGTGAGATATTGCCTGTATTTACTTGCATATTCGAAATATTAAGGGCATAGTATTGTTTAGAACTAAAAGAATAAAACAACCAGCCTATGATAAAAAAAAGCACCAAGGAAGAGCCAAGAAATAGAGTTAAAAAGCTATAAAATGTTCTTTTTTCATCTTTCGTTAAAGATATAGCCGACTCCTTTTATGGTTGTTATGCACTTATCGTCTAGCATCTTTCGAAGATTTTTTATATATGTTCTGATGGTTGAGTTTGTTGGAATTTCTTCATAAGCCCATATATTTGAGCCAAGCTCTTCCAATGATACAGCGCGTCCTTTTGTCTTTAAAAAATATTCTAAAATTTTTGATTCTTTTTTTGAAAGAGTATATGCTTTGTCTTGGTTAGTTAGTATTAGTTTATTGAAGTTATATATTATATTTGTCCCAATTTTTTCGGTTTTTGATTGCTCTATTTTGTATAATCTTTTTATATTTTCAATTCTTAATTTTAATTCATCAAATTCAAAAGGTTTTTTTATATAATCATCACAACCACTCAAAAATCCATTTTTCAAATCCTCGGTATCGCTAAGAGAAGTTATAAATATGGTAGGCGTAAATATATTGTTTGCCCTAAGGTTTTTTAATAGCTCAAAGCCATTTATCGAAGGAACATTTACATCAAAAAGCAATAAATCAAATGCTTCGCTATAGAGTAAACTCTCAGCCTCATCACCATCAAATGCACAACTGACTTGATATCCAATGTCGAGCAAAAAAGATTCTATAATTTCATTTAAAATCTCATCATCTTCTAAAAGTAGTATTTTCATTATCTTATACAGGCCACTAATTTAGGCAATTCTGAGAGTTTTCTACTAATCTCATCTATCCAACAATTTAAGGCTAAATCGGTATCTTTTGCCAGTGAATAAACTGCCCATTTCCCCTTTTGGATAGCTTGTAAGATATTTGCCTCCCTCATCTGTCTTAAATGCCTTGAAACAAGTGGTTGAGATAAGTTTAGTGTATCGCAAATTTCACAAACACAAATCTCTTTATCTCTTAACACTAAAGCAAATATATATAAGCGATTTATATCACTAAATACCTTAGCTAGTGATGCAATTTTTTGCAATTAAGTCCTTTTAAAGCAAAGTTATATAACAATACAGTTATATAACTGTATTGTTATATAAGTATTTTACCATAAAGAGAGTAAAAATGGAAATAATTTTAAAATTTATACATTCACTGATAGAACTAAGTAATGCGATGGCTCCATATATATTGTTTGGTTTGATTTTTGCTGGAATTTTACATGAGTTGGTGCCAACATCTATAGTAACTAAGCATTTAGGAAAAGAAAATATCTCTTCAGTGATAAAATCAACCCTCTTTGGCATACCACTTCCAGTTTGTTCTTGTGGCGTAATACCCTTGGCCACAAGCATTAAAAAAAGTGGAGCTAGTAAGGGAGCAACTCTTTCTTTCTTGATTTCAACTCCTATTACTGGGGTGGATTCAATTTTAGCGACTTATGGTATATTTGGATGGATATTTACGATTTACAGAATCATTTCTTCTATGATTATTGCTATAGTAGCAGGAATTTTGACGAATTTATTAGACAAAGGAAAAGAGAATGTAGCTCCAAAATTTTCATTTGCCAATAGTGTAAAGCCAGCCAAGATGACCATGAGTTCATTTTCAGCTACACCGATACAGCAAAGCAAAAAAACTTCTTTAAAAAAATTTTCAATTAAAAAAACTCTTAGATATTCTTTCGCGACACTATTAGGAGACATTTCAAAGCCACTTTTCATAGGTTTGATACTTGGGGCGATTATAACTGCAGCAATACCGCAAAACCTAAGTGAATTTTTAACACAATATGCTTGGCTTGCATATCTTATAGCTATAGTTATCGCAGTTCCCATGTATGTTTGTGCGACAGCTTCGCTCCCAATAGCTGCAGCTTTGATGCTCTCAGGTGTAAGTGCAGGAGCAGCATTTGTTTTTCTAAGTGCAGGACCAGCGACCAATATAGTGACCATGGGTGTTGTAAAAAAGATGCTTGGTAAAAAATCACTTTTTATTTATATAGGCTGTATATCGATAGGAAGTTTACTATTTGGTTTAGGGTTGGATTATATCTTTAGCATATCAAATATAAATCCACAATCCATCATAAATACAGCAGAAGATGCTAGCTTAATAGCGATGCTAAGCAGTATTGTTTTATGGGTATGTATAATTTATTTTTTAGCTAAGCCTTATGCAAAAAAGTTTATAAACAAGTAGTCACCATAAGTCATCAAACTTTTTTTGGCTTACATGTAGAGATTGGCTTAATGCTATAAGCCCAACTCTATTCATGATAAGCTTTATCTTTTTAGGCCAAGATTTTCTGTGATTAAAAGAGTTCTTTTTTCCGCCTATCATATCTATAAATTTATCATTGATTTCTTTAGTAAAAAGGATATTTTTAGAGTATAATCTTACAGAATTATTGAGCATTTTTCTTGCATTTACAAAGGCTTTTTGACTTCTATTTTTGTTTATCCAGTTTTTACAAAAATCTTCTATATTTGCAATATTTGCAGACAATCTTTTTTCAGGATTTTTGTCAAAGAAATCAAGTGATTTTTTACTACCAGCTATACCTTTTGGACGATAATCTTTTTTGAAGCTAGGAGGTCTTTTCATCCAGTCAAGCTCATCTTTTGTGTATTTATCTATCATCTTTTTATTATATAAAACTTTGTTTGGAAGATTTATAATATTTGGCAGATATAGAGCAGGAAGCATGGCCTCTCCTTTTTTTGCTCCAAGACTGAGTATATTTCCTGTAATTTTTGCTATATACCCTCTGCCATATCCTGACTCAACACCGGCTATTGCTAAAACGGCAGCTGGAGGGACATTATATTCAAGACATATTTTTATAGCTTTTGGGGCTAAATTTTTATAAAAATTCTTTACATGTAAGTATTTTCTATAAGGATAGTTCTTTTCCCAAGTTTTTGAAATATCTTGTTTTTGATTTATTAATTCTTTCTCTTCTTTTTTGTTTAAATTACTAAAAAATACAACAGAAAATACAAGTATAATTGAAAGTATAATCCAGAAAAGATTTTTTCTAACTAACATAAACTTTTTTAAGGTTTTTGATGTTTGAACTCATATTTAAAAACAACATATCAGCTAAAACTATAGCAGTCATGGCTTCAGCAACCACACTTCCCCGAACAGCGATGCAAGGGTCATGCCTTCCTTTTAGGGAAAATTCTTGCTCTTTTCCGTAAATATCCATGGTTAATTGTTCTTTAAATATAGAAGGAGTTGGCTTAAAATAAACTCTTAAATCTATATCATCTCCATTTGATATTCCACCCAAGATTCCACCACTATTATTACTCAAAAATCCATCTTTTGATATTTGGTCATTATTTTGTGAGCCATTTAATGATGATGATTCAAATCCAACTCCGATTTCAACAGCTTTTGAGCCATTGATACTCATAAGTGCGTCAGCAAGAACGGCATCTAGTTTATAATATATAGGCTCACCTAAGCCTATAGGTACATTTGTGG
>JALUXT010000155.1 GCA_027013245.1 Campylobacteraceae bacterium
CTTGATAGTTGCGCCTCCAAGAAGTGGGAAGACTGAGCTCATGAAAGAGTTAGCTCACGGCATCGCACATAATCATCCTGAAGTTGAACTTATCGTATTGCTTGTAGATGAAAGACCTGAAGAGGTAACTGACATGCAAAGATGTGTAAAAGGTGAAGTTTATAGCTCAACTTTTGATATGCCAGCAAACAATCATGTAAGAGTTGCAAATCTAGTGATAGAAAAAGCAAAAAGAAGAGTTGAGATGGGAAAAGATGTAGTCATCTTACTTGATTCCATCACCAGATTAGCTCGTGCTTACAATACCGTAACACCTTCAAGTGGAAAGATTTTGAGTGGTGGTGTTGATGCAAATGCTCTTCATAAACCAAAGAGATTTTTTGGAGCTGCTAGAAATATAGAATTTGGAGGAAGTCTAACTATCATATCAACTGCTTTAATCGAAACAGGAAGCAGGATGGATGAAGTTATTTTTGAAGAGTTTAAAGGAACAGGAAATAGTGAGATTGTTCTTGATAGAAATATATCCGACAGAAGAATTTACCCCGCTATAAACATCATGAAATCAGCCACAAGAAAAGAGGAATTGCTCCTTACCCCTAGTAATCTACAAAAGATATGGGCTATAAGATCAGCTATATCTCAGATGGAAGATATAGAAGCACTGAAATTTTTATACGCTAAGATGCTTAAAACAAAAGATAACGAAGAGCTACTTTCAACTTTAAATGACTAAAATAGTGGGGTTTTCCCACTATTTTCCCTTTGATGCTCTATGAAATGGATTTTGATAATCGGTCTTTTCACAACCCGCAAAAAAGACTGAAATACCTATCAATAAGAACATAAAAATAAAAACTTTTTTTATCATAACTACCTCTAATTTTTTTTAAGATATAATAGTATAGCACAAAATATAAAGGTTTGTAAATTGTCACAAGTACTTGCATTAAAATATCGTCCAAAATCATTTGATCAACTCATCGGTCAAAATTCTGTTACCCAAACTCTTAGTCTTGCTTTAAATCAAGATAGACTCTCGCATGCTTATCTTTTTTCAGGTCTTAGGGGAAGTGGTAAAACTTCCACCGCTAGGATTTTTTCTAAAGCTCTTATATGCGAAAATGGGCCAACTGCAACTCCATGTGAAGAGTGCGAAAACTGTAAAATGGCTAACGAAAACAGGCATATAGACATTATTGAGATGGATGCCGCAAGTAGCAGAAAGATTGATGATATAAGAGAATTGATCGAAAATACAAAGTACAAACCAAATAGTGCAAGGTTTAAAATCTTTATCATAGATGAAGTCCATATGCTAACAAAAGAGGCATTTAATGCTCTTTTAAAAACCTTAGAAGAGCCTCCGCCTTATGTAAAATTTATCCTAGCGACCACAGATCCGCTCAAACTTCCACCAACTATACTATCAAGGACACAGCATTTCCGTTTTAAACAAATTGGGCAAAAAGATGTAGTAAATCATCTTTCTCATATATTAAATCTTGAGGGTGTGACATACGAGATTGAGGCACTTGGTATGCTTAGTCGAGCAGGAAATGGCTCACTTAGAGATACTCTTACTTTGCTAGACCAAGCTATTATCTTTTCAAAAGGAAAAATTACAGCTCCAAGTGTTGCTTCGATGCTAGGACTTTTAGACCCAAAAGAGTTAGATATAATATTTGAAGCAGTGCTTGATAAAGACAAAGTTAAAATGCTTGAAATTTTAAAAGAGCTTGAGACTTATGAGTGTGAAGTAGTTTTGGATGAAATCATAGCGTATCTGAAAACTGCTTTTTTTGAGAGTGACAGTAGGTTTTCTACGCTTTTATTTGAGAGATTTTTTAGAATTTTAAGTGAAGCAAAAAACCTTTTGTATATCAATGCAGATAATTCTTTTGTACTTTCACTTGTCTTTTTTAAGATGATTGAAGCCACAAACATAAAAACTATTGATGAGATAATTGAAAATTTAGAGAGTGAAAAGTTTAGAATTCCTCAATCCGAAATTGAGATAAATAGAAAAATAGAAAAAGAAGTTACAGCTAAAGAAACACCTGTCCCGGCAAAAGAAATTGTGAGGGTAGCATCAAAAGAGACTGATAAATTTCAAAAATTAATAGCTAAATTAAAAGACAGAAATTTAGACACAGGGAGATGTTTTGAAACATCTATATCTTTTATTGATTTTGCAGATAAAACTCTAGTTTTAAGCTCAAATGCAGATGAATCTTGCAAACAAACTCTAAGACATGCAAGTAGCATCATAAAACATTTTGTTCAAGAAGTATATGGTATAGATGCTACTATAAAAATGCAAAAAGCCACGAAAGAACAGGAGTTGGCGTTAAAACCTAAGCTAGAAGACAAAAAACAAGAACCTCAAAAATCACAAAGTGATAAAAACGAAGGCGGAAACTCTAGCAGTTGTGTGGCAGAGCATATAGCAAAAGACTCAAAAGAAATAGATGCAAATGAGATTTTGAGCAATCCTTTTATAAAAAAAGCTACTGAATTGTTTGAGCCAAAAAAGATAGAAATTCATCCTAAAATATAACTTAAATTTTTACTCTAGAATCCATAGCTTTTGCTAATGAGAGCATATCTACATTTTCAAGATGTACTCCTGTTGGAACGCCTTGGGCTATCTTTGTAAATTTTATGTCCAAGCCTTTTAGATTATCTTCGACAAATAGTATAACTGCATCATTTGAGAGTGATGGGGTTAAGGCGAAAATCATCTCTTTTACATTTTTTAAAACTCGTTTTTTTAAACTCTCTACGCTATCTTTTTCTAAATTTTCAAGAACAAAATATCGCCCATCAAATAAATTATTTTCTTCTAACACAAATATATCTTTTGCATTTTCAATGATACATAATTTTGTATCATCTCTTTGCTCATCCAAACATATCTCGCAGATTTCATTTTCACTAAGTCCTCCGCATGTATGACATTTTTTGATAGATTTCACTGCACTCTCTATGGAATTTGACAATTTCATGGCTAAATATGTATCATTTAAGATAAGATGATATGCAAATCTTAGAGCAGATTTTTTGCCGACACTTGGTATGGATTGAAAAGCTTCTACAAGATTATTAAATTTTTCTAATCGTTTGATTTTTTTTCTCCTCTTTCATGCTTATTTTAAATTGATGAACTTTCCTATCTTTAAAATAATTATACTCTAGAGCAAAACCATGAAGTTCGACTATATTTTTCACGATATAAAGACCTAAACCCAATCCTTTTTTTAAATTTCCTGATACAAAAGGTTTGTAATATTCATCTACGCTAAGAGGTAGTTTGTCGCCTTTGTTTTCAAAAATAAGTTCTGTATTTTCACTTTTAACTTCTACAGCATGATTTTGGCTGTGTTTTATGGCATTGTCCATTAGGTTTTTCATAGCAAGTGCCATCAGTTCAAAATCCGCTACGATAATGCATTGGCTATCTAAGTCAATTTTTACACTTTTATCTCTTTTGTCAGATTCTAGCATAAGTAAATCAATACTATGCTCCATGATATTTACTAAATTATACTCTTTAAAATCTGGAGTGTAACTTTTTGAAACTAATTGCTCTATCTTTGAAAATTCTCGTATTAAAATATCAAGTCTTTCAAATATCGCAATCAATCTCTTTTTAGCTTTTTCATCTTCAAGCATTTCAGAGACGATTCTTCCTTTGCCAATTGGTGTTTTTAACTCATGCATGATAGTTCTTAAAAAAAGTTGCCTTGAATTCATCAAAGCTGAAATCTTCTTTACAGCTACATCAAACTCATTTGCAACTTCTGCTATCTCGTCATCTTGATCACTTTTACAATCTATATCCATATTTCCACTTGCAAATTCTCGTATCTTTCCGCTTAAATCTTTGAGTGGAGAAATACTTCTAATGATAGACAAATACATGGATATAAACACCATCAATGCCAAGCCAAAGCCAAGCCAAAGAGGCATATTGCTTTTGTCTCTCACGCTACTTTCAAGCAATACACTAGCCATTATATTGTCCACTAAAAGATAATACTTTTCATTGTATTTTATTGATAAAAATCTATTAAAATTTATAGATTTTTGAAAAAGAACACGACCTTTTTTTAAAACTGCATTTCTAAGTGTCTGATTTTGAACTTTTTTCAAGCCAAAGGTATTGAAATATGCCTCTATATTTCTTGGTGTATAATTATTTTTATACAATGTAAAAAGATAGTTTACAGATTGAAACTGCCTTTGCTTCATGCTTTCTATATTGCTTTCCTCTTGGTATTTCAACAGTAAGACAAAAAACATACCAAGTAAAATCAATGAAAACACAAATATTATGGTTATCTTAGTACTTAATGACTGTCTCATCCAACTAACTTATAACCTATACCTCTTACAGAATGTATATATTTTGGGTTTTTTGAACTATCACCTATCTTAATTCTAAGTCGTCCCATTATAACATCTAAGCTTTTACTTCCTTTGTCTTTTAAAGAATTACAATTATAAACGAGTTGTTCTCTTGAAATCGAGTATCCATTTTGCTTAATCATATAAGAAAGGATTTCGTACTCCGCAGGGGTAAGATTCAGTGCTTCTTCTTTTAGGAAAATTTGGTGTCTTTTTTCATCCACTTTTAAATCACTATCATTACGAATACCCGCTTCGTTTGTAGCATTTGTTTTTTTGTATCTTCTTATGAGGCTTTGGATTCGTGCATACATCTCTTTTGGGTCATAAGGCTTTGGAAGGTAATCATCGGCTCCAAGTTGGAGTCCTATAACTTTATCGCTTATATCACTTCTTGCTGAGGATATAATGATTGGTATATTGTATTTTTCTACTACTTCTTTGCAAACATCAAGCCCATCGATACCAGGAAGCGTTAAATCCAATATCAGCAAATCATAATTTTTAATCCCAGCACTCAAGCCAAGGTATGGGTCTTCAAAATTTGTTATTTTTATATTGTATTTTGCTAGATATTCACCTAGAATTTCTGCAAATTCTGTATCATCTTCAATCATCAGCACATTTACCATGTATAAACCTTTAGAATTTTATACAATATTATACCATTTTTAGTTTTAAAAAAAGGCAGACTTAACCTGCCTTTTTTATCTAGTTGGCTATATTTTTTTTGAGCTGAGTGATTTGTTTTTTTGTGAGAAGCTTAAACATTTTTTCCATGTTGTCTGCTGTTATTTTTAATATTTTATCATGTGTCTGCGTAGCTTCTTTTATGAAACCTGACTTATCAAAACCTTTGTTAGTTATGAAATTTGACATCTCTTTTATATGATCTGGCCCCATCAATTTTCTCATATCAAGCATCATCTCTTCTCTTAAAATCGAAATTTTATATCTTTGATTATTGCTTATGTTGAGATTCCGGAACATATTCATCATTCCTGCTTGAGCCCCCATCATTTGACCCATCATTCCGTACTTTCCCGGCATTCCACTTTGACCTCCGATCATGCTTCCTCTTTGGTTCATATAACCCTGCTGACCTTGCATGTTTCCTCTTTGGTTCATGTACCCTTGCTGGCCTTGCATGTTTCCTTGTTGTCCTTGCATATATTGACCTTGTCGACCTTGCATGTTTCCTCTTTGACCTTGCATATATTGGCCTTGTTGACCTTGCATATTTCCTCTTTGGTTCATGTACCCTTGCTGGCCTTGTTGCTGACCCATCATGCCACCATCTTGATCACCATTTCCACCGTGTGCATATACTGCTACTGTTAAAACACTTGCCAATAACCCTGTTACTAAAACTTTCTTGTTCATCTTAAACTCCTTGTTTTTTTGTTTCGATGCTGAAAGTATAAAACTTTACTGATAACTGATTACGAACCATTTGTTAATGTATCTTAACAAGCATTGTAAAATAACGATAATTTTGGTAAAATTGCAAATCATAAACAATACTACAAGAAAAGAGAAATAAATTGGATTTAGAATATTACGAAATACTAGAGATACAAAGAGATGCAGATAGTGGTGCTATAAAAAAAGCATATAGAAAACAAGCTTTAAAATATCATCCAGATAGAAATCAAGGTGATAAAGAAGCAGAAGATAGATTTAAGCAGGTAAATGAAGCTTATCAGGTGTTAAGCGACCCACAAAAAAAATCTACTTATGATAGATATGGGAAAGCTGGGCTTGATTCTCAAGGTTTTAGTCATTTTTCAGATATGGACTTTGGGGATATTTCAGGAGATCTTGGTAGTATATTTGAATCTGTATTTGGAAGTGGATTTGGTGGATTTGGTGGTCAAAGCCAGAGCAGAGGACATCAGAAATATCAATTAGACTTAGAGGCAAATATTACTTTGGAGTTTAACGAAGCTGCTTTTGGGTGCAAAAAAGAGATAAAATTTACTTACAAAAAACCTTGTTCAGCTTGCGAAGGCACAGGAAGCGCAGATAAAAAAACTCATACTTGCTCCGATTGTAACGGAAAAGGTCAAGTTTACTACAGACAAGGGTTTATGACATATTCTCAAACTTGCCCTACATGTAACGGTAGCGGACAAAGTGTCAAAAATAAATGTTCCACGTGTAGCGGACAAGGTTATGATAGCGTAAGTGAAAAAGTAAGCATAGATATACCTGAGGGTATAGACAATGACAACCGCATAAGAGTAGCAAACAAGGGAAACATAGATGAGCTTCAAAGACGAGGTGATTTGTATATACTTGTAAAGGTCAAAGAGGATGAGCATTTTGTCAGACACAATGACGATGTATATATAGAAGTGCCTATTTTCTTTACTCAGTTAGCTCTTGGACAAAGTATCATAATTCCTACACTAAGAGGTGAAACTACGCTTGAGCTTCCTATGGGGGCCAAGGACAAACAACAATTTATCTTTAAAAATGAGGGTATTAAAAATGTCCATTCTCAAAGACTAGGAAGCCTGATAGCACAAATAAGAGTAAAATATCCTAAAAAATTAACAAGCGAGCAACAAGAACTGTTAGAAAAACTTCAAGTAAGTTTTGGGGTAGAAAATAGACCACAAGAAGAGACATTTGGTGGAGTTTTTGAGAAGATAAAAGGTTGGTTTAATTAAGCATTTTTTCATATATAATGGCGAAAAAATTGACTTTGAATTAATCACAAACAAAAAGCTAAAAAATCTATATATTACGATAAACCCCACCAAAGGGGTTATCGTAAAAAACCCAAACTTTCCCCTTAAGAAAGTCCAAGAAATAGTAAACTCTAAAGCTACTTGGATATATGACAAACTAAAAAATATGGATAAAAAGATAACCATAAAAGAGATATATGAAGATGAAAATAGGGTTCTATATTTAGGCATTAAAGCTGACTTACATGTGAAGAATTTAGAAAACTTTTATAGAGAACAAACCAAAAGAATAGTATCGCAAGAGATACAGATTATTTCAGAAAAAATGTCACTATTTCCCACGAAAATATCTTTTAGAAAAA
>JALUXT010000156.1 GCA_027013245.1 Campylobacteraceae bacterium
AATAAAATTTACAATTTCTTTAATATCTTTATCTTTTGACAAATCTTTTAAAAAAATTTCAGAATTTTTATGATTGTATTTAAAAGTATCTAGTGCAATTTTTACGTTATCAACTCCTAAAACTACATCAAATCTAGCTTCTTGAAATCCATAAGAAAAACCACCACAACCAGAAAACAAATCTAAAACTTTCATAAAGCTCCTACCATCATAAAATTAAATTATAATTATATCTGAACTGATTAAAATATCGATTAATAGACAACTATTTATCAGTAGGCACTATATCATTTTTTGATATAAATCTTGATTTAAAATTTCTATTTATATCATCTATATGGTGTTTGAAGTATCTATCTTTTTAGTCAAGTCAGTTTTACAGTCCAAGCAAACATATCTCTGTCTTGTAAAGCATAATAGAGTTTCAATGCCGGTTCTAATACATTTTTCCCAGCAACCTTTGCATATCTTTTTACTTTATCCCAAAAGCTTTCATCTGAATACTCTTTTTCAAATTTGGTTTCCTCGTCGTCGTTTTTTTTAACTATGCTTGCCATATTACTCTCCAAAAAGACAAGAAAACATATACAACCTTATAGCAACCAAAACTAGATGATTTCTTTTATCATGAGTTGCGGGGTCACTAAACCTCTATAGTCATTTTTTGAGAGAGTAAAGAGAATATCAATTTTATCACCTCTTTTAACTTCTTTATCAAAATTAAAAAATATAGATTCTAGCGTGCTTGAGCCTTCTTGCAATATAAGTTTTAGATGATTTTTTTCTTTTCCTAACTTTCTCTCTACTTTCACGCTTATACCTTTGAGTATAAAACTTGGTTTTGGATTTTTTTGCCCATAAGGTTCAAACTCTTCGAGTATCTCTAGCAATTCAAAGTCTATAGAAGCTGGGTCTATGACACCAAGTGTGTCCAGATTTAACCTCATCTGAGCCTTATTAAGACTTTTTGCAGCGACATACATCCGATCTCTAAAAGACTCCAAATTTTTTTGCTTTAACAATACACCAGCAGCTCCCTTGTGTCCTCCAAAGCCCAAAAGTATATCTTGTTGGCTTTGTATCAGCGAGAGTATATCTACATCGCCTATGCCTCTAGCACTTCCCTTAGCTTTACCCTCTTTTATAGAAAAAACGATTGCAGGTTTTTTAAATCTTTTTGAAAGTCTTGATGCTACAATCCCGACTATTCCCTCATGCCACTCTTCGCCCCAAGCTATTATGACATTTTCTTCTTCATTTACATATCGCAAAGAATCCTCAAATAACATTTTTTCTTCATCTTTTCTGCTATTGTTTAAATCAACTATGTATTCCAATCTTTCCATAGCTACATCTAGCGTTTTTGATTTTAAAAAATTATATGAAAACTTTGCATCTTCCATTCTTCCAGAGCTATTTATCAAAGGTGCAATCAAAAAAGATATATCATCGCTTTGCAAGCTCTTTTTTGAAAAAAACCTTTTTATGGCTTCAAATGCCGGTCTTTTAGATCTATTTAATGCCAATATCCCTTTTTTGACCATAACTCTGTTCATATCGGTTAGCTGCATCATATCCGCCATGATAGAGATACAAAGTAGCTCAAGAAATCCAGAGAGATCATAATCCATCTCTAACTCTTTTTTCAAAGAAGCCACAAGGTACCAAGCCACTTGAGCCCCACAAATCTCACAATTTGGAAAGGCACAATCTTCTTGCTTAGGATTTACAATCGCATACGCATCAGGAACAACACTTGGTATGCTATGATGGTCTGTGATTATGAGGTCTATGTCGTTCTGCTTACAGTAAAGAGCCGGTTCAACTGCTGAAATTCCATTGTCAACTGTTATGATGACTTTAGCATCGAGCCTTTTTACAATCCCTAAACTAAGCCCATATCCATCGCTAAATCTGTTTGGTATAACAAGCTCATACTCTATGCCGATATCGTCAAAAAAGGTACTTAAGATAACAGATGCGATTACTCCATCTACATCATAATCACCTGCTATTGCGATTCTTTCATCGTTTTTTATGGCCTTAACAATCCTCTTGGTTGCCTTCTTCATGTCTTTAAAACTTTGTGGTCCAGGAAGAGTTTCCAGCTTTGTGCAAGTATCACTTTCAAATCTGCTAGAAAGAATGCTTCTTATGTCTTCTTTATTCAGCTTTTTAGTCATGTTTTCTTTTTTCTATTGAAGCCTTTACAAATGAAACTAAAACTTTACTTGGATTTGTCAATCTTGATGTAAATTCTGGATGAAATTGAACACCTAGGAAAAATGGATGCTTCTTTAGCTCAACCGTCTCTATAAGTCCATCAGACTCTCCGCCTACTATAAGACCGTTTTTCTCAAATGCTTCTCTATATGCAGGATTTGCTTCGTATCTATGCCTATGTCTTTCTCTTATGACCTTTTTGCCTTCATAAATCTTTCTTAAAAGTGAACCTTCTTTAGTGTTGCAATCATATCCACCAAGTCGCATAGTGCCACCAAGTGGGCTAGTATAGGTTCTTAATTGTTTTTTTCCGCTTGCATCTATAAAAGAGTCTATAAGATATACGATAGGATTTTTGCAGTCTTTATCAAACTCTATAGAGTTGGCATCTTCTACATGTAAGACATTTTTTGCGTATTCTATAAGAGCTAACTGCATACCTAGACAGATGCCAAGAAATGGCACCTTGTTTTCTCTTGCATATTTTATAGCTGCCATCTTGCCTTCTACTCCTCGTTCGCCAAAACCGCCAGCTACAAGTATCCCATCTACATCATCTAGTAAATGTTCATTGCCTTCTTCTTCCACTTTTTCAGAATCTATCCACTTCAGATTTACTCTTGTATTTAGATTTGCACCGGCATGTATAAATGATTCGGTAAGTGACTTATATGATTCTTTCAAATCAATATACTTTCCAACAAAAGCAATCTTGACTTCATCATTAGGAACCACAACTCTTTTCACCAAAGTATCCCACTTTTCCATATCGGGGTTTAATTCACCCAAATTTAGAGTTTCGGAAATCGGCTCTAAAATCTTCTCTTTTAGAAAATTCAATGGAACTTTATATATAGTAGGTGCATCAACAGCGACTATGACTGAATTTCGATCAACCCCGCATGAAAATGCTAGTTTGTTTTTCAACTCTTTTGGTAAAGGCATCTCGCTTCTGCAAATAAGCATGTCAGGTGTAAGTCCTATCCTTCTTAATTCTTGCACTGAGTGTTGCGTCGGCTTAGTTTTGAGCTCCCCTGCTACTTTTATATAAGGTATAAGAGTGAGGTGGATATTCATATGCTTTCCTCTGCCAACTTCATTTCCTAAGCCTCTTATAGCTTCTAAAAACGGCAATCCTTCTATATCTCCTACAGTTCCACCAATCTCAACAAGAAGCACATCTTGTCCAACGCCAGCTTTTTTAATCCTTCTAATTATCTCATCTACGATATGAGGAATCACTTGGATAGTTTTTCCAAGATAATCTCCCTTTCTTTCACGCTCTATTACTGAAGAATAAACTCTTCCTGTGGTAAAGTTATTTGTTTGGCGAAGATTCTCATCTAAAAATCTCTCATAATGCCCCAAATCCAAATCCGTTTCAGCTCCGTCATCTGTGACAAAAACTTCACCGTGCTCTAGAGGACTCATGGTTCCTGGATCTACATTTATATATGGATCTGCTTTTAATATGCTGACTTTTAACCCGCAATTTTTCAAAAGTGTAGCTATGCTAGCCGCTGCGATTCCTTTACCTAGAGAGCTTAAAACTCCCCCTGTGACAAATATGTACTTTGTTTTTTGATTTGACATGTGAAAAACCTTGTATTCTTAATTAATCGTGATTATATCCGAATTTACATAATATCTTGATTATGATAGAATACTAAAAAACAAAAAAGGACTTTACATGCAAAAAAATATACTTTTTTTCACCCTCCTTGCAACCACGCTATTTGCGTATTCTACCCCTTTACATGTAGAGCTCAATATCTATAAAAACGCATCATTTATAACAAAAGTTTTTGACATTCAAAAAAAAGGTAGTATATCGTTATCTCTGCCTGAGCAAATAAGACTTCAAGATATAAAAATTAAAACAACTGGATGTGATAAAAAAAGTGCAAGACTAAGCTCTGTAAAAATAGTCACAAATCAAGAAATTATAAATTTAAAAGATAAAATTTTGCGATTAAATGTACTCTTGCAAAATGCAAACGAAAAAAACAATATACTCACAACTGTTTCTTTGAAAGATAAAAGCACAGGAGAAATGAAGCAAATCTTAGACTTTTTTGACAAACGATTTTTAGAAAATAGTAAAAATATTTCTAACCTAAAAGAAGAATTATCTAAAGCCGGCAAAAAATTAAAAAAGCTTCAAAGCACACAAATAAAAAAATTCAAAGAGTTCACTTTATCTCTTACTTGTAAAGATAAAGGTCAAGTAAAAATCATATATCCCGAGTACAATTTTGAGGTAAATAATTTCTATGAATTTTCAGCTAATACGCAAGCAAAACAACTTACATTTATAAAAAAGATAAAAATAAAGCAAAAAAGTGGATTTGATTTTAAAAATTTAGATATTTATGCTCATTCGAACAATTATAATCAAAAAGTTGCTCCATATCCATTTTATCCAAAGTATTTAATGCAAAAGAAAAAAAGAGTGTTATCAGATGCTATGTTTACATCTGCAAAAATTATACCCTCAAATAGAAGCACTTATTTTAAAAGAAGTTTTTCTACATCTTCTTTTGTTTTGAAAAATGTTAGCTTAAAAAGCAATAATCCAAAGATTTTTACGCTAGAGAGAAAAACAGTAAACATAAAGTTTTCAAATGACATAGATGGTTATGCCAGCAGTAGGGCTTATCTAAAAACAAGATTCAAAAGTGATAAAGTTTATCAAAGAGCTCCTTCATACATCTATCTTGATGGCAATGAAGTCGGTAAAATTATGACTCCTTACATAAAAAAAGGTGATTTTTATCCTATCTATTTTGGAGAAAATCAAAATATAAAAGTCAAAAAAACTCTGCTTAAAAGATTTAATGAGAGTGAATTTTTCACAAAAAATAAAAAAAATATACAAATTTGGCTATATAACATAAAAAATATGAGCAATATCTCACAAAAGATAAATTTAATAGAAAGATTACCAATATCGCAAGATGAAAACATAGAAGTCAAGCCACTGTTTGACACTAAAAATGCAAAGGTTACTAAAAAAGGTAAAGTTACATGGAATTTTACACTAAAAGCACATGAAGAAAAAACTGTAAAATACGGCTATACTATAACAAAATAAGGAAAATTATGAATACGCAAAATATATTAAATATACTAAAAGAAGAAATCGTTCCAGCTCAAGGTTGCACCGAGCCAATAGCCTTGGCTTATGCATGTGCAAAAGCTGTAGAAATCCTAGGAAAACCTGCTAAAAAGATAGACATTTATGTATCTGGCAATATGATTAAAAATGTAAAATCAGTCAATATCCCAAACTCAGGAGGGCTTATAGGCATAGAAGCATCTTGTGCCATGGGTGCAATTGCTGGAGATGCATCAAAAGAGTTAATGGTCATAAGTGATGTCAAAGAAGAAGAGTTGCAAGGTGTGAGAGATTTTTTAAATTCTGGCTCTATTCATGTTATACACAAGAAAACTGACATACCTCTTTATGCTAAAGCCATCGTTTACAATGGCGACCATAGTGCTCTTGTAGAAATCAAACATTTGCACACGAACATAACAAAGATAGAGAAAGATGGCAAAAAAGTTATAAACCGTGCTTGCAATGACGCACAATTTAGTACGCCTTATGAAGACAGAGAAAAATTAACAGTAAAAGACATATATGAACTTGCAAAAAGTATAGATATCTCACTCATTGAAGATTTATTTGATTTAGTTATTCAAAGAAATAGCACAATCGCAAAAGCAGGACTAGATGGAGAATATGGCGTAAATATAGGGTGTATGATAAATAAAAACATACAAAAAGGACTCTATGGAGACGACCAAAGAAATAGATGTGCTAGTTTTGCATCAGCTGGTGGAGACGCTAGGATGAGTGGTTGTTCTTTGCCTGTTATGACTACAAGTGGAAGTGGAAATCAAGGCATGGCTGCATCTTTGCCCATCATAAAATATTGTCAAGACCAAAAGAAATCACATGAAACTTTGATTCGCACACTTTTCTTTTCACATTTAACAACGATACATCTAAAATCCAGCATAGGAAGATTATCTGCTTTTTGTGGAGTTATTTGTGCTACTAGTGCGGTTAGTGGTGCCTTGGTATTTGTTGAAGACGGCAACTACGATAGCATATCTATGGCAATCACAAATTCACTTGGAAATATCTCTGGAGTTATCTGCGATGGAGCAAAAGCATCATGTGCTATGAAGATAGCTACTGGAGTTTATACTGCATTTGATTCTTCCATGCTAGCACTCTCAAACCGAGCACTTAATAGTGGTGATGGCATAGTTGGGCATGATATAGAGGACACCATAAACAACATCGGAATACTTGCAAAGACAGGAATGAAGGAAACTGACAATATAATTTTAAATATTATGGAAAAAAATTAAATTATTTTAAATCTCTATAACTCTTTTTTTATCATATCTACAAACAAATTGTAAATATAGCCTTAATCTCAGATAAAATATTTTGTCCAAAAATTTAATTTCATAGAAAATAAAGGTGTAAAATCGTTACACTTTATGAAATTTAATTCTAATTTTTCTATATTTTATTATATTTTAAGCTATAGTTGTATATAATTCCGAAATTATTTTAAAGGAGCCAAGATGTTCTCAAAACTAAACCCAATTCAAATGTTAGGTATTTTTGATTTTGTTGCTGTTATCAGCTTAGTTGCATTTGCATATTCTGTAATTGCTTAGTATGATTGTTCTATAATTCAGACCCAATTAAAGAGCTATAAAGATGGTTCTCTAATTGGGTTTGAAGAAATTCAAAAACAATCTCCTTTGAAGTAGAGATATTATGTATCTCTACTTAATTACTCCACCGCCTAAATAGGTAAACTTTTAAAAGCTTTTAGAGGCATAAGGGGGAGGTTAAGGCGACAACTGTCACCTTTTTTTGTATCTCTTATGCTTTATATCCCCATAGATTTTTTTCTATTATTTTATTAGCAACAGTTGTGGGACAAATATTTTTGAGTAGCTGTAAGTTTTTACTAAATCTAACTTTAGTTGCAGACAAGTCAGTATATTTGAGTTTATTGGCAAAAATAATCTTATTTTTTATGCAATTTGGTGGCATAAAAAATTCTATATTTCCTCTATCTACAGCATAATAATTATGGAGTGCTAGATGTTCAGCAATTGAATAATCTTTCCATATTTTTTCAGTACCATCATTTATTAAAGCATAAATATTTGGGTTAAATTGATCTGATCCACTAA
>JALUXT010000157.1 GCA_027013245.1 Campylobacteraceae bacterium
CAAAATTTGAAGTATGATTTGGCTGTGGTAGAAAATAACTTTGGTTTTAGTGATTTAAATATATATGCAGATACGATGATTTTAGCTTGGCTTTTAAATCCTGAAAAAACAGTTGGCTTAGATGCTATGTCTTTAAGGTTTTTTAACCATCCTATGGTAAAGTTCAAAGATACTGTAAAAAAAGGCGAAACATTTGCAAGTGTAGATATAGAATCAGCTTGCGTGTATGCAAGTGAAGATGCTTGGATGACACTAAAAGTTTATAATAAAATTATAGATTTTTTAGAGCCAAATTTGTTAGAGCTTGCAAGAACTTTGGAATTTCCATTTATCAAAACTCTAATGAAAATGGAAAAAGAGGGCATAAAGGTGGATGTCAGATACTTTGATATTTTACTAAAAAGTGCCATGAAAACAATCGAAAAATTAAAACACGAAATCTTTGCTATAAGCGGTGTGGAATTTAATGTAAATTCCACGCAACAACTCGGAAAGGTTTTATTTGATGATTTAGGGCTTAAGGTTATCAAAAAAACAAAAACAGGTTACAGTACAGATGAAAAAGTTTTAAATGCTCTTATAAATGAGCATCAAATTATCCCAAAAATTTTAGAATATCGAGAAATTTACAAATTAAAATCAACCTATATTGAGCCTTTGATGAAGCTTGGTTTAAAAGATAAAAATCATAGAATCCATACATCTTTTGTGCAAAGTGGAACTGCAACAGGTAGGTTAAGTTCCAAAAACCCAAACCTTCAAAATATACCAGTCAAAACGAAACTTGGACGAGAGGTAAGGAGTGGCTTTGTAGCAAAAAAAGGTTTCTCTCTTGTTGGTATTGACTATTCACAGATTGAACTAAGATTGCTAGCTCATTTTAGCGGCGACAAGGCTTTGGTAAATGCCTTTAACGAAGGCAAAGATATACATCATGAAACTGCACTAAAGATATTTGGAGCACAGGCAGCTAAAGAAAAAAGAGGGGTTGCTAAAAGTATAAACTTTGGATTGATATATGGTATGGGCTCTCGCAAACTCTCGCAAACCATACATGTAAGCACAAAAGAGGCAAAAGAGTATATAGATAGTTATTTTGCTTCGTTTCCAACTGTAAAAGAGTTTTTGCATGCCCAGGGTGAAAAGGCACAAGAACAAGGATATAGCGAAACTTTACTAGGAAGAAGAAGATATTTTGATTTTGAAAATGCAAACGCCATGATGCATGCCACTTATCTAAGAGAAGCGGTTAATACGATATTTCAAGGAAGTGCAGCTGATCTTATAAAGATGGCCATGAACAAGATAATGAGCACTATTGCAAACGATAATGAAAAGCTTTTATTGCAGATACACGATGAATTAATCTTTGAAGTAGAACAAGAAAATGCCCAACAGTTTGCAAAAAAAGCTCAAGATATAATGGAAAATATCTATAAATTAAAAGTTCCACTAAAAGTATCAGTAGAAATTGGGCAAAATTGGGGAGAATTAAAATAACTTAAGCTTCCGCTAATTTTCCCATAACATAAGATTGTAGGTCATTTTTCTTGACCTCTTTTTTCATGGCTTCATTGAATATTTCTTCTACTTTTTTACTGTATTTGTCGTAGCTAAAATATGGAAAATGTATAGTCCAAGCCTCTTTAATTCTGCTTTTTGCCATTTTATCTTTTATGCAAGAATGAAAGTATTGAAATACTATAAAAAAAGCAGATGTTATAAGGACTGTGCCAATTATTGAAGCATGAAAATCTATGTGTTCAAAAAGTGCATGAGTAAGTGCAAGTAAAGGGATTAGTACAATCAGGCTAACTACAGTATAAACTATATAGGCATTCTTAATTATCATTCTAAAACCTAGCTTTTCAGGATCCACATGCATGCCTTCATTATGGTAAGCATTTGCAACTAGTAAATCTTTAAATCTGATAGGTTGCTTTGAAGTTTTAAATACAAAGCCCAGTATCTTGTCTTTTAATTTTGTGTTTTCTAAAAATTTCATAGTGTAATTTTATCATAAATATATTAAATATCATACAAACAGTAGTAACTGTGTTAGATTTACCCTAAATTATCGCTAAATACTATACTTGCATACCCCACAACTTGCGTATTATCGTCATTTGCATCTATACTGGTGCGATAATCCAATAGTTTTGGTACTAAATCTATTTTTTTGCGTATCTAAAGATTACTTCCTTTTCTATCTTCCCGAAAGATTCATAATTGTTGTGTAATTTTTCAGGACTCAATTCTTTGATTTATTTTAAGCATAAAAAATCCAAAGCATTTGCTTTGTTTATGTTGGAGATGAGAGTGTACCATAGTTTCAAGTTTTCCATTGTTGTTTATGAGGTTTCACAAAATATATGGGAAAGACGCTTGGCGATATCTTTGCCGTATAGTTTTTAAAGGAGAAAATACATTTAGCTGATGTAAGTATAAGAAGTTAGGGTAAACCAACGGTTAACCCTAACTCAAAGTAACATATACTATATCTTTACATTTTTTAATCTAAGAGCATTTACTATAACAGAGACAGAGCTAAAACTCATGGCAGCTGCTGCTATGACAGGAGATAAAAGTATCCCAAAAACTGGATAAAGAACCCCAGCTGCTATCGGGACCCCCACACTATTGTAGATAAAGGCAAAAAATAGATTTTGTCTTATATTTTTCATAGTTGCTCGACTCAATTTTATCACTTTTAATATGCCAAGCAAATCACCTTTTATCAAAGTGACCCCAGCACTCTCTATGGCGACATCTGTTCCTGTTCCCATAGCGATTCCGACATCTGCAATAGCAAGAGCTGGTGCATCATTAATGCCATCGCCCGCCATAGCAACTATCTCTCCGCTATCCTTTAGTTTGTTTATGACATCAGCTTTTCCATCTGGTAAGACATTCGCATAAACTTCATCTATATTTAGTTTGGCTGCCACTGCATTTGCAGTAGTTTGATTGTCTCCGCTCAACATAACTACTTTTATGCCTTCAGCTCTTAATCTCTTTACAGCCTCTAGTGAGGTTTTTTTAATAGGATCTTCGATACCTATGATAGCACTAAATTTTCCTTCAATCGCCATAAATATCACACCTTTGCCATCTTTTCTTAAAGTATCAGCTTTCTCTCTTATGTGCGCAGTCGATATATCTAAGCTTTCCAAGAAATCTTCACTTCCTATAACAACTTGTTTTTTATCGATGTTACCGATAATCCCTTTGCCTGTAACTGCTTCAAAATTTTCTACACTTAAAAGTGAGATATTTTTTTGTTTTGTATGTTCAACAACAGCTTCTGCTAGAGGATGCTCACTTGCTCTCTCTAGACTCCCCGCATATGCTAAAATCTCCTCTTCGTTAAAACCATCTTCTATATTTAGACTTGTAACTTTTGGTTTTCCCTCAGTAAGAGTGCCTGTCTTGTCAACCACCAAAGTATTAATTTTTTCCATTCTCTCAAGCGTCTTGGCATCTTTTATCAATATACCAGAAAGTGCAGCTCGACCAGTCCCTACCATGATAGAGATAGGAGTTGCAAGACCAAGTGCACAAGGACAAGCTATTATGAGTACTGCAACCGCAGCAACTACTGCATAAGCCAATTGAGGTGTTGGTCCTAAAAACCACCAACCAACAAAGGCCAAAACAGAAGATATGACAACAGCTGGTACAAAATAGCTAGATACTGTATCTGCTAATTGTTGAATCGGAGCACGAGAGCGTTGTGCTTGCGAAACCATTTGGACGATTTGTGAAAGCATAGTGTCGCTTCCAACTTTTTTGGCTTCCATGATTATCGTTCCATTTTTATTTAGAGTGGCTCCGATGAGTGAATCACCATCTGATTTTGTGACTACTAAAGGCTCCCCTGTGATCATGGACTCGTCGATATTGCTACTTCCTTCTATGACGATTCCATCGACTGGTATCTTTTCGCCTGGTTTGATTCTTAGTCTATCGCCAGCTACTACTTGTTCTAGGTTAACATCTTCTTCATTGCCAGCATCATCTATTATGCGATGAGCCATCTTTGGTGCAAGGTTTAGTAGAGTTTTTATGGCTGTGTTTGTCTTGCTTCTTGCTCTTAACTCCAATACTTGACCTAAAAGAACAAGCGTTGTAATTACAGCAGCTGCTTCAAAATATACTGCTACCAATCCCTCTTTTGTTTGCATCAAAGGGGGAAAGATTTCAGGCAAAAATAGTGCCACTAGACTATAAACATAAGCCGCACCTACGCCGATGGCTATAAGGGTAAACATATTAAGATTCCAAGTTTTTATAGAGTTATAGCCTCGTACAAAAAATGGCCACCCTGCCCAAAGGACAACAGGCGTTGCAAGTATAAACTCAAACCACTGAATACCAAGATGCGTAAAACTTCTAGGCAGATAGGCAGGAGCTAGATCGGCTATCATGGCTATTAAAAAAACGGGAAGTGCTAAAACAACACTGACCCAAAATCTTTTGGTCATATAAGTTAGCTCCCCATTCTCCTCTTCTGCTTCAACTGTAACAGGCTCTAACGCCATGCCACACTTCGGGCAATTTCCAGGATGATCTTCTATAATTTCTGGATGCATTGGGCAGGTATATTTTGTGGAGATTGTGGGAACTGCCTCTATCTCTTTTTCTAGTGCCATGCCGCATTTTGGGCAATTTCCAGGACCATTTTGGTGGATCTCTGGATGCATAGGGCAAGTATAAAACTCATGTCCTATAGCACAAGAATCATCCGCGCAATACTCGTTATCTATATGTTCATGGCTATGATTGTGTTCATGTGTATGTTCGTGTGTATGTTCGTGCATTTTGCACCTCCTACTTTAATATCTCTTTTTTTCTTTTGTACTCTTTTTCATCTATCTCGCCATTTGCAAATCTTATATCTAAGATATCATTTACAGATAGCCAATCCTCTCTATCATCGCCTCTTAAAAAATAGACAATAGCTATGATAAACAGTATAGGCACTAACCACATAAGCCCCATACCAAATCCCCATCCTCCCATGCTAAATCCATCCATCATATTGTATCCTTTCTTACTATAAACTGACCCATCATGCCAGCATCTTCGTGTTCTAAAAAATGACAATGATACATGTAAGGAACTTTCTCATCCGTATAATCTGTCATCTTAACCAATAATTTCACGTTTTCACCAGAGCCTATATAGACCGTATCTTTGTATCCTTTTTCATTGTCATAAACATTTGAACTCTTCCCATTTCTTTCCAAAATCGTGAAATGAGTGCCGTGTATATGAAAGTTGTGTTGCATACCCATCATCATTCTTTGGTTATATACTTCCCAAATCTCTACCTGGTTTATAGGTACTATTTCATCAATTCTATCCATCTTCATGCTTTCACCATTTATATATAGTGCTCCCATTCCAGCTGAGAGTACAAATTTTCTTCTGTTTGTTACACTATCAAGAGAGTATTTTTCTAATTTTGTGAGAACCTCTGGTATTTTTGTTGTTTTTGTCACCTGTTTTGAGACATTGAACTTTGCAAAGGCTTTATCTGTTTTTAACTCTTTCAAGTAAAAGCTTTTGCCAAGAGAGTCTTGTAAATCTATGATGATTTCTGCTCTCTCACCAGGACTGAGTCTTAGATAATCAAGTGTTACAGGTTTTTGCAAAAAGGAGTTATCTACTGCTATCTGTTTAAAATCTCTGCCATCACTAAATTTCAAATGGTAAACTGTTGAGTTTGAGCCATTTAACAAGCGAAGTCGAATCTCTTTTGCTTCCACATCGATATATGGGCTGATTGCACCATTTGTGACAAGGGTATCGCTGATATATCCACTCATGGCTTGCATCATACTTGGTGAATAATAAATCTGTCCATCTCTGTCAAAAAATCTATCTTGCAAAACCAATGGGATATCATCTACACCATAATTTTTTGGGATATCAAGATTTTGACTCTCATCATCTTCAATAATCATAAGCCCTGCCAAGCCTTTATATACATGCTCCGCAGTTCTACCCTCAGGGTGAGGATGGTACCAGTTTGTACAAGCTCTCTGTTTTACTGTATATTGTGCTGACCAAGTATCGTTTGGATCGATCAATTGATGAGGACTTCCGTCCATGCTAGCTGGCAGATGCATACCGTGACCATGCATAGTGGTGCTCTCTTTGAGTCTATTTGTATAGTTTATAGAGACTTTTTTACCATTTTTTAGTTTTAAGGTAGGACCTAGATATGTACCGTTTATCGCATAAGTATCTGTTTGCACATCTTTAAAGAAGCTGTGTTTCGCTTCTAAAATATTTAAATTGTAATTAACTACTCCATCTATCTCTTCCCCTTCAAAAAGTGGAGGGATAGGTAGTCTAGATTTAAAATCTGAAGCATTGATGCGGTTGCTCGGTATGAAGTTTTGTCCTATCAGGATTGTAGCCGCTGCTACTGCACTTAAACTTATAAATGTTCTTCTTTTCATGATGCTTTCCTATGTTTTGATATGAAATCATAACACAGGAGCATTACTTGAACATTACTTCATGATGCTTTTTAATCCTAATATAAAAACCGTACCTATGCTTATAGTGCTTTTTACTTTTATGGGGATATGTAAATCACGGCAAAGTTTTTGGACGATATGAAGTCCTATGCCAGTGCCAACTCTACCCTCTTTGTAGCCTCTTTCAAAAACTCTTTTCGAGTTATTTATGCCGATACCACTATCTTCTATGTATAGCGAGTTTTTGATAAATGAAATTTGAATGTTACCATTTTGCTTATTGTATTTACAGGCATTACCGATGATATTGTCAATTATTCTTATAAATACTATTTTATTTGTGTAGATGTTTATATTTTTTACACTATTATTAAGTTTAATGGTGGGATAAATTGAGTGAAAGTACTCCAGCCTCTCGTCTAAAAGGAGCTTTAAATTTACTATTTCATTTTGTGCTTGGTGCTTATCTAAAAAATATCGCAAGTTATCTTGAAGAGATAGTATGCTTTTTATGGCCTCATCACCTCTAGCTATCGCATCATCTTCTCCAAACTTTTTTTTAAGAAATTTTAAATTTATTTGCAACGATGCCAAAGGAGTGTTAAAATCATGTAAAATATCTTTGACAAACTCTTTGTTTAGATTAAGAGCTTTTTTAAATGGTCCGATAGTATAATAAGCAAAGAAAATAGAGACTAAAATGAGTAGTATAAAATAGACAAAAAGCTCTTTTGTAACATGCCAGAGGATAATTTTTCTATTAGATAGATAAGTTTTTACAGGCATTTCAATCTTCTTAAAGCCAATTTTATCTCTAAAAAGTATATAAACACTACTATCTTTATATAGTTGGTGTAGCTTTTTGTCCCCTATATCGAGTGTTCGACTGACCTTAAAAGTTTT
>JALUXT010000158.1 GCA_027013245.1 Campylobacteraceae bacterium
GGCTGCTTTTTATACTTAATTTAATTCTACATAAAACTTCTCTAATTTCTTCATTTTTAGCACTAATTTCAAATTCACCCATAGCTCGCTCGGCATATTGTAATTTATGATTTTTAGAGTCACTAATCTCTTTTAGAGTGTTTTTGTTTGTCACAAAGGCTTTTATTTGATTAGATTTCATAAAATTACACTCATTATCTATCTCAATTAGCTTATTTAATATGCTCTTTATCAAATTACTCTTATAATTAAACTCCATTTTTATGCCAGGGTGTTCGAGGACAAAAAAAAGTGTATCATTTTTTTGATATATAAACCTCGTAAATTCTCTGATACTCTTTGGCAATAAAGACAACAGTTTATTGTAGCAATCAACATGTTGTAAATTTTTTAAATAAGGTTTAGATTTTAAATGAGAAATTATCTGATTAGCTGTTTTCATATTTTGATTATAGCATCTCTTGGCTTTAATTTTATAGGTTGTGGTTATAAAGCACCACCAGTTTATAAATCACAAACAAATAGTACAAAAACACTCAAATGAAATGCAAATATGATGTTATCATTATAGGGGCTGGAGTTGCAGGTTTACATACAGCACTCTCTTTGGATGATGATACTGATGTTTTGGTTTTAGCAAAAGATTATGCATGGGAATGCAATACCTTTTACGCTCAAGGAGGCGTAGCCGTTGCGGTGGATGAAGAAGATATTCCTTATCATATAAAAGACACTTTAAACGCAGGAGTTGGGCTTTGTGATGAGGGAGCTGTTGATATTTTATGTCATGAGGGACCAGTTGTTATAAAAGAGTTTATAGAGCATGGTTTTAAATTTGACAAAGATAGAGATGGGAATCTGCTATACACTAAAGAAGCAGCACACTCAAGAAATAGAATTTTACATGCAGGCGGCGATGCCACGGGAAGGCATATGCATCAATTTTTGATGGATAAATTAAAATTTCCAATTTTGTATAATACACAAGTTACAGACCTTTTGGTAGAAAATGGTGTAAATTATGGTGTAAGAGTTTATCACAATAACGAAATCTTCAATATCTATGCAAAAAAAGTTGTGATAGCTAGTGGTGGAGTTGGGTCTATCTATGAATATCATACAAATGCTAGAACCATAAGTGCCGACATGCAAGGAATCTGTCTAACCCACGGAATTAAACTACGAGATATGGAGATGATGCAGTTTCATCCAACAGTTTTTGTACAAAGCAGTGCTGTACGAAAGCAGTTGTTGAGCGAATCTTTAAGAGGTGAGGGCGCAAAAGTTATAGATGAGGACGGCAAAAGATTTTTATTTGATTATGATGATAGAGGTGAATTGAGTCCCAGAAATATCGTTTCACAGGCTATTTTTGATTATCAACTTAAAACAAATAAAAAAGTATTTTTAGACCTTAGTAATTTTGAAGAGGGATTTTTTATGAAAAGATTTCCTAGCATATACTTTAATATGACAAATATGGGATACAATATTCCTTTTGATTTGGTACCAATCTCTCCCGCATTTCATTATGCGATGGGTGGCATAAAAAGTGATTTTTTTGGCAGAGTTCCCGGCGTTTCTTCACTATACACAGTTGGAGAATCGGCAAATACTAGAGTGCATGGAGCCAATAGATTAGCTAGTAACTCACTTTTAGAAGGTTTAGTTTTTTCAAAAAGAGTTGCACTTGACATAAAACTGACACTAAAAGAAAAAAAGAAAAAAGTAGAGTTTGATGAGGTAGAACCAAGCTTGATAAACAAAATAGATAAAAACTTGAAAAATGAGCTAAGGGATTTGATGTGGAATTGTGCTGGAATCAAAAGAGAAGAGAAAAAATTAAAAAAAGCTTTGAATAGAGTGGAAGAGATGTTAAAATTGTCAATTGGAAAACTTTTAAGACTTAGACTCTTAAGTTCAAGAGAGATTATAAAAAGTGCCCTTAGCAGAAAAGAGTCTTTAGGGGCACATTATATAGAAACAGAAAAAGGAGAAAAAATATGAAAATATTAGGGTTGTTATTACTTTTTGCACTTAGTGCATTTGCGCAAGGTGGAGAGCCGATGACTGGAACTTGGGTTGGGATTGTTTCATTGGTAATTTTCGTAGTTGGATACTATATCATAGCTACTGAAGAGAGCTATCACATAAACAAAGCAAAACCAGCGCTATTTATAGGAACATTTATATTTATGCTGATTGGTTTTTACTTCTATATAAATGGACTAGAAACAGAACCTCTCTCAAAAGAGGTAGATGATCTTATACTTGAAATCGCAGAAATATTCTTTTTCCTAATGGTTGCTATGACTTATATAGAGACTTTGATTGAAAGAAATGTCTTTAATGCTTTAAAATACAGATTAGTTTCAAAAGGATATTCGTATAAAAAATTATTTTGGATTACTGGAACACTCGCTTTTTTTATAAGCCCCGTTGCTGATAACTTAACAACGGCTTTGATTCTTTCTACTGTACTAGTCACAATCGAAAAAGAAAAAAGAGAATTTTTAGTACCAAGTGCTATAAACATCGTAGTTGCAGCAAATGCCGGAGGAGCTTGGAGTCCTTTTGGCGATATCACTACTCTTATGTCTTGGACAGCTGAAAAAGCTGGATTTGTTGATTTCTTTTACTTGTTCCCTCCTTCTATAATAGGTTGGGTTGTTACAGCTTGGCTTCTGTCTTTGTTTGTGCCAAAAGATAAACCGCATTTTGATGCAAAAAAAGAGAAAAAAGAAGAAGTTTATCAAGGTGGTAAAGTGGTTATATTTTTAGGACTCACAACTATTGTTAGCGCAGTCTTGGCTCACCAACTATTTCATCTTCCTGCCATGTGGGGCATGATGTTTGGACTTTCATTGCTAAAATTATACTCTTATAGATTAAAGAGAAAATACAATAATGATATACATATTTTTGAGTCAATGAGCAGGATAGAGCATGACACGCTACTGTTTTTTGTAGGCATCTTAGCGGCAGTTGGTGGTTTGCATTTTCTTGGCTATCTTGACATGGCAGCAAAACTTTATACTACTGCAGGACCAGACGCTGTAAATATAGGTGTTGGCTTTCTCTCAGCTATAGTAGATAATGTTCCAGTTATGAGTGCAGTTTTAAAATCAAATCCAGATATGGGTGTTGATCAGTGGTTGCTAGTAACCATGACAGCAGGAATTGGTGGAAGTTTGATTAGCTTTGGCTCAGCCGCTGGAGTTGGCGTCATGGGAAAATTAAGAGGAATTTACACATTTGGTGCTCATCTGAAATATGCATGGACAGTATTGGTTGGATATATCTTATCTATCGTAGTTTGGTATATTCAATTTGAAACATTACACTTATTTTAAGGATATGATAATATGAAATTTGTTCCGATTATAGTTTTGGATTTTGGCTCACAATATACGCAGTTGATAGCTAGAAGAATGAGAGAAGAGAAAGTATATTGTGAGATTTTACCGTACAATGAACCCATAGAGAATATCAAAAAGAAAAATCCGCAAGGCATAATCCTCTCAGGTGGTCCGGCTTCTGTTTATGACAAGGAAGCTTATAAGCCTGATATTGAGATTTTTGAATTAGGTGTTCCTATTTTAAGCATATGCTATGGAATGCAATTGGTGATAGACTATTTTAATGGGAAAATAGTTCCAGCACTTCACCATGAGTATGGGAAAGCACAGATAGCATTTGATGAATTAAATGGAAAAATTAGTCCAATATTTAAAGATACAGATGATGAACAGATTGTATGGATGTCACATGCTGATAGAGCGGAAAGTTTGCCTGAGGGTTTTGTGGGAATTGCTCATAGTGCAAATTCTCCTTATGCGGCAGTTGCAAATGAAGAAAAGAAGATATATGCTTTGCAATTTCATCCTGAAGTTTCTCACTCAGTTCAAGGTGGAACGATTTTGAGAAATTTTGCAAAACAGATTTGCGGATGTGAGACGACTTGGAATATGGGCTCTTTTGCAAAAGAGCAAATCGAAAAAATCATAGAAAGCGTAAAAGATGGAAAAGTATTGTGTGCCGTTAGTGGTGGAGTCGATAGCTCAGTAGTAGCTGCGCTTTTAAATGAAGCTATAGGGGATAAACTGATAGCTATATTTGTAGATACTGGACTTTTAAGGGCAAACGAGAGAGAAGATGTGGAAAATATGTTTAAATCAAAACTAAAAATCCCTCTTATCACGATAGATGCTACGCAGACATATCTAAATCGCTTAAAAGGTGTTGTTGATCCTGAAGAAAAAAGAAAGATAATAGGGCATACTTTTATAGAGATATTTGCCGCAGAAGCTAAAAAATTTGAAAATATAAAATTTTTGGCACAAGGAACCCTTTATCCAGATGTCATAGAGTCAGTTTCCGTAAAAGGTCCAAGCAAGACTATCAAATCACATCACAATGTAGGAGGACTTCCTAGTTGGATGAAATTTGAATTAATCGAGCCTTTGAGAGAACTTTTTAAAGATGAGGTAAGGGCTCTTGGCATGGAACTTGGAATATCAAGAGAGATGATAGCTAGACATCCGTTTCCCGGACCCGGACTCGCTATTAGAATCATGGGAGAAATCAATACTGATGATTTAAAACTTTTAAGACTTGCTGATGTTATTATGTTAGATGAGTTAAAATCAAGTGGTTACTATGATAAAACATGGCAAGCTTTTACGGTTTTGCTAAATGTTAAAAGTGTGGGAGTCATGGGCGATAATAGAACTTATGATAATGCAATTTGTATAAGAATCGTGCAGAGTGTTGATGGAATGACCGCCACTTTTGCTAGATTGCCTCATGACTTACTTGAGCGCATGAGTAGCAGAATTATCAACGAAGTAGATGGTGTAAACAGAGTTGTTTATGATATATCATCCAAACCACCTTCAACCATAGAGTGGGAATGATGTGCCAAAAATTTATCTTTTAAATAGTGATAAATTTGAAAATATACAAAATCTTCCTGTAATCAAAATCAATTTTTTTCAAATAAAGATTGATTTTGATTTGTATGATGCCTTGATATTTACCTCAAAAAATGCAGTAAGAGCCATAGAAAATATAGATAAAAAGTGGAGAGAAAAAGAGATATATTCCATAGGCAAAGGAACATCAAAAGAGATAAACAGACATGATGCAAATCTTATTTATACAGCAAGAAATTCATATGGCAATACATTTGCAGATGAAATTAAATCAAAGCTACAAGGTAAAAAAGTGCTATTTCCTAGAGCAAAAATAGTAACTTCTAAGTTAAATAAAATTTTATTAGATTGCGGAATTAGCTTAGATGAAAAAATTCTTTATGAAACTACATGTGAAAGTATAGATAAAAAAAATAAACCAAAAAAAAATTCTGTTATTATATTTACTTCTCCATCAACTGTAAATTGTTTTTTAAAAAATTTTGATTGGGATAAAAGTTATGAGGCGATTTGCATAGGAAAAGTGACAGCTAAAGCAATCCCAAATGGTATAAAAATCCAATTTAGTGATGAACAAACGATAAAGAGTTGCATAGCAAAGGCGAAACAAATTATAGATTAATTAAGTAATATTTTATGTTTTAAAGAATACAATATATAATGCTTGGTTTTAAAGATTATTAAATTAGGTTAAAATTACTTGTTATTTTTATAATATTTAAGATATTGCCACTATTGCTATTGGCTGGCATTGGTATTTATAGTTTTTTAAATATCGAAGATTTGATGCATAAAAATACTAAAGATATCATACAAAATTCTCAAAATACCATCAACAAAATTGCAAACTATGTTATCGCAGATAGCATCAATGCTTTGGATAAAAAATCGCAAGAGATTCTGGAAAAGCAAACTGTTTTGATTGCAAAAAAAGTAGCTAATTTTCTTTATGACAAAGATAGTGATATTCTATTTTTGTCAAAAACAAACATAAACCAAAAAAATATAAGTAGATTTTACAATAACAAAACTAGATATGTACATGTGCCTATAAAATACATTTATAATGACAAGAAAAAAAGCTGGGTTCCTAGTAAAAATATCAATAATGTGAAAAATAACGAAGTAGCTGTACTGAGTGATAATTCTAAAGATTTTCACAAAGTAAGGCTGGCGGCTGCACATATGATAAAAAACCGATTTATAAAGAGATTGCTTATTATGATTTGAAAGGAAAAAGAAGATACAAAGTATCGCAATTTTCCCCGACTTTGAAAGATATATCTGATAAAAACAACACTTATCTAAGGGCAGAAATTATTTTGAAAAATCGTTAAATTTGAAAAAAGATGAAATTTATGTTTCACATGTGATTGGTAAGTATGTAAAATCGCCCATAATCGGTAAATTTACTAAAGCAAAAGCAAAAAAGATAGGCATAAAGTTTGAACCACAAAAGTATGGATATACAGGTGCAGAAAATCCAATAGGAAAATATTTTAGCGGAATTGTTCGTTTTGTTACACCAGTTTACAAAAATGATAAAAAAATTGGCTACTTGTCTATGGTGGTTGATCATAGGCATATTATGGATTTTACTGATTATTTTAATCCCTTACATGTAAGCCCACTTTTAATCAGTGACGCGAGCAGTGGAAATTATGCTTTTATGTGGGGAAATGATTTTAGATGCATTTCTCATCCTAGAGATTACTTCATCAATGGATATGATGCAAATACAGGAAAACCAGTTCCAGGTTGGATAGGTAAAGAACTTGCTATAAAATATAAAAAAAGTGGAGTAAAAGATTTAAATGTGTTTTTAAAAACACAAAAGTATTTTTCAAAATCAATCTTTGAAGAAAAAGCCAAACTTAGCACAACTTAAAATCGGACAAGTTGGCTTGGATTGCCGTTATCTAAATTTTGCACCTCAATGTCAAGGATGGAGCCAACTTGTAAAAGATGGTGGATATGGGTCATTTATGATATATTGGAGCGGAGTATGGAAACTCAAGACTGCGGCTGCTATACCTTACTACACGGGGCAGTATAAAAATTCAAAGATTGGTTTTGGTTTTGTTACTATTGGTGCGAATACAAAGGAGTTTCATAAGGCCGCTACTAAGACAAGAGAAAATATAAATGTTATTCTTGATACTCGAAAAAAGGATATTAAGCAAAGAATAACAACGATAATAAACAGTATATTTAAAAGTATTAAAAACCAGATAGATAAGATTACAATAGCCACATTTTTACTGATTATTATCATATTAGACCTGTTGCAAAATAGGAAGAGTTTTTGCTTATACCCTTAAAAGTAGTAATTTGAGGTAAGCATGATAAATATTAGTAGAGCGATGAAAAGTAATAGAGTTTTAAAAAGTTTAACTGGTTT
>JALUXT010000159.1 GCA_027013245.1 Campylobacteraceae bacterium
AGCTCTTTTTATGCCAAATTCATATCTTCTATCATTTACCATGATGCTCATGATGCTAACTATCGCCAAAAAACCCATCAAAAATGAGATGGATGCTATCACTTTGCCTGAGATTTTTATGATTTTAAATTGGTTATAATTCTTTATGAAATCATTCGTGGTTTTGACTTCTATTTTGTTGCTTATGCGCCCAATTTTATCTACTGCTTGTTCTGAATTTTCGATATTTTTAAGAGAAACCAGCAAAAAGGATGAGCTTTTTTTAAACATTTTAGAGGCTTTTTTTATGCCAATCACAACTCCACCGTTTTCAAAGCCAATATCGCTTTTATAAACGCCCTTTACTTTAAAATTCTCTCCAAAAATTTGAACACTTTTTGGGTGTTTTAGTATGATATCTATCTTGTTTCCAAGTATCACATCATTTGGTTTACTAGTATAAACTCCCTTGATTAGATTATACAAGAGCATTTTGTTTTTGCTTACGCCATAGATTCCAGCTATGGGAATTTGTGAGATAGACCCAGCTCCTACTATGATGGCTTGCACACTTTTTACATTTTTTACGCCTTTTATCTTTTTTATCAAGCCCCTATCTACATCGCTAAAAAATGTATCTGCCACACCTTTTTGTGTGATGATTATATCGGCATCAGTTTTTAACATATCTGAATACATGCTGACAATTCCTTCACTCAATGAAGTAATCAAAAAGATAGAAGTGATAGCAGTCAGAGCAGATACAAGAATCAAAAGACTCTTATATCTGTAATAAAATAGAGACTTAAACATTTATTGTTTTGTAAAAGTAGTGTTGATTTTTATATCAATCTTATCTCTAACAGTTAAAAAAAGTAGTTTTGGTGGTTCTATACCAAATCCACTCATCAAAAAAGAAGCCTTCAAATCCATCTTTAATTTACCATTAGCATACTTGATATTTCCAACAAGTTTCAAAGGTTTTTTTACACCGTGCAAATCAAGAGTACCATGGATTTCGTAATGATTATCCACTTTTTTAACATTTGATATAGTGTAAGTTGTGATTAGATATTTCATAGCTTCAATGGCTTGATACATATGTTTATCTCTATCATGATTATCACTTTTTAATGCGATTAAAGATATATCGACAAAGCCTTTTAGCGAGCTTATGTCATCTCCTATGCTTAAACGGGAAGTGATATTTGAAGTTTGCGGATCAATCGTACTATCTCCAAAAACTTCTGTATGGGCGGTAACTGTACCTTGTGTAAAAACCAGTGGGTTTGCAAAAGCAGATATTGCAAAAACTGCCATAAAAACAAGTAATTTTTTCATTTTTTTCCTTAAATTTGAAGTGATATAAAAAGTCCAATACCAGCCGAAGTCCACAAACTAAATGTTGCTAAAATCAACCATTCAAAAGGAAGTTTCATAAATTTGTTTAAAATAACGACATTATAATAAGATATAACGACAGGGTAAACTATCGCCAATGGATATTGCAGTTTAAATACAAAAAATATATATGAAAGCACAAACAAAGAGATGATTAAAACATCACTATATCTCTTTTTGTATGTTACAAAAGCTAACACTAACCCTACAATATGAGAAATAACTATAATATAGACAAAATTCTCATTTTTCCATATAGTAATAGAGCTTCTTGAAAGTGTCTCGAATAGTACCGAATCAAGAACAAGCCAGGTAAAAATTTTAAAAAACATACCGTTTGAGAGCGTTTTCGTATCCTCTTTTCTCTTTGTTTCTTTGATAAATAAAAAGGCAACAAGCGCGGTAATACTCAAAATAACAGCTACAAAACCTCTGTTTTCGGGGGCAATCAAGATACCAAAAGTACCACTTATATAAGAAAGACCAAGCGTTGCAAGAACTTGGTGTAAACTCTTGATTTGATAAATCATAAATGGAGCAACAAGCCCACTAAGAAGACCTAGCAGAAAAAGAGCAAGTCCATCAAAATGAGGATACAAAAACATCAATATGCTTTGAGCAATCAAAGCTATCAAAACCATATTGTATCTATTTTTAAGACTAAAAACTAAGCTGATTCCTAAGATGCCACCGATTGGTATCATCCATATTTGAGCTAAATTAGAGTGAAAATACTCAACAATTCCCGTTTGTAAAACCAGTAAATAGTATGTAGTTTCACTAAAAAACAAAACTATAAAAGCTAAAAAAGGAATATCTAATGCCTTTGCTAAATATAGTTTCTTTTCATTTAAAGATAACATTGTGCGAAGTAATATATTCCCCATAAAGATTATTTGATGCTAGATATGTATTTAGCAATTGCTTTTATCTGAGCATTACTAAAGTTTTTAACTTCAGTTCTCATGACCAATTCATCGCTTTCGGTAGTTGTTTTATAATCTCTAAGAGCAGCTTCAATTTTAGAGGCACTCCATCCTTTTACCACATCAGATCTTCCAAGTGCGTGTTTACTAAAGTCCACCCCATGACATCCTGCACATTTTGCACTCAAAGCTTTTCCGTTTGGAGCTGCCGCTAGAGATAGGGCACTTAATGCCAAAATTGATACTAAAAGAGTTAATTTCTTCATGTTTTTCCCTTTTTTAAATATAAAGAAATTATATAAAGTGAAAATGAACTGAAAATGACATCTAGAATATTACTGTAACAGTAGTTCCTATGTCTTTTTTTGAAGATACATGCAAGCTAGCATCGTGAAGTTCTAGGCTATTTTTGACTATACTTAATCCTAATCCAAAACCTTTTATTTTTTTATTTCTTGACTCATCTACTCTATAGAACCTATCTGTTATCTTGGATATTTCCTTCTCTTGTATTCCTATTCCTTCATCTTTTATAGTTAAAAATATCCTATCTTTTTTATATAAAGATATATAAATACTTTTATCATTTGTCGAATATTTGATGGCGTTATCGAGTAAATTTGATATTATGGAGTATATCAAAGGTTCATTTGCATTGATAGATATTGCTTCTATTTGTTTAATCTGTATTTTTATGTTTTTTTCTGCTGCCTTTTGGCTAAATTTTCCTGTTATATTTATAACAATAGTGTCTAAATTGCATCTGTTAAACGTATCTTTGATATTGTTTTTTGAAAATTTTGTCAAAAGGAGCAAACCTTCTACAATCTCTTGCATTTGGCTTGTTTCATAAAATATGGTTTTTAAACTTTTTTCATAATATTGTGAATCCCTGCATTTTCTAAGAGCTATCTCTACCTCTCCTTTTATAGCCGTAATTGGGGTCTTGAGTTCATGGGAAACATCGCTGTTAAATCTATCTAGTTTATCTACCCCATCTTTGAGCCTTAAAATCATCTGATTAAAAGAATTTACAAGCTCTCGTATTTCATTTGCTTCTTTTGGATTTGGTATCGTATGTGAAAAATTTTCAACAGATATATCTTTTGCTGTCTTTGTTATTTTTTTAATTGGGTCTAAGATTTTATCTATCATTTTATTACCTGTTAAAAGTAATAAAAGAAGCAAAATTGGGTTTAAGATGAGCATAATAGTCAAAACATCTTCCATATTTTCATTGATTTCTTTTTGATAGATAATAATTTTTCCATCAAATTTATCATCAAATGTCATCAAGTACAAGGCACCTACATTTTCTTTGTTTGTAACTATGAAAAAGTTGCCAGTTCTTTGAAGATATTTTTTTAAGTTTTCAAATTCAAATTTCTTTGTTTTTTTGATTATTTTTTGTTTTTTTATAATGGCTATCTCTAAATACGGAAATTCTTTATTGTCTATGTAAGCTTTTGTTTTCGTGATGTCGCTTAATTTTTTGTATATAATTAAACCTTTTGCATACAGTTTAGCCTCAAGAGCTAAGTTTATATTTTTATTTACAAAATAATAAAAAGCGAGGTTAAAGATAAGCAGTATGATAAAAGTTGTTCCGCCAAACCAGATAAAAACTTTTGTTTTTAGACTTTTAAATTTCAATTTTATATCCAAGTCCACGAGAACTTTTGATGATATTTTTGCCTAGTTTTTTTCTTAAACGATACACCATTACTTGGATGACATTGCTATTTATAAACTCTTCATCATTCCATACACCCTCGCAAATCATCGTATTTGAAACCACATAATTTTTATTTTTTATCAAAAACAGCAATAAATCATACTCTTTAGCTGATATTTCAACAGCAACACCATCTTTTTTTATGATTTTAGAGTTTAGATTTATACAGATATTTTTAAACTTTATCTCATCGTTGCCACCAGATATATTTCTCCTATGAAGCCCATCGACTCTCGCTAATAACTCTTCAAAGCAAAATGGTTTTGTTAGATAATCATCAGCCCCTTTTCTAAGACCAATAATCTTGTCGCTTGTTTCATCTCTAGCAGTGAGTAAAATTACTGGCGTTTTTATGTTTAGTTTGCGTATAGAGCCTATGATTTCCATACCATTTTTAAAAGGGAGCATCCAATCTAAGATAATAACATCGTATTTATTTACAGTAGCTTTATACTCGCCATCTTCACCATCAATTGCACAATCTACTATATGTCCTTCTTCGCTAAATCCTCTTTGTAAAAAAGATAAAATATTCTCTTCATCTTCAATTATTAATAATTTCATCTGTCCATTATATAGTTTAAAAATGAATTGAAGATGAATTTAGGCATAATATTAGTTCAAACCAACCAAAGGAAAAAATATCAAAACTATTTTAGAAAAGAATTTTGGATTTAATGAATTTAGACCTCTTCAAAAACAGAGTATAAATGCCATCATAGAGGGCAAAGATTCTCTTACTATTTTGCCCACAGGTGGAGGAAAATCGCTTTGTTATCAGCTTCCTGCAATCTACTTTAAAGATAAAATTGCTGTTGTTATATCTCCTTTGATTGCACTTATAAATGACCAAGTCATCAATCTAGGGCTAAATAATATAAAAGCTGAAAAACTTACAAGTGAGCTTAATGGCGAGGAGATAAATGAAGTTTATAAGAAGATTTATAATCATGAGATTTCTTTACTTTATGTTTCGCCGGAGCGTGCCAATATGCAAAGTTTTAAACAGATTTTGCGAGATGTAAATATCAGTTTCATTGTCATAGATGAGGCACATTGTGTGAGTGAATGGGGACATGAATTTCGACCGGATTATCGCCGTCTCAATTTTCTAAAAGAGGAGTTTCCTCATATCCCGATAGCTGCATTTACGGCGACTGCTACGGATAAAGTAGCCAAAGACATAGTAAGTTCTTTGAAATTGCAAAATCCAACTATGCTAAAAGGCAGTTTCTTTAGAGAAAACCTTATCTTAAATGTTAAAAAAAGAGTTGGAAATGGTAGGGATAAACTAGTAAGATTTTTAAAAAATTATAAAGATGAGAGTGGTATCGTTTATACTTTTACAAGAAAAGAGAGTGATGATATAGCGAAATTTTTACAAACTAAAAAAATCAAAGCTCTCTCTTATCATGCAGGACTAAGTAGCCAAAAGCGAAAAGCAGTGCAGGAAAGCTTTATAAAAGATGAAGCGAAAATCATCGTAGCAACTATCGCATTTGGTATGGGTATAGACAAGAGTAATGTCAGGTTTGTTGTGCATATGGATTTGCCAAAGAGTATAGAGGGATATTATCAAGAGATTGGAAGAGCTGGCAGAGATGGGCTTAAGAGCGAGTGTTTGCTTATGTATTCCATGAGTGATGTTATGCGAAAAAGTGAGCTTTTAAATTCTATCGAAGACGACAGATACAGAAATATGGCAAAAAATAAGATAGAAGAGATGTATAATTATGCAAATAGCACGGCTTGCAGGCATCAAACTTTGGCTGCTTATTTTGAGCAAGATATAGATGAGTGCGAACGCTCATGTGATAATTGCAAAAAAGAAAAAGTTGAAGAAGTGGATATAACTAAAGAATCAAGGATGTTTTTATCTGCGATTTACAGAACCAAACAAAACTTTGGGGCAAATCATATAATAGATATCTTAAGAGGTAGCAAAAATAAAAAAGTTTTGGATAATGCCCACGATAAACTAAGCGTTTATAGCATAGGTGAAAAGATAGGTAAGGGCAGCTGGGAGTTAATAATCGACAAACTTTTTGAAAAAAAAGCTATAGTTAGAGGTGAGCATAGAGAGCTGTTAATCACAAATCTTGGAAACAGACTTTTAAAGGGAGATATTACACTTTTTGGAAGTCCTGAGATATATGAAAAAGAAGAAGATGTTTCAATAGAATCCAAAGAGATAGTAAAAGATGAAAATTTTGAGGTTTTGCGAAACTTAAGAGGTGAACTTGCAAAAAAGGATGGAGTGCCAGCATATGTGATTTTCTCTGATGCCTCACTTAGCGAGATGGCCAAAAAACTTCCGATAGACAGCGATAGTTTTTTAAAGATAAACGGAGTTGGAGCCGTTAAACTAGAAAAATATGGCGAAGTTTTTTTAGAAAAATTAAAAGAGATGAAGCAAACAACTTTTAGTCAAACTGTGCAAAAAACTTTGGATTTGATTTTGGAAAACAAAACTATACAAGAGATGGCAGAGAGTCGAGAAGTAAGAGAATCTACTATATTAAATCATCTGAAAATCATTTCAAAAGCAAATAAAATAGAAAAAGATTTGTTACAAAAACTCATAGACGAATATTTGCAAAATATACCGCAAGATTTTCAACAATGGTTCAAAAAAGGAGTAGAAAAAATTTCCGATTTTGAACTTTTTAAATCATATTTGTATTCACTAAACAACATAAAAGAGATTGAACTTGAAAAAAAATAAAAGGTTGATTAAACTTTAAACATTAAAAAAGTATAATAAATGCTTAATCATTAAATTAAAAAAGGAAGAGAGATGAAGAAGATATTAACATCAATTTTATTGTTGAGCAGTTTAGTGTTTGCTAGTAATTATAAATATGAAATTACACCAACTATAGGCGGAGTTAGACCAGAGGGTAATTTGGATTTAAGCAATCAATTAAGCTATGGTTTGAGATTTGGAATAAATCTAGATTCCGTGATAGACCAAATAGAATTTGGATTTGACAGAAGTGATAATGTTGGCTATAAGAATTCAAATCAAAATACAGCTATAAACAGATACTTTGTAAATGCTATCAAATATTATCAACTTCAAGAGAAGTTATCATTATATTCTCTTGTAGGTGTTGGATATGAAAGCATAAAAAATAAAATGCTTAACAATAAGAATAGTGGATTTTTTAATTATGGTTTAGGTCTAAAATATAAGGTAACAGATAACTTTTCGATAAGAGCTGAAGTAAGACATGCTATCAAGTTTGACCACGGAGACAATAATCTTTTCTATACCGTAGGATTTGTGATTCCTTTTGGAAAAAAAGCTGAACCTATGGCAAAAGTTGAGCCAAAACCAACTCCTACTTCAATGCCAGTAGCCAAAAAACCAACTCCTGTGCCAGTAGTAGTTCCAGTAGTTGATGATGACAAAGATGGAGTAAATAATAACGATGATATTTGCCCTAATACTCCAATGGGTGCAAAAGTAGATGAAAAAGGTTGTGAATTAGATAGTGATCATGATGGCGTGGTTAATAGTAATGATATTTGCCCTAATACTCCTGTTGGAAATGTAGTAAACATTGACGGTTGTGTGAAAGTTATACACTTACATGTAAGATTTGATACCGACAAAGCAAATATATCTCAAGAATATTTGATACAAATAAGAAAAGTTGCTGATTTTATGAAGATAAATTCAGATTATAGTGTTATCTTAGAAGGAAATACAGACTCAAGAGGAAGTGAAAAATATAATCAAAAACTCTCAGTTAAAAGAGCAAATGCTGTTACAACTGCTTTAGAGAATCTTGGTGTTAATAGCGACAGAATCACCGCTAAAGGACTAGGAGAATTAAATCCAATAGAGAGTAATAACAACAAAGAAGGCAGAGCTCAAAATAGAAGAGTAGACGCAAAATTTACAAAATGAGACTTTTATCAAGATAAGTAGAAAAAAGGGTTAAATTTTAAAACTTTTTAACCCTGATTTCTCTAAAAAAGTAGTCAGCAATTATAGATTTAATACGATTTTTTTAGCCAAACACATGGCAAAACCTTTTTCATAGTATGCTGCTTCATTTATAAAAAGTGCATACATCTCGGCACCTTCTTCATAGTTTATGACCTTACCATCAAGTGTGATAAAAAGTGGAGTACCCTTGGTTAGCTTGTAGTAACCATTGTCCTGTAGATTAGGGTGTACAATTGCATTTAGCCGACCATCTTCGCCTCTTGGAAAATCAACCAATCTTATATGGTCATAAATCTCGATACTTTTGTATGTTTTATCTAGTTTATTAGTATTCAATTTTTCAAAAAAATCAAGCATATGTCCAATCAATTTTTCTGTTTCAAAAAATAGATCAGCTCTTAATACACCTTGTGGAATCGGACCTACTTCTATGGCAAAACCCTCTTTTGTGATAGAGTTTACGAAAGAGACCTCTTTAGTATCGCCTTTCCATCTAAAAACATGAAGATTTGGCACCATCTCTTTTAAGTAAGCTGCAACTTGCCAAGTAAGACTATTGTCATTATCGATAACCAAGGAGAGTCCCATATCAGAAGTCGTAGAGTGCAAGTCAACTATAAAATCAACATTTGTTTTTATCGCTCCTTTTGGTCCAAGTTTTTCGTTTATGTTTTTTGCAAGAATATCTTCATAGGTATATTTTTCACGATTGCATAAATCATTTTGCATAAATGCCCTATTTAAATCTTTATCCACATATCTAGTACATTGGTTTATAGCTCCCACATTTGTATGCATAAAAATCGTCTCAAAACTATCTCTTTTAACCAAATTTGGGTTTTTTTTAAATTTATTGATGAGGTAGACCCCCGTTAGTTCGTTTCCATGTGTTCCTCCGGTAATTGCTACTTTTTTGATTTGCTTGGGCATATTAAAACCTTTATCTTTTGTGAAATTATAGCGTAAGGTCAGCAAATAACACAATGAGGTTAAATATAGTATAATGTCTTATCTCTACATGTAGGAAAAATATGACAACTATACTATTTGATTTAGATGGTACTTTGATAGACTCTACTGAAGCTATTTTGGAGAGTTTTGAAGTTAGTTTTACAGAGTTTGGGTTTGATGTTCCAAGTGATGAGGTAATCAAATCTTTTATAGGCCATCCGCTTGAGCTTATGTATCAAAAACTAGGTGTCAAAGATGAAAAGATACAGCCAATAATCCAAGCATACAAAAAGCATTATCGTGCGATTTCTAGAGAAAAAACAACACTATTGCCGTATGCAAAAGAAGCACTAAAAGAGGCAAAAGAGTTTGCAACTTTGGGCATAGTTACTACGAAAACTAAAAGATATTCGCTTGAACTTTTAGAGCATATGGATATTTTGAAATATTTTTCAATTATAATAGGTAGAGAAGATGTACAAAATCCTAAACCTCACCCTGAACCTATCTTGAAAGCTTTGAAATCTCTGAGTGCCAAAAAAGATAGTGCGTGGATGATTGGCGACACTATGATGGATATTTTAAGTGCAAAAGATGCTGGCATTCATACTTGTGGTGTGATGTGTGGCTATGGAACAGCCAAAGAATTAGAAAACGAAACTAATAATTTGTACTTAAACTCTTTTGAAGCAGTTAAATTTATCAAAAACAATTCAAAATAGACATCTTATTGTAAAATTATCATATTATTCAACTATAATAAAAAAACAAAATTAGTACAGTAAATAGTAAGATTATTAATAAAAATAAGAATATCATTTCGTATTAATAAATTATTAAGATGATGATAAGTAAAATAGGTTCAATATGATGGATTGCATAAATAAATAAATTAATAAAGGGGATTAGATTATGGCTAAAGTCATGAAAACGATGGATGGAAATGAAGCAGCAGCTTACTCAGCTTATGCTTTTACAGAAGTAGCGGGTATTTACCCTATTACGCCTTCTTCACCTATGGCTGATCATACTGATGTATGGGCAACTCAAGGTAGAAAAAACTTATTTGGTATGCCAGTTAAATTAGTTGAAATGCAAAGCGAAGGTGGAGCTGCTGGTGCAGTTCATGGTTCACTACAATCTGGTGCATTAACAACAACTTATACAGCATCTCAGGGATTATTGTTAAAAATTCCAAATATGTATAAGATGGCAGGACAGCTTTTGCCAGCAGTCATACATGTAGCTGCGAGAACACTTGCAACTCATGCACTTTCTATCTTTGGTGATCATCAAGATGTTTATGCTACAAGACAAACAGGATTTGCAATTTTATCTTCAAGTTCAGTGCAAGAAGCTATGGATTTAGCAGGTGTTGCACACCTTAGCGCTATAAGAGGTAGAGTTCCATTTTTGCATTTTTTTGATGGTTTTAGAACTTCTCATGAAATTCAAAAAATTGAAGTTATGGATTATGCAGTTTGGGATAGATTGCTAGATAAAGATGCAGTTGCAAAATTTAGAGATGAAGCACTAAGTCCAGAAGCTCCAAAAACCAGAGGTACTGCACAAAATGATGATATTTATTTTCAAGGCAGAGAAGCACAAAATAAATTTTATGATGCCGTTCCTGATATCGTAGCTGATTATATGAGTGAAATTTCAAAAGAAACTGGCAGAGACTATAAGCCATTTACTTATTATGGTGATCTCGAAGCTGAAAATATAATAGTAGCTATGGGTTCAGTCATAGAAACTGCAAAAGAAACTGTAGATTACTTAAGAGCAAAAGGTGAAAAAGTTGGTTTGATTAATGTTCATCTTTATCGCCCATTTAGTGTAAAATATCTTTTTGATGTAATGCCAAAAAGTGTTAAAAAAATCGCAGTGTTAGACAGAACCAAAGAGCCTGGCAGTGTTGGAGAACCACTTTACTTGGATATGAAAGCGTCATTTTATGGCAAAGAAAATGCCCCTATCATAGTAGGCGGTAGATATGGACTTTCTTCAAAAGATACTAATCCTTCACAAATCATAGCTGTATTTAAAAATTTAAATTTAGATCATCCAAAAACTGACTTTACTATCGGAATTATTGATGATGTTACTTTCAAATCACTCCCTCTTGGAGAAAATATTTCTCTAGGTGGAGAAGGTGTTACTGAATGCTTATTTTACGGATTAGGTGCTGATGGTACTGTTGGTGCAAATAAAAACTCTGTAAAAATTATCGGTGATAAAACTGATCTTTATGCTCAAGCATATTTTGCATATGATTCAAAAAAATCAGGTGGTTATACAAGAAGTCACCTAAGATTTGGTCCAAATCCAATTCGTTCAACTTACCTTGTAACAAGACCTGATTTTGTTGCTTGTACAGTTGCTGCATATCTAGATGTGTATGATGTAGTTGGAGGCATGAAAAATAACGGTACATTTTTACTAAATTCTATCTGGGACGCGCCTGAAACTGCCAAAAGAATACCAAATAAAGTAAAAAAATTATTGGCTGAACGAAATATTAAATTTTATGTTATAAATGCTACTAAAATAGGAAGAGATATAGGCTTAGGAAATCGAACAAATACTATCATGCAAGCAGCATTTTTTAAATTAGCAAATATTATTGATTTTGAAGATGCGAAAAAATTCATGAAAGAATTTGCGCATAAATCTTACATCAATAAAGGTGAAGCTATAGTTGAAATGAACTATAAAGCGATAGATAGCGGTGAAGCTGGAATCGAAGAAGTACCAGTAGATCCTCTATGGGCAAATCTAAAAGATGAAATTTCACTTGCAGTTCCAAGTAAATATACAGGAAGCAAGTATGTGGAGAGTATATGTAAGCCTATGAATGCAGCTCTTGGTGACGAATTGCCAGTTTCTGTATTTATGGAACACGCTGATGGTTCAGCCCAAAACGGCTCAACTGCATTTGAAAAAAGAGGTGTAGCTACGATGGCACCTATGTGGATAGAAGAAAATTGTATTCAATGTAACCAATGTTCATTTGTCTGTCCTCACTCAGTAATCAGACCATTTTTAATCAATGACGAAGAGTTAGAAAAAGCTCCACTAGGAGTTAAAAATCATGTTTTGGATGCAAAAGGTAAAGAATTAAAAGGGTTAAAATATAAGATTCAAGTTTCAACACTAGACTGTACAGGATGTGATCTATGTGCTGAAATTTGCCCTTCAAAAGAAAAATCTCTTGTTATGGTTCCTATCAATCAAGAACTAGATAATGGCGAACAAGATAATGCAGATTATCTGTTCCAACATGTTACTTATAAAGATGATTTAGTTAAAAAAACAACCGTAAAGGGTTCACAATTTGCCAAGCCATTGCTTGAATTCCACGGTGCATGTCCAGGATGTGGTGAAACTCCATATATCTCTTTGGCAACCCAGCTTTATGGTGAGCATATGATGATTGCAAATGCAACAGGTTGTTCTTCAATCTATGGCGCATCAATGCCTTCAACTCCATATACTACAAATGCTGAAGGTCACGGACCAGCATGGGCTAACTCACTATTTGAAGATAATGCAGAGTTCGGCATGGGTATGCATATAGCAAATGAAACTATAAGAAATAGAGTAGCAAATATAATGGCAAATTCTATGGATGAAGTTCCAAATGCTATAGTTGCACTATACAAAGATTTTTTAGAGTATAAAGATGATAGAGTAAAAACAGCAGACATAAGAGATAGATTAGTGCCACTCTTGGAAGAAAATCTTGATATCCCAAGTATTGCTGAACTTTATACAATCAGAAGATATATAGCTAAAAAATCACAATGGATTATCGGTGGTGACGGTTGGGCATATGATATCGGTTATGGTGGACTTGACCATGTAAGTGCAAGTGGCGAAGATGTAAATATCTTAGTAGTCGATACTGAAGTTTACTCAAATACTGGCGGACAAAGCTCAAAAGCATCACATGCAGGCTCAGTTGCAGAATTTACAGCTTCTGGTAAAGCAGTTTGTAAAAAAGACCTTGGTCAAATTTCTATGACTTATGGAAATATATATGTTGCAAGCATCAACTCAAATGCTTCCCAAGCACATACACTAAAAGTCATGAGAGATGCTGAGGATTATCCAGGTGTTTCAATTATCATAGCCTACTCTCCTTGTATAGCGCATGGTATCAAAGGTGGACTTGCTGCATCAGGAGACCAAGCTAAACTTGCTACAACTTGTGGATACTGGCCAACATATACTTATGACCCAAGACTTATGAAAGAGGGCAAGAGTCCTATGAAATTAGCTTGCAAAGAGCCTGATTGGGATCGCTATGAAGAGTTCTTAAGCCATGAAGTTAGGTATAATGCTTTGAAAAAAACAAACCCTGAGCATGCAGCTGAATTATTTGAAAAAAATAAAAAAGATGCACAGTTTAGATGGAGACAATTAAACAGATTGGCAGATGGAGATTATTCTAACGAAGTAGAATAATAGCAATTTTACAAGGAGGTTTTAACCTCCTTGTAAAAGATTATAGATTTACTGATGCTTCAGCTTGTGCATTTGTTTTTACTGCATCTGCACTTTCATGTATGACGGTTGGTAGACAACTTGTGCATATATGAACTTCTTCACCACCGCAAACTGCTTTAACATAAACTCTTCTTTCGCCATTATTGCTTGGTGTTAAACAAACATTACAAACTTGAACGCTATTCTTTTCCATTTTAACTTCCTTTGATAAATTTTTAGATTGTATTATAGTAAAAAAATACAAATAATACATTGAGCTAAATCAATAGTTTGGGTATAATTACAAAAATTAAAAAGGAAATGATTTATGCCATTATTAGATAGTTTTAAAGTTGACCACACCAAGATGCCAGCACCTGCTGTTAGAGTTGCCAAAAATATGAAGACTCCAAGTGGAGATGATATAACCGTGTTTGATTTGAGGTTTTGCAAACCAAACCAAGATAAGCTTTCTGTAAAAGGGATTCATACGCTTGAGCATCTTTTTGCTGGTTTTATGAGAGAACACCTCAATAGCGATAAAGTTGAGATTATAGATATATCACCTATGGGGTGTCGAACTGGATTTTATATGAGTTTGCTTGGAGACCCAAAAGAAGAGAAAGTCGCACTTGCCTGGAAAGAGTCTATGGAAGATGTCTTACATGTAAAAAGTCAAAGTGATATACCGGAACTAAATATATATCAATGCGGAACTTGTGAGATGCACTCTTTGGATGAAGCAAAAGATATAGCCAAAAATATTTTAGATAAAGATATCGGCGTGATGAGCAACGAAGAGTTAAAATTGGATTTGTCTAAGGTTGACTCCTAAACTCTAGCTTTTTCCCAAAACCTAGAGTATTATCTGTAAACTTTATATACTCTATATCTATATGCCAAAGCTTTGGATTTAAAGCTAGGGCATATGGGTATCTTTTGAGATAAGCTTGCTTCTCTTGTGCATTTGCCCTGCTCCAAATGCCACGGTATTGCACACCTTGAATTTTCCCTATCGTTGTGGTTTCTAGGTGAATTGTACCAGATACTTGCGGATTTTTTTTGGCGAGCTCTACATGTAACGAATCCTTGCTAGATGCCACTATAAATCTAGGCGGATTTTCTAAAAACAGATAAAAACAGCTTGCACTATGTAGTACCTCTTGATGAAAAAAAGAACAAGTTAAAACATGATGTTTTTGTATAAAACCAGTAATTTTTTTATCCACTTATGCTTTTACTCCAAGCGATGAGGGCATCTATGTTTTGAAAAATAAAATACAAAGCTACTATCCATAAAATAAAGATAAATAATTGGGTTAGCAAAAAATATCTATTATTTAATTTATGTCGAAAGAGCACAACCCCGAGCAATAATCCTAGAACCCCACCGATTAAAGAAAAGAAGTGAAAACTAAGCTCTGGAACTCTTCTTCTCTCTTTTGTTGAATTTAATTTGTCTATACCAAACAGTATAAACGAAAACATATTGATAGAGCCAAAATACCAGACTATCACAGGAATGTTGGGCATGGCAATATTTAACGCAAAAGAGGCAAAAGTAAATAAAAACATTATCAAAATTCTAAAACCATTGCAGCACATAATCACTCCTTAGTATATAGTGAAGTTATTTTACCATTTTGTTACAAAAAAATGGTATAATCTGCTCTTAAATGTAAGAAAGAAGGAGAGATAAGTGACTAATTTAGAATATATAAAAGAGATGTTTTTATTACAGCAAAAATTAAATGATGATACAAATGGACTTGATTGGGAAAATGGATACACTAAAAATGGAAAGATTATAAACTGGAAAAGATGTATTTATATGGAGTGCGCGGAGCTTATAGACAGTTTTAACTGGAAACACTGGAAAGATATAGAAAAACCAATCAATTGGGAAAATGCGTTTATAGAGATAGTCGATATTTGGCATTTTGTTATGAGCCTTGCACTAGAAGATTGTAAGATAAACAGAAATAAAAGCATAGACAGATTGAGCAGAGACATTACAGATATACAAGGATTTGAAGATTTTACAAAAGAACCTTGTAATATAGATAATGCAAATTCTATGGAAATTATCAATGATGTGGAAAATATAATTCACGAAACTACAGGGTTTAAAGTTGATATTTATAACTCTTTAATCCAAAATTATTTTGCCCTTTCACTAAAATGTGGTGTAAATCTAAGCATCTTGTATAAATACTATATAGGAAAAAATGTTTTAAACGGTTTTAGACAAGACCATGGATACAAAGAAGGAACATACAAAAAAGTTTGGAACGGTGAAGAAGATAATGTAGTCATGGTTTCTTTTTTAGAAGATGAAATTATTGGATTTGATGAACTCTATAATAAACTAGAGGTTGCATATAAAAAGTTAAATTAAGATTATTATGATATAATTGCGCGAAAATTTATTCTAAAGGAATACAAATGAAAAAAAGTTTTTTTTCATTATTTCTTAGAAGCTTTATAATTATATGTATCTTTTTTGCCTCAAATTTAGTTGCATCAAAGCTTTCACCGAAACAGATTGAAACTCTCAAAATTGTTAGGGATATCGCAAAACAATATCCAAATGCAAATGGTGAAACTTTTGAAAATACAGCGATGGCTATTTGCCTAAGTGAAACGAGTGCCGGAGTTTTTAAAGTTGGAGATATAGGGAAAGACCCAAATATCTTCAAAGCATCTCTTGGCATCATGCAAGTAAGACTTGAAACTGCAAGGTTTGTAGCTCAAAAATTAAATTTAACTGATATTATAAAAATGAGTGATGTAAAACTTGTAAATCGCCTACTTGGGGATGACAAGTTTAATGCCTATGTCGCTGTCAATTTTATAGTTTGGTTAAATGATTATACTAAAAATTATTTTAGAACAGTAAGTAGATATAATGGCGGAAACCATAATCGACCTTACTATTATAAAGTTATGAGAAATATGCAATTTATCAAAACTGTCAAAGAATTGATGTAATTTTACATCAATTCTTTGCATAAACTATACTTTTGCTCTTTGGTGTTTCTAGAAATTCTACATGTGAGACTTCTATATCTATCTTGCTCATCTTTTTTTGTATGATTTTAAGAAGCCAAGTAGAGATATTTTCACTTGTTGGCACAAAATCTACTATTATATAACCTTCGTACATTTCAAAGATATGTCTAGGCTCATCTTGAATATAGCCAAAATCAACAGTTTTGTATCCATTTTCATGCTCTACTAAGTTTACTTTATTTTTAAAATGAGGTAATAACGTAGCAAAAAGAGGGTCATTTATATCTATTATAAATTTGTGATCAAGTGTATCATCCAAAAAAGTTTTAAACCAGTTAAGATGCCCAAAATCAGTCACCATTCCATCTTTTAAAACATCACTAGTAAGATGTATGATTATCTTGCCTTGATGTCCGTGAAGATGCCTACAAGTGAAGCAAGTTTTCATAGCAAATTCTTGGTCTAAGACTTGCGACCAAACTCTATGACCATAACAAAAATCAAATTCTTTAGATATTTCCCAATACATTATAAAACCTTTCAAAGCCCAATTATACTATTTTATAATAAAATTATTGCTTTCATAGCTGTGATACTAAGGTGTAGTGGTTCTTCGCCCATAGCTTCTAGGGAATCATTAACTCTCTTTATCATATTGGTTATTATAATTTCAAAGTTAAAATTTGAGTGATTCATTATGCTTTCTCTTTTGCTTTTTAGAGAAGGTAAATTTTTTATATTATCGACTGTGATATTGTTGTAATTTTTATTAAACTCTAATTGCCAATTTAACTGCCAAGTTGCAAATAAAAATTTTCCATTTTTATCTTTTGCATTTCTTATTTTCCATCTTAGTACTTTTAAAGTATAATACATAGTTTTAAAAGTTTTTGCATCGTATCCTAGAGCCGTGATATGGTGACCTTCTTCTATATTATACGCTTGATAAAACATCTTGTATAAACCTAAAATCAAATAGTCGCTTTTATATTTTGTTTTCTCATTAAATGCTTTTGCAAGATACTCTTTGTATGAGTTGCTTGGCAAAATATTTATATGGTTTTGTATTTTAAATATGATCTCATTAGTCTGGCTTTTATCGCTTAATTTAGGGTTTCTAAGGTCAAGTATATTTTTATATTTTACAAGCAAGGTACACAGAGCCTCAAAGTCTTTTGAGATTATGGTTGCACTATTTGATTGTAGCAAGTGGTCTGCTTTTTGATTACTAGTGCAAGCCATGAATATTGAAGAAATAGATATAAATAAAAATATGTTGATGATGAATTTCATCCCAAAAGTATACCATATTTTGGTATAATGCACTTTTTATTTTGCATACAGAAGGTGAATTAGTGTTAAAAGTCGTAGAAATTTTTTATTCATTACAAGGAGAGGGCATATTTACCGGAGTCCCTAGTATATTTATCAGGCTTCATGGTTGCAATCTTTCGTGTTCGTTTTGTGATGATGCACTTCATAAGGGCGATTATAAAACATATAATTTTGAGCAAATATTTAATGAGATAAAAAAATACCCAGCGAAGCAAATCATCATTACTGGAGGAGAGCCAAGTATTTATGACTTAAATGAATTTATAGATTTTTTGCAAAATAGAGGTTATTTTGTTTGCATAGAAAGCAATGGATATAAAATTAAAAATATAAAAAAAGCAAATTGGATAACATATAGTCCAAAAGATTGGGAAAACATAAGAAAAGATGGATGGAGTGAGCTAAAATTTATAGTTTCAAAACAGAGTGATTTAACAAAAATAGTAAATATACAAAGCGATAAACCAATCTTTGTGCAACCTTTGAACTTTTTTGATAAACCAGATATGGAAAATTTAGATTTTTGCATAGAATTAGTGAAAAAATATCCTCATCTAAAACTCAGTATCCAAATGCATAAATTTTTAGGAGTGAGATAATGAAAAAAGCATTGATAATTTTTAGTGGAGGGCAAGATAGCACTACTTGTCTTGGTTGGGCAAAAGAGCGGTTTGACTATGTTGAGACTATCACATTTGATTATGGACAAAAACATAAAGTTGAGATAAAGCAAGCCAAAAAAATTGCAGATATTATGGGGGTAAAAAACAGACTTCTAAGTATAAATGCCTTTACGGAACTAAACGATTCTGCTTTGATAGATTCTAGTTTAGATATCTCTAGCGCACACAATACCAAGCCAAATCTCCCAGCCTCATTTGTTCCAAACAGAAATGCTATATTTTTCACTTTAGCTCATGCTTTTGCCCAAAAACAAGGTATCAACAACTTAGTAACTGGTATCAATCAAACTGATTATTCAGGTTATCCAGATTGTAGAGAAAACTTCGTAAATGCACTTGAATTAGCGCTAAATCTAGGCAGTGAATCAGATATAAAGTTTCACTATCCGCTAATGCATTTAACAAAAGGTGAAACTTTTGAGCTCTCAAGCAAAGAAGGGATATTGGATTTAGTCATCAATGAATCACACACTTGCTACAATGGAGACCACAAAAGTTTTCACGATTGGGGCTATGGTTGCGGTAAATGCCCAGCTTGCATCTTACGAGAAAATGGTTGGATTGAGTATGTAAAAACTAAAAATATATCAGGGATTGTTGCGAAGTAGAACAAAGATAAATAGACAGCACTAAAACCATCAAGATAAAGAGCGTTGTATTGTCAGTGTGTTATAGGATGTGGTTCAGAAAATTTTTAGGTTTAAGTGCGAAAATTAAGCTAACCTGAATTAAAAGGTTATATTACTTCTTCTCTTAAATTCATCCTGATTAAACTGGTTTAATTGCCAAAAAAGTTAAATGTTTTTGTAAAAAAATGAAAATAAATTTACAAAAAGATACGATAAACTCTATAATTGGCTCAAAATATGGTACTATTATATTTATTAATCGACTCAAAGGAAAAATATGAGTTCACGAGAAGAGATCAGAAAATGGATATGGCAACATAAAAACTACCCAAAATTCTCTTATGACAGAGGTAAGCTCTCAACACTTATAAGTGAGATAGAATACTTAAGAGGAGTGCTTGATGGCTATTCAAAACTCTTTAATAAAAATGATATAAGAAAAATAGAGATTGATAGACTTACAGATGAAGCTATACACACATCTCTTATAGAGGGAGAAGTTTTTAAGCGAGAGAGCGTACGATCTTCTTTGAGAAAAAGATTAGATAAAGAGTTTGATGCAAGAAGCGATAAATATGCAACAGCCTCAACAGATAGCCTTGTCGAGATACTTCTAGATTGTAGTTTGAACAAAAATCCTTTAACATTGGAAAGACTTCACGGATGGCACAACTGCCTCTTTGAACATTCATACTCAAAACTACACAAAATAAATGTTGCCACTTTTAGAAAAAATGATGATATGGAAGTAATCTCTGGTGCTATAGGGCATGAAAGAGTTCATTATCTAGCACCTCCATCTGATAAGATAGATGAAGATATAAAATCTCTTTTACTCTACTGTAACACTGAGTATGAAAATATCTATATTAAAAGTGCTATTGCTCATTTATGGTTCGTTATCATCCACCCCTATGAAGATGGAAATGGAAGAGTTGCAAGAGCAATTACAGACTATATGCTTACACGAGGAATAACTTTTACACAGTTTAAGCTCTACTCCATCTCTACAGCTATTAACAGTGACAGAAAAGGCTATTATGATATTTTAGATAAGACAACAAACCTTTTTAAAAATAGAGAATTTAATATCGCTCCTTGGATAGAGTGGCATCTTATCACTTTAAGAAATGCAATGCAAAGTGGCTTAAAAAGCATAGAATATCTTGTGCAAAAAACAAAGTTTTGGGATAAGTACAGAGAGTACGCACTGAATGAACGACAGATAAAAGTAATAAATAAAATCTTAGATATCGGCAGTGAGAATTTTAAGGGAGGGATAAGTACTAAAAAATACATCTCTCTTACTAAAGTAAGTAAAGCAACAGCAGTAAGAGACATTTCTCAACTTGTGGAATTTGGATGTATTGAGCAGATGGAAGGCAGTAGTGGCAGAAATACGAGATATAAATTGCAAATGGTTACACAAAAAGATGAGTCAGAGATTTACTTTTAACTACAAAACTACTTCTTCATGCCATATGATTTAAATTTTTCCAATATCTTATCCATCTCTTTGTCGTCTAGGATTACCGGTTCTCCTATTTGTTTAGCCATTATGTATTGTTTGGCTAAGTTTTCTACTTCTATAGCGATATTAAGTGCTCTTTTTAGTGTAAGTGCAGTTGTGAGCACTCCATGATTTGCTAATAAGCAAGCATTGTAGCCGTTTAGCGTTTTTATGATATTTTGTGATAGTTCGCTTGTGCCAAATGTTGCATACGGAGCACATGGTATCTTTTTGCCTCCCCCAACTCCTATCATATAGTGATGAGCTGGTATGTCCATCCTGCAAATCGCCATAGATGTAGCATAAGTTGAGTGGTTATGAAGGACGCAGTTTATCTGTGGTTTTGCCTTTAAGAGATCAAAATGAAAATCAAGCTCACTTGATGGAGGATACTCTTCTTGATACTCCTTTTTTGATTTAAAAGGAACAAAAGTTATATCTTTTGGTTTAAGTAAATCATACGAAATACCACTTGGAGTGATAAGAATCCCATCTTTAAATCTATGGCTTATGTTGCCGGAAGTTCCTTGGTTTATCCCTAGCTCTTCCATCTTTAAACAAGTTGCTATTATCTCTTTTCTTATGTCAAGTTCTCTCATATTGCCTGCTTTTGTTTAAGATTTTGAAAAATTATATGGTGGGTAAATTATACCCTTTTCTGTGATAAAACCAGCTATTAACGAGTTGTCTGTTACATCAAAAGCTGGGTTAAAAACTTTTATATCTTTTGGAGCGATTTGTTGCCCTTTTATATATATCAGCTCCTCTTTGCCTCTTTCTTCAACCACTATATCAGCTCCACTTTTAGAGCTGATATCTATCGTTGAATACGGACAAGCTATATAAAAAGGGACACCATAATATTTTGCATTTATTGCCAGAGATGATGTGCCTATTTTATTTGCTGTGTCTCCATTGTTGGCAACTCTATCAGCGCCAACTACAATCATATCGACTTTACCTAGCTTCATCAAATAAGAAGAGACACTATCAGCTATCATAGTGGTGTCAACGCCAAATTTGTTTAATTCCCAACAAGTTATCCTTGCACCTTGCAAAAGCGGTCTGGTTTCACTAGAATATGCCTTAAATCTTTTGCCTTTACTCCAAGCCACATACATAGGTGCCAAAGCAGTTCCTATACCACCAGTTGCCAAAGCTCCAGCGTTGCATAGAGTTAGAACTCCATCGTTTTGTTTTATAAGCTTTGCTCCAAATTCACCTATTTGTTTGCAAGTTTTTATATCACTCTTGTGGATAGCAATCGCCTCATCTTTGAGAATTTTATAAAGCTCTTTTGAGCCACCACTTTTTGGAAATTCATCTGCCGTTTTTGATAATTTGTTAAGTGCCCAGCTTAGATTTACCGCTGTTGGTCTTGAACTGTTTAAATAATCTGCATTTTTATGCACTAATACTAAAAAATTTTCCAAGTCTAAATCTAATGAATTTTTTAGGCTTATTACCAATCCGTAAGCCCCCGCGATTCCTATCGCCGGTGCACCTCTGACTTTGAGCTTATAGATAGAATCATATACTTGTTCAACGCTTATCTGCTCCTCTACTACTTCATCTGTTGGAAGTTTTGTCTGGTCAAGGATAAAAAATCTATCCTCATCATCAAAATAGAGTGCTTTTGGTATAGGTTTTAAAAGTTCTTTATTGTTTGTCATGTTTTTGTATCTCTGTCATAACTTCATCTATGTTTTTGTATTTAGAAGTTATGAGCTTGGATGCACAAGCGAGTATATTTGCTTCTATATTAGCTCTTGCGTTTAAATCTTCTATACCAGCTACATCTGCTACTTTTGCAAGACCTACTGTTCTTCTAAACATTTCACAAGACATAAAACCAATAGTATCATCAAAGAGTTTTTTTATAAAATCATCTGCAAATTGTTCAAAATGCTTAAGTCCATCTGGATAGTCCCACTGTAAAGATTTTTGCTCTTTTTCATGGTTTAGCATATTTGTTTTAAATTTAGACGCAAATAATTTCCAAGTATCTAAAATCATACCTTTTACATAGTTTTTGTATTTTGTTTCTTTGTCTTGAATGGAAAAGTAAGACATAGCTAGATTTGCGATATAAATACCTATATCAAATCCCATAGGACCATAAAAGGCAAATTCTGGGTCTATTACAAAAGTCTCTTTCTCGTTTAGCATGATGCTACCACTATGCAAATCTCCATGCAATAGTGCTTGAGCTTCGCTCATAAATTTGTATCGCATGTTCGCTACTGCTACTTTTATATCAGCGTCCTGCCTAAAAGCTTTCACTAGTTTTATATCTAGTTTTGGATTGTACTCATTTGTGTCATTGTCTTCATAGGGATGAGTAAAGATAAAATCTTCTGTTATCTTGCAAAGTTCTGTATTGTTAAATTTTTTGACATTTTCTTTTTTTTGAGTACTGCTTAGATAAAAATCACTTGTATAAAAAAGTGTGTCAGCCAAAAAGTCAGATATATGTTCGCTTAAGTGAGGAAATATCTTTCTCTCAATCATTTCACCTCTTAAAATCTTATGATTATCAAGATTTTGCATCACCACAAGTGACATATCATGTGAGCTATAGAAAATCTCTGGTACCAAATCATGGCATATCTCTTTTTCTGCTTTAAGAGCCTCTATCTCAAATGACATTCTAATCCTGCTTAGCGGATATTCTTCCCCTACGCATCTAAGAAATGGAACAGCTTGCTTCAAAATAACACTTTTTTTACTGCTTTTCACCATATAAACAAAATTTAGATTTCCATCACCAATCTCAGAGACTTCAATCTTATCTATAGATTCATTAGAATCAAGCAAAATAGATCTAATCTCAAGAGTTTCATCGATATATTCTTTTATCAAATCATTATTTAATATCTTATACATAATTTTTCCCATATCGCAAAAAGTTTTTTGTCAATCCCTCATCTTGTCTTTATAGTATCTATTTACATCATTATGCACAAAACCATTTTTATCGATAAATTGTAAGTCATCTTTGCATAATTCTCTAAAACTTTTTTTACCGACAACTGCTAAGATAGTTTTTAATCCTTTTAGTAAATTATTATGATAGCTTGCTATCTTTTTTGACTGTTTTGTTACTAGATAAGCACTTCTTTTTTTGGCATCTTGTGTAGCTAATCCAACTGGACAATTCCTTCCATGTGCGCCTGAACACTCCCTGGCTCTTATGCATCCAGCACTCATCATAAAACCTCTTGCAATTCCTACCATATCAGCCCCAAGAGCCAATACTATAGCCACATCGTCAGGCGTTAAGATTTTACTGCTTGCTAAAAGTTTCACCTCATCTTTTATCCCGTACTCTTTTAAAACAGTATTTACGATATGTATGGCATCTTTTACAGGAAGTCCAACCCTATCCATGAGCTCTAGTGGTGCAGTGGCACTTCCCCCATCTCCTCCGTCAATAGTGATAAAATCAGGGATTCCATCTATATTTTCATCTCTTCTTTTTTTTATCTCTTGGGCAATCTCTTCTATATTGTCTCTACTAGATATCACAATCTTAAAGCCAACTGGTTTATGTGAGAGTTTTTGAAGTTTGGCTACAAAATCAAATAAATCTTTTGTTGTTTTAGCATAAGGAAAACGATTTGGTGAAAATATATCTTTATGAGGCTCTAAGCCTCTATAATACGCAATAGCAGGGGTTACTTTACTTCCCATAAGCTTTCCACCAGTTTGTTTGGCTCCTTGAGCTATCTTTATCTCAGTTGCCTTGCAAAAGCACATCACCTTTTGATATCGCTCTTCGTCAAAACCTCCATCGCTATTTCTACAACCATATAATCCTGAACTCACTTGATAGATGATATCTGGCATATCCTCAGGAACTTTTTTTGGAAAATGGCTCAATGGTAAATCCCAATTTGGTCTAAAAAATATCAAAGAATCAAAATCAATCACATATGTATCTTCAGTCTCCTTTGTTAAAAGCAAAGCTCTTAGTGCTCTTAGTGCGACTGCTCGATTAAATAGTTTTGATATAACCATATACATGGTTCGGTTAATTCCAGTTATCGGTATGTTTTCCATATATTCATCCCCACCATGGTTGTGATGAGTTACAAAAAAGTTGGATGTTAAACTGCCTTCACCTGTGTTTATTGTAAAGTTTCCGTCTTTAGCTCCAATCACAAAAGCCCTTGTTCCCTCGGGAGATATAGCACCATCGCTCATGGCTGAACGATAAATTATAGATTTTGTCTTAAAAGGTAGTTCTCTTTTTCCACCGATTAACACACTGAAATCATCTTCTACTTCATCATCATTTAGCACCTGATTTGTGTGTTTGATTTGAAATTTTGGAAGAGGTTGAGGTTGACCAGTAGAAAATGAAGTATAATTTGGTTTATTTTCACTAGCTGTATAAACCCAGTCAATTTTATCTCTAGATTCATAAAAATCTTCATTTGCGAAGTATTGTCTAAAAGGCTCTCTGACTGCTTCAAAGAAATATCTCATTCTGCCGATAATAGGATAATTTATAAGCAATTGATGCTTTCTTTGTACATATTTGTCATACACATACCACGCAAACATAATAGCAAAAAATGCTATTAGTATATACTCAATATAGTCTAAAATCATACTCATAAAATTCCCCTTAAGTGTAAATTTGAATCATTTTATCACAACTTTTGTTAAAAATGGAAAATTCAAGGGAAATATATTTCCCTCTTCTAAGATTTTGGGTTATTTTGTTACATTCCTGCTTTTGTAGTTATTGCGTCTAATGCATGAGACATCTTGCCAAGCACAGGAAAACCTTTTAAATTATATCTATTTCCTAAGATTTTTGGGTTTAGATATTCTATCTTAGTATGTCCATGGTTGTCCTTATATACTAAAATCTTTATAGGCAAATCTAATGCTGCTCTTATATCTTTTTTCATAATTTTTGTACCAAGTTTTGGATTTCCAAATATTATCACTTGTGCCTCAGGCATTTTTAAACCAACGCTTTTAGCATTTGCTTGATGGTTTACTATCCCAAAAACGCTCATTCCTTTTGATTTTACAATCTTTTTTATGTTAGCGATTGTATTGCCGACTGAGTTATTACTAGTTTTGATGATAAAATCACCAGCATTTAAAGTTACGATTGTAACTAAACTTAAAAGTAGAATTTTTAATTTCATCTTTGCTCCTTAAAATTTGAATTGGATTGTATCATATCAAAAGTTTGTGTACTTAAAGTGCACTAAAGTACACAAAAACTACATATTATTGGTATAATATACAAAAATATTAAGGAAAAAATAGATGAAAGATTCTCAGATAACGGAATTATACTTTGTCGTTGGTAGTCCGCTTAGGTATTATATGTTTGTACTTTTAACTATGTTTGGTGGTTGGAATATCGCAAAAGACATGATGAATATAATGGAGCACAATATAAAATTAAGCTCAATTTCAGGTGAATACTTAGCTATAACAGTTTTATCTTTGGTTGGATTTTATTTTGTAAGAAAAAATGCAATCAGAAAAATATATAAATTAGAAAATGAAAAATGAAAATCTTGCTCTTAGAAGATGACTATATCCTAGCTGATTTGCTTTATCATCATCTTAAAGAACTCTCGTATGATGTTCTACATGTGGACGATGGACAAAAAGCACTAGATGAAGCTAGCTCAAATACTTTTGACTTGATGATTTTAGATATCAATGTACCCAAGATTAGTGGACTTGATGTGATAAAGAGCATACGAGAGTACAATGACACAACACCAGCCATCTTGATAACCGCATATCAAGATACTAAACATCTTAAAAATGGTTTTGAAAATGGTTGTGATGATTACATAAAGAAACCATTTGATTTAGAAGAGTTGGAACTGCGTATTAATAACATCAAAAAAAGATTTAGTATAGAAAATGATGAAAAAGTTATAATTGATAGCGATACTTATATGATACCTTCGAAAAATACTATAAGCGTGCATAAAACCCTACATCAACTAGCAAAAAAAGAGATCGAGATTCTTCTTTATCTAACTAGCCGTAAAAATAGAGTAATATCTTCAGATGAATTAATGCAAAATCTTTGGGAATTTGAAGAGATGCCCACGGACGCTACTATAAGGGTATATATACGAAATCTTAGAAATATTATCGGAAAAGACAGGATAAAAACTATAAGAGGGAGTGGATACTTTTTTGAATAAAGCTGAAAAAAAAGCGCTCATAGGGTTTTTGAGCATTTATACACTCTCTGCATTTATACTTATGTCTATTATCGCTTTTTTATACTACAACAAAGGAGTAGTTACTATAAATGATCAGTGTAGTATAGAAATGAGCAATGCTTCTTTGACGGCTGAAAAAGAGTTAATGCATGCACAAATGAAAAAGATTCCATTTAAGTTTATTCCTCCAAAGAAAGATTTGAGAGTTGGCTTATTTGATATCAATAGAAAAGTTCTTTTTTCAAATTTGAAAGATGATAAGATTTATTTTTCACAAAATTCATACGGTAATAATAAACACCAATATCACATAAGAAAACTAGATGCTCCTATCTTTAAAGTTGCTTATATAGTGGTTGAAACCGACCAAAACCAAGTGCAAAAGATACAACTTTTGACTCTTATCGCTATAACTATTTTTGCATCAATTTTATTTGTTTTATTGGTGGGATATTTGCTTAGTAAAGTTCTTTTAAAACCTATAAGAGAAAGAATTAAAAATCTAAATCGATTTATAAAAGATAGTTCTCATGAGTTAAATACTCCAGTATCTGCTTTGATGATGAGCACATCTTCTATAAAAAATTCAAAAAACTTAAATCCAAGGGTTTTAAATCATATCTCAGTAAGTGCTAAACTAATTTCTCAAATCTATAATACTCTATCTTTTGTGGCATTTAATGACATAGATGAGAGATACGATGAAGAGTTTGATTTAAAGGATTTAGTTGAGCAAAGCGTACGATTTTTTGATGAAATAGCAACAAGCAAAGGTAACAATATACAATGCTCACTCCAAAGTGCTACAGTGTTTTTAGATAAAACAAGGATTCAAAAAGTTATAAATAATCTTCTCTCAAATGCACTAAAATATGGATTTGCTAAATCAACAATAGAAGTTATACTAAAAGAGCACACACTTTGCATCATAAATGAAGGTAAAGGCATAAGCAAAGAAGACCAAAAAGCAATCTTTAAAAGGTTTGAGCGAAGAAATTCTACTGAGGGAGGCTTTGGTATCGGACTAGATATAGTAAAAAGCGTTTGCGATGAGTATAACATCCAGATAAAAGTTGAATCAGTTCCAAATCAAAAAACAGTATTTTTTCTGACATTTCCACGGGTAGTGGAGCAAAAAATCTAACTCCAATCTAACATGGATATGATAAAATACCCATAATTTGATTTTAGGAGTTTAAGTTTATGGTTTTTAAAAATTTTACTTTTGTGAGAAAAGTTTTTTTTGGGTTTGTGTTTTTTGTGATATTTTTAAGTAAGATATATGCTCAACAAGCTACTTGCAATACTGTGTTCACCATTAATGGAAAAAGAATAACAACGCTAAATCTTGCCTGCCCAAATAGCCTTAATGTGACAGCATCTGGAAGTATTAATGTTTTTACTTCAAGTGGTGATGCGATAGATATAAACACTTCTAGCAGGGGAGATATAAATATAAGCGGAATTTTAACAGCAAAAGTAGCAGATACCAGTAATAACAATGCAATAGCTATAAACATAAATTCAGGTGCGACAAATGAAAATATCTATATCAAAGGCACTATAAATGCAGATATCGCTTTTTATGATGCAAATAATGCTGGAAATGGTACTATAACAAACTATGGAACTATAAATACTTCTTATGCTCATGTCACTAAATTTGATTTTATAAATAAAGGAAAGTTAGATCTTTACACGCAAAATAAAGGAAATATTTTAGAATTAAAATCTTTTACGCAATCAAAAGATGGAATTGTGAGCTTTGATACGCATCTGTTGAGTGATGGTACAGTAGATAAAGTTGCCATTGGAGCAAATCAAATAAGTTTAGCAGATAAAAGTACGATATTTGTAAATCTTATATCAAAAAATGCTACACACACAAAAGTATTTTTATCAAATGGTGCTACCATTGACAGTTTGTTTCAATCACTTCCACTAAATAATGTGCAAAAGACAATCGATGTAAATCTCACCAAAATAAATGTTACGAGCAATGCACCAATCTTAACTTTTACTCCATTATTAAACAGTAGCAAGACAATACTAAAGTTAAAAGCAACAATTAATAGAAATTTTAACATAAAATACAAACCAATTGTTAGAGTGTCGACGCCCACTCTTTTAAGAGAAAACTTAAATATCTTAGATTCGATTATTCAAACAAGACAAAACGACACAATCGGCATGAATTCTGGTGATAAATTATTTAAATCAAAACATTTTTGGTTTAAACCATTTGGCTCACATATAAGACAAAAAGATGTAATGGGAATAGATGGCTATAGTGCAAATACTGTTGGTTTTGGAATCGGAGTAGATGGAGAATACAAACAAAACAGGAGGTTTGGGTTTTCTTTCTTCTTCTCAAATTCTAATTTAGATGTAAACAACTTAAGCCAAACAAATAAGATAAACTCATTTGAATTAGCTGCATATGGAAACCAATCAATATTAGATTATAAAAGTATGCTTTTTTATCAAATAGGTGTTGGTTTACAAAAACATAAAACAAAAAGATATATCGATATAGCCAATCAAACAGCAGTTGGAAACTTCAATTCAAAAAGTTTTTATGCAAAAACCAAGATACAAAGAATCTATAAACTAAGCGATAAGATTGATATAATTCCTGCATTAAAAGGCTCTTACGGATATTTTAATATACCTTCATATGTTGAAAGCGGTGCAGGTGGTTATGATTTAAGCATCAGCGGTTCTAGCTTTTCTCAAACTATCGTTGGTTCACAAATAAGCTTAAAATACAAGATGGATAATAACACCAAGTTTATATCAAATATGGCAGTAAATTATGATTTTAATAATAATACGCAAAGTGTAGATTCATCTTTTCAAAGTGCTCCAGGAATCATTTTTAACACTCAAGGCATAAAAAACAGTGCATTAACATATGGTTTTAGTCTTGGTATTTCAAAGCAAATAAAACAAAATTTCTCTTTTAATTTGAGATATATGCTTGATGTTAAAGGTAGTGATTTTGTTCATCATTTGATTTCTACAAGATTTTTATGGAAATTTTAACCTTAAAATGTTTCTATTTTCTAATTTATGTGCTATAATTATTTCGAGATTAATAAATAAGACTTATAAATCAAAATCCAAAGGAGAAAAAGATGGGAAAAGATAGTTCTGTTGCTCCAAAAGAAAGAGTAAACATTGTATATAAACCTGATGTTGGCGATCAAAAGGAAGAAGTAGAATTGCCTCTTAAGATGTTAGTAGTTGGTGACTTTAAGGGAAGAGAAGACGAAAAGCCCCTTGATGATAGAAGCGCTATTAATATAGATAAAGATAATTTTAACGACATTATGGAAGGTCAGGGCTTAAAGTTAGATTTAGCTGTTCCAAATCATCTAACTCAAAGAAAAGAAGGTGAAGAAGCTAGTTCACTAACAACAACACTAAATTTCAAAAAAATGCGAGATTTTGAACCTGATGCTATAGCTAAAGAAGTTCCAGAGTTAAAAGAACTGCTAGCTCTAAGAGATGCCCTAACAGCTCTCAAAGGTCCTTTGGGTAATGTGCCTGAATTTAGAAAGTTGATACAATCAGTGGTAAAAGAGAAAGATACCAGAGATATACTGATGAAAGAATTAAAGATTGGTGAGGATTAAAAATGAGCACTCAAGAAAAAAAGATTCAAAATACCGCAAATGAAACTACAGAAGCCATTTCACTAATAGACGAGATTGTTCAAAAAACAAAGATGTCTCCTGAAGATGAAGGTTACGCTGCTACTAAACAAGGTGTGCAAGCATTTATAGATGAGTTATTAAAGCCTCAGATGGAAGGAGAAAAAGTTTCTAGTGCTATTGTAGATAAGATGATTTCAGATATAGATAAAAAATTATCTACGCAAATGGATGCAATCATACATAATAAAGAATTTCAAAACTTAGAATCTTCATGGAGATCATTAAAATTTTTAGTTGACAAAACTGATTTTAGAGAAAATGTCAAGATAGAGATACTAAATTCCAAAAAAGAAGAATTGCTAGATGATTTTGAAGATGCTCCAGAGATAACAAAATCTTCTTTATATCAACTAGGCTATACCCAAGAATTTGGTCAATTTGGTGGAAAACCGTATGGCTTGGTTGTTGGAAACTATGAATTTGGTGTAGGAGGAGAAGATATAGCTCTTATGCAAAATCTTGCTAGTGTTTCTACTATGATGCATGCCCCTTTTGTAGGTGCTACTAGTCCCAAGATGTTTGGTGTAGAACATTTTTCAGAGTTACCAAAACTTAAAGATTTAAAATCCATATTTGAGATGCCTCAATATGCAAAATGGCACTCTTTTAGAGAATCTGAAGATGCGAGAAATTTTAGCCTTACAGTATCAAGATTTTTACTAAGAACTCCATATGGAGAAGATACTAAAAAGATAAAAACTTTTAATTATGAAGAGAATGTTTCAGGCTCAAATGATGATTTTTTATGGGGAAATTCTGCTTTTGCATTTGCTTCAAATGTAAGTAAAAGTTTTGCTTCATATAGATGGTCTTCAAACATAATAGGACCTCAAGGTGGTGGGGCAGTAGAAGATTTACCTGTGTATAACTATGAATCTATGGGCGAGTTGCAAACAAAAATCCCTACAGAAATTTTGATATCAGAAAGAAGAGAGTTAGAGCTTTCAGATGAAGGTTTTATGCCGCTTACCATGAGAAAAGGTAGTGATAACGCAGCATTTTTCTCTGCAAACTCAACACAACAACCAAAAGTTTTTGCAAATACTCCAGAAGGCAAGCAAGCAGAATTGAATTATAAGTTAGGAACACAACTTCCATATACCTTGATAGTTTCAAGATTGGCTCACTATATAAAAGTGATACAAAGAGAAAACATAGGTACTTGGAAATCAAGAGGAGAGCTTGAAGATGAGTTAAATAATTGGATTCGTCAATATGTCTCAAATCAAGATAATCCTTCCGCTGGAGTTAGAAGCAGAAGACCACTTCGTAAAGCTGAGATTATAGTCAGCGATGTTGCAGGCGATCCAGGATGGTATAAGGTTTCACTAAAAGTTGTACCTCACTTTAAATATATGGGATCATCATTTGAATTATCACTTGTTGGTAAGCTAGATAAAGAATAAAAAATAAAACAAAAAAGGATTAACAATGGCCATGACTAGTTATTTAAAACTTGAAGGTAAAAATCAAGGTAAAATTGAAGGCGATGTAGCACAAAAAGGTCGCGAAAAAACTATACTTGTATATGGAATTGAACATAATATTGAGATTCCAAGAGATACTCATACAGGTATGCCAACAGGGCAAAGAGTTCACAAGCCTTTTAGTGTCACTAAGCATATTGACCAAGCATCTCCCAAGCTGATGCAAGCTGTTTCAACTGGTGAGCAAATGAAAACTTTTGAACTAAAATATTTTAGGATAAATGACAAGGGTCAAGAAGAACATTACTATACAGTAAAATTAGGAAATGCTATAGTTGTTGCTACTAGGCAGTATAAACCATTAACATTTTTACCTGAAAACAAACCTTACCATGACATGGAAGTTATATCATTTAGTTACGAAAAAATTACAGTGACATATGAACCAGATGGAATTGAAGCTGAAGATAATTATCTAGCGCCAAGGGTATCTTAGTTTTTAATGTTTAAAGAAAGATTGCTAGAGAGGGTATTTAACCTATACAATGACCCGCAGTATAGGCTGGATTCGGTAACAGCTGATGAACAAATCAAATCTGTGATGAATTATATACAAAATATCCTCTCGACAAAGCAAGGGAGTGCTGTTATATCTTTTGATTTTGGCATTCCTGATGTAACAAATTTCCATGATAAATCTTATGGAGAATATATTAATGAGATGGAAAATAGTTTAGAAAATAGTATTTTAAAATTCGAGCCAAGATTGAGTAGTGTGCAAGTTAAGTATAATTCTAAAAAAGAGAATAAATCCGTAACCATGCACTTTGAAATTGAGGCTGAATTTGCGAATTTAAATACACCTATTGTTTTTGAAACGACAATAAATCCTGATGGGAAAGTTGCAATTCATGAGTAAACAGGAATTTGAGAAATATTTTCACAATGAATTATTTAAACTAAAAGAGCTGTCAAAAGAATTTTCACATGAGCATCCATCTGTTGCACCACTTTTGGGTCAAAATAGTTCAGACCCAGATGCACAAAGATTGCTAGAAGGTGTGGCTTTTTTGAGTGCACTTTTGGAAAAAAAGCTTGATAGCGAATTTCCAGAAGCTATGCACGGACTTATGAATATACTATTTCCTCATTTTTTAAGACCTGTACCTTCTTTTTCTATGGAAGAATTTCATCCAAAGACAAGCCTTAGAGAAACCATAAAAATCCCAAAACATACACAGTTAAAATCCACTCCTATTGATGGTGTGGATTGCATCTTTTCAACTACTGCTGATGTTGATATTTCACCTATGCAAGTTGATGATTTAGTATTTCAAAGAGATACACTTTTGTTAAAAATATCTCTTTTAAATACAAAACTAAGTGCATTAAAATTAGAAGAACTTACTTTTTATCTAGGAGACGAATACGACCAATCAACAAATCTTTTTATGTATTTGAGTCAAAATTTAGTAAAAATCACGATAGAGTTAAAAGATGGTATAAAAATCCAACTTCCTTTAGATGCACTAGAGCAAGAAGGTTTTAAGCTAGAAAATTCTCTATTTGATTATCCTCAAAATTCATTTAGTGGATATAGAATCTTACAAGAGTATTTTTTATTGCCTCAAAAATTTCTTTCTTTTAAATTAAAAAAATTAGATAAACTCAAAAAATATGATGTTGAGAATTTTACTATTAAATTTCACTTTTCTAATTCACAGGTAAATTTATCAACCCTAAGCAAAAACAGCATAAAGCTTTTTTGTACACCTATTGTAAATTTATTTGAGACCGAAGCAGAGCCAATGCAGATAAATTTCAAAAAAGAACTACTTCAAGTACGACCACCACTAAGGTATACTGATACATATCAAATATATGATGTTGTTGATATATCAGGCTATGTACAAGGTCAAGCACAAAAAAATCAATACTTTGCATTTGAATCTTTCAAAAATAGTAAAGATAGTGAAAATATCTACCAAATTTTAAGAAAAAAATCTATAGTAAACGCTAAAGAAGAAGTCTATTTGCAACTTCATCAAAAAAAGATTCAAGAAAAAACTGAAACTCTTTCAATCAAAGTTACATGTACAAATGCACAAATTCCTCAGAATCTTCAACTTGGTGAAATATCAGAAGCTAGTGACACTTCACCAGAATTGGCAACATTTAAAAATATAATTCCTTGTACAATGCAAGTTGATTCTCCTATCGATGATGATAGTTCTTGGCAATTTATATCGCATTTGAGCATAAATCTTTTGAATTTATCAGATATAAAGATTTTTAAAGAGATGCTAGGTTTATATAGCTTTTCAAATAGTAGAGATAAAACTCAAGTGATAAAAAACAAAAAAAAGATTTCAGCTATAGAGGGGTTTGAAGTAGAATTAGTTGATAGGATAAAAAGAGGATATTTAATCAAAGGACATAAAGTTAATATAACAATCAGAAAAGATCAATTTGCTTCGATTGGAGATTTGTATCTTTTTTGCACTGTATTGCTACATTTTTTAAGTAGTTACACAACTTTAAATACTTTTTTGGAACTAGAAGCAAAAGAGTTGATAACTGGGGAGAGGATGATATGGGAACCGATATTGGGCAACAAAAAGTTGATATAAAAAAAGAACTGTTTGAACATGGTTCAGGATTTTCTTTTATTCAAGCAATCAGACTCTTAAGACTGATTTTTAAAGATAAAGAAGATGATATTGAGAAAAAATTGAGGTTTCGCCCTAGATTGTCTTTGGATTTCCCTAAAAGTGACATTGAAAAGAT
>JALUXT010000160.1 GCA_027013245.1 Campylobacteraceae bacterium
TCCAGTGGGAAAACCATCCTTATTTCTAAGATTTGGCAAAGCAAAATAATTTCTAAAAAAGAATCCAAATGTATCTATAATCGTTAATGTTTTTATATCATAATCCTTCTACTGCATCTAAAAATAATTTAACATCCATATCTTCTTTTTCCAATATATTTACAGCAATCGCCAAACTTCGTTCACTTAGTGGTGCATTGATAGGAACTGCAGTTTTTAAAATCTTGAGTGCGAGTGAATAATCTCGCAAATCCTCTGCATCTTCATAATTATCTGAAAATTTTATCATATTTACCATCTTATCATCAAAACCCCAATGCTCAAATATCTTTGAAGTCACTTGGGCAGTTGTAGCTTCTACATACATTTTTTCTACTGTTGCTATATCTACAGCTGTTTGGATTTCAGATTTAAATTGATAAACTTCATCATTTTTTACAACCTCATCGGCTATAAGTATCTTCCCTGTATCTTGTAAAAGTGCCGCTAAAAATAGATCGTCAACTTTTTTTGCATCAACTTTCTTATACCATTTCATAACAAGCATACTTTGAAGAGCTGAAACATGAACAAACTCTTCAGGAGTTACCCCATAAGGTTCCATATCAACACTTAAAAGTTTTTTTACTGAAATACTTGTGATAAGCGACCTTGTAGTTGACATCCCAAACAAAGAAATCGCCTGCAAAACACTCTTAATTTCTCTTTGAAAACTATACAAAGGAGAGTTTGCTATTTTCAAAAGATTAGCCACTAGCATCGGGTCAGTTTCTATCACCTTTGCTAAATCTCCTACACCACTGTTTGGGTCAGAGCAAATCGAATTTACCTGTCCAAAGCTTTTTGAAAGCGGAGGAAGCGATCTTATCTTGTCAACTATATCGTTTATCATTTTATCTCCTTTGCTAGAAATTTACCTGTGTAGCTTTTTGATTTTTTGTGATTTTTTGCCAACTCTTTAGGTGTTCCCATATCTACAATCTTTCCACCATAGTTTCCACCCTCTGGTCCCATATCTATCACAAAATCACTGTTTTTTATTATATCCATATTATGCTCAATAACCAATACACTATTGCCCAAATCCGTCAAATGTTGCAAAACTTTTGTTAGCCTATCCACATCAGCAAAGTGAAGTCCAGTTGTAGGCTCATCAAGTATATATAAGGTGCTTCCCGTATCTCTCTTGCTTAATTCTTTTGAAAGCTTGATTCGCTGAGCCTCGCCACCACTTAGGGTTACAGCATTTTGACCAAGGGTTATATAACCAAGTCCAACATCACATAAAGTTTGAAGAATTTGCCTTAGTTTTGGTATAGGTTTAAAAAACTCATATGCCTCTTCAACACTCATCCCCAAAACATCTGAAATCGACTTTCCGCGATAGAGTATCTCTAGGGTTTGAGCATTATATCTTTTGCCCTCACATGTATCGCATTTTACCATGATATCTGGCAAAAAATGCATCTCAATCTTTATCTCACCCTCACCTTGGCATTTTTCGCATCTCCCGCCTTTTACATTAAAAGAGAACCTTCCAATCTTATAACCTCTAAGTTGTGCCTCTTTTGTTTTAGAAAAAAGTTGCCTTATCTCATCCATGAGCCCTGTGTAAGTGGCAGGATTGCTTCTTGGAGTTCGTCCTATCGGGCTTTGGTCAAGATAAATAACCTTATCCAATTGCTCTAGTCCAATACACTCTACACCAGAGATTTTTTTCACTTTTCTTGCGTGATTTAACATCTCTTTTGCCACAGGTAGAAGTGTCTGAAGAATCAATGAGCTTTTACCGCTTCCGCTAACTCCTGTGATACTCACAAGATTTGCTAGAGGAATATCTACATTTAAATTTTTGATATTATTTACATTTACATTTTTTAGATTTATCCATTTTTCTTGTTTTCTATTTTTTTGATAATCTATCTTTTTAGTTCCATTTAGATAAGAAGCCGTCAAAGTATCGCTTTTTTTAAGCTCACCATATGTGCCTTTAAAGATGATATCTCCACCATATTTTCCAGCTCCTGGTCCAATATCGACTATAAAATCAGCTGATTCTATCGTTTTTTTATCGTGTTCAACGACCATCACACTATTGCCCCGTTCTTGTAAGTCTCTTAGAGTCCTTATGAGCTTCAAGGTGTCTCTCTCATGTAATCCGATACTAGGTTCATCTAGCACATACATCACGCCTGTAAGTCCACTTCCTATCTGTGATGCTATTCGTATCCTTTGAGCTTCGCCACCGCTTATACTCCTTGCGTCTCGTCCTAGTGTTATGTATCCAAGTCCGACATTGTACAAAAAGAAAAGTCTCTCTCTGACTTCTTTTAAAATAGGCTCAGCTATCACACTTTGTTGTTTTCCAAAATATGCAAAATTCTTTTCATCTTTAAAAAATTCATATGATTTGTCTATTGGCAATTCTAAGATATCGCCTATGCCTCTATCGCTGACTTTTACAGCTAAATGCTCAGGTTTTAACCTATGACCTCCACAATTATCACAAACTTTTTCACTCATAAAATTATTTATATCTTTTTCGTCTTTTAGCATATTGTACGCGATTTTTATGATACCATCAAAGCTTTTTCTTAGCCTATGTCTTTTCCAAGTAAAAACAGCATCATCCACACCACCGTGCAATATCGCTTTTCTTTGATGCTCTTCCAACTCGCAATAAGGAACGCTTATATCGATCTTACTAGCTTCGCAAAATGCTTTTAAATACTTTGCATAGTAACCCTTATTAAAACCATAAAATATCTTTATAGCCCCCTTTTCTATGCTTAAGTTTTCATCTATAATCTTTGACATGTCAAGCGTATATCTGATGCCAAGACCATCGCACATAGGGCATGCACCCTTTGGCGAATTAAACGAAAAAGACAAAGGCTCTAAAACATCAAAACTAATCTTGCAATCAAAACAAGCCCTATGTTCGCTATAGTGTATCAAACTCTCTTTTGCATCAACTTCATCAGCATTTAAAATCTCGACTTCTATCTCACCATAACTCTCTTTCAGTGCTTTTTCAACATCACTGGCTATTCTTTGGGCATTATCTTCTTTTAAAACAACTCTATCAATCACCACTTTTATCGTATGCTTTTTTGTTTTACTAAGCTCTACATCTTCATCAAGCCTTATCATAACACCATCAACCATAGCCCTAACATAGCCTTTGTGGCGAAGAGATTCAATCATATCGGCAAATGCACCTTTTTTTTCTCTCACAAGTGGTGCCATCAAAACAAGTTTTGAATTTTCTGGCAATTTTAAAACTTGTTCTATGATATCAGCTCCACTCATCTGAGAGATGGGCTTGCCGCACTTATGACAATGCTGTTTTCCAACTCTTGCAAACAAGAGCCTAAGATAGTCATATATCTCTGTAATCGTTCCCACGGTTGATCTAGGATTTTTACTAGTTGTTTTTTGGTCAATCGCAATTGCAGGAGTTAAGCCTTCAATCTTATCAACCTCTGGTTTTCCAACTCTATCTAAAAATTGTCTAGCATAAGAAGAGAGAGACTCTATATATCTTCTTTGTCCCTCTGCATAAAGTGTATCAAAAGCGAGTGTACTTTTTCCACTACCACTAAGTCCAGTAAAAACTACCAATTTGTTTTTTGGAATCTCTAAATTTATATTTTTTAAATTATGCTCTCTTGCACCGTAAATCTTTATCATTAAAATCCTGTTATTAGTTTATTTAGTGTGAGTGCAAATAGCACGACATATAAAATCATCAAAAGTTTTTTTTGTAAATCTCTTCTTACCACATGTGAGCGTTTTGCACCAAAATATACGCCTACAAGTGAGCCAATTCCTAGTATGATTCCAGACCTATAATCAACAAGTCCATGCATAGAAAAGCTGATAAGTCCTGAAATCGAAGAAAAGACGACAAAAAGAAGCGAAGTTGAAACTGCTCTTTTTATATCAAAATGTAAAAAGCCAACCATTATCGGAGTTAAAAAGAGTGCTCCTCCTATGCCTATGCTAATCGCTGCCATCCCAACAAACAAACCTATTACAAAAAGTAACACTTTTGATTCATTTGGAACACCTGTTGGCTCTGCTGGAGCTTTGAAAAATTTATACAAAGAGACCAGCAATGCAAAAGCAAAAAATCCAAGCAAGACTGAGGAAGGTAGATACGAAACTATATATCCACTAAACTGCGCACCTATAAACCCACCTAGTCCTAGAACCAAGCCATTTTCGAGCCTTAGCATTTGGTTTTTATAATTCACAAATGAGCCAAAGAGCGAGCTAAAAACCATCTGTGTTATCGAAATACTTATGGCGGCTTTTACACCAAATCCAAGATATATAAGAGTAGGCACTAAGATAGTACCGCCACCTATGCCAAAAAACCCTGATGCAAAACCAACAATGATGCCTATAAAACCTAAAATTGCAAACATAATCCCCTCTTTTATAAAAAAGATATTGTACTATTTACCCTCTTAATAAACAATTTAAAACATTTAAACTATAATACCAAATTAAACCATAACTAAACACTTTAAAAAGTAGATAAGCCATAAGATTTAGTGTTTTAAAGTTGCAGGACTACGATATGTAATTCAAGACTTTAAAGTGCTAAAGGTTGTGGCTTATCTGCTTTCCCTTTGGGTGGCTCACTTTTGTCCCCACTCACTGTTAAAATTTCTTGATTTAACTATGGCTAGACCTGCGAGATTTTAATAGCAATTGGAAACAAAATTGAGCCATTAAAGTGTTTAGTTATGGTTTAATTTGGTATAATATACTAAATTTTTCATAAGTGGGTTTATATGACGGAGATTATCGAAAATTCTTTAAAAATATTTTGCGAAGAGATATTAGGTCTAAAAATACAAAAAGCAAAAAGTTTGGGTAGTGATTTTTATGCTACTTCGATTCCCATTTATGAAAATGATAAAGAGATAAATTGGTATTTTTTCTTGAAGAAACGTACATTAAATGACATCGCAAAAGTGTTGCTTTTTGAAGATAATTTAAATGAAGATGATATCAACGATTTATTAAAAGAAGTTACAAATCAAATCATAGGACTTGCAAAAGTAAAATTAGAAGAAAATTATTCAAATATAACCTACAAACTTGGAACTCCTGAGTTTTTAGGGAAAATTTCGGCGCCAATTCCCATAAAGTTGGAAGAGAATTTGCTTTATAAGATGAATAACAGAACATTTCTTATAGCTAAAGGTCTAAATTGAACAAAGAAGACAAAGATTACATCGCACATACATTGCTCTCAGGTTATGAAAATTTGCTTGATATTAATGTTGATTTCATCGCGGAACTTGGCACTACTTATCTAAATATTGATACAATATTAAAACTCTCTAAAGGCTCTGTTATAGACTTGCATAAACCAGCAGGCGAGAGTGTAGAGTTATTTGTCAATAAAAAAATATTTGGGAAAGGTGAAGTTATGGTATATGAAAAAAATCTTGCAATCAGGATAAATGAAATTCTTGATTCAAAAAGTGTTATACAATACTTCAAAAAAGAAATCTAATGAGAAAAATTCTACTATTTTTCATACTCTGCGCTTATATTTTTGGTGCAAATTTACTTACACATAACATATATGAAAGAACTGACAGAGTTGATATCATGCTCTCTTTTGATTCACCATATGAAGGTAAAATCTATCAAATTAAAAACAATAGTGGTACAACTTTAAAACTTGAAGATTTATCATTTGATAAAATTATTACCAAAAAGATAAATTCAAATATAGTTCAAAATTTAACAATTCAACCAAATAAAAATAATTTAAATATAATATTAACTAGCAAAAATAATATAGGAGTCATCGCCTCAAAAACAGCTGATGGTTTTGGTCTTCGTATCAGAGCATCACTTTTGCGTCCAAATACCCAAAGATATCTAAATTCAGGTCTTTCTAGCTCCCGCAATGCGAACACATTAAAGACATTTAAAGATTCTGGCCTGCTTGACAAGAGATATATCATAGTTGTAGTTTTTCTCTTTATTTTATTAATTTTTATGTTTTGGATAAAGCGAAAAGTTATAAAAAGGCAGAGCCAAAGCGTCGAAAATTCTTGGTTATTTAAAAAAGTTTCGGCAGGAGTTGAAGAGATAAAAATATTAAAAAGAAAACCAATAGATGCAAATAATTCTGTAGTTTTAGTGGAATTTGAAGACAAAAAATACCTTCTTGCGTCAGGAAATTCAAATGTCCTTTTAGATACTTTTGGACAAAATGACCTTGAAGAGACAAGCGAATTTGAGAAAGCCTTTGAAGACAATAGAAAAAAACTAGATGATTATTTGAAAATACAAGATCAAAAATTGAATGATTATAAAGATAAAGCCTCTAACGAATACTTATATGAAACAAGAAGATAAAGCCCTTAGAGTTAAGCACATGAGACTTTTAGAAAAATTTCTAAGAAGCTCTGCTACCATCTTAAAATTAGAAAATTTTAATTATGATTTATTTGAAAAAAGATCTAGAAAAATATATGGATTAATTCAGAATTTAAAAGAGATGAGAGTAGATTCATCTTATCTAAAGTCACTAAAAAACTTCACAGAACTAACAATGAGAACAATAGATAATGAAGTTTTAAAAATACAAGAAAAAAGAGATGTCCTCCTAAAGGAAGTTAATCTTATAGAAAAAAATAAAAATAGAACAATCTATAAAAAAGAAAAGCATAAAAAAGATAGATATATTATCTAAAAAACTCTTCTATTGCTACTCTCATCAATATTGTGTCTTCAATCCTATTTATTTTGTCTCTAAAAGCTGCCGCCTCAGGGAAACCTTTCGAATAAGTGTGTAAATGTTTTCGGAAGATGGATGAGCCCTTGGCGCCATAAAAATTTACCATATTATCATAGTGTTCCAAGACTATCTCTTTTATCTTGTCTTTACCAACAAATTCTAGGTTGTTTTTTAATTGATAAAATATCCAAGGATTTCCAACAGCGCCTCTTCCAATCATCAATGATTTGCATCCTGTTAATTTTTTTACCTCTTTTGCTTTTTGTAAACTAGTGATATCGCCATTTGCAATCACTGGAATATGCACTGCATCCTTTGCC
>JALUXT010000161.1 GCA_027013245.1 Campylobacteraceae bacterium
GTTTAGATGAGGTAAAAGAGTATATTAAAAAAGAACAAAAATCATGAACAAAGTAGCTATATCTAGTTTAATCGTAGGATTAAGTTTAGTGCTAAATGCTAGTGAAATACAATGCAAAACAGCAGTGCAATCCTTTAGCAATATGAGTAAAATATCAAAAGGTGATTTTAGTGCAAATGTATTGTTCAAAGATGTAAAATTCACTCAAAACTCTATTGGCTATGGAGCTGGAAAAGATAAACAATACGAAATATCGATACTAGATGGCAAAATTTATATGGCAAGACCACAAAAAAATGGAAAAACTATAGTTAGACATGTGGCAAAAAATGACGATGGTGCAGCTATGTTACAAGTCGCAAATGTTCAAACTTGGGAACAATATAAAACTTTAGATGGAATTGATTCAGTTGATTTGCTTAATTTTGAATTAGATGACATAGCTGAAAATAGTTCTTGTGGTAATGATTTGGTATTGCCATTTAAAATAGTAGGACATGCAAATAGTGTTAAATGGAGTATGGATACAGATAATCATAGAATCGACAATATGAAAGGCCAAGATATTGTTATTGATGGTATTTATGCCAAAAATAAAGCAAATAAAATAAAATATTTCATGGTAAAAGGGACAAATTCACACATGCATGTGATTCTTGTAAAAAAAGATTTAGCTGGACATTTAAAAGATTTAAATCTCAACGAAGGCGCAAAGTTGTATCTACCAAGCAAATAAGTCCTTTCAAAATCCTCAATAATTTCATAAGTACCTAGCCCATATTGGTTTATATGCTTAAGGAATTTTATGGAGTTATTGAGCTAAGATTAAGTTATTTTTTTGCTTTACTCGCTATACTTCTAAAATTATTATTGTTAAACCACACTTAAAATGTCTTAGGGGTGCTGAAATTTCGGCTGAGAAAATACCCTCAACATTCATTAAATGTCACTCACTTTTAATGTTTAAACCTGATCCCGATAATGCGGGCGTAGGAAAAGGAGAAAACTGCATGAGTAAAACACTAGATCATCTCAAAGAGATTAACAAATCATATATACAAAATCTTCCAAATTCTAAAAAGATTTATGAACAAGGTAGCAGAAACGATATACAAGTTCCCATAAGAGAGATAACACTAACCCCAACTGCTAAAAGTGATGGAAGCTTTGAACAAAATCCTCCACTTTTTGTTTATGATACAACTGGCCCATATACCGATCCATCTGTAAAAATAGACTTACATGTAGGTTTGAAAAAACTAAGAAATAGCTGGATAGGCCAAAGAGGAGATACAGAAGAACTTGAAGATTTTAGTTCTAGCTATTTTCATGATAGGTATGCAAAAGAAGAGTTAAGTGTGCTTAGATTTCCAAATATTCCAAAACCTAGGCGAGCATTAAAAGGCAAAAATGTTTCCCAACTACACTATGCAAGAGCTGGGGTTATCACTCCTGAGATGGAGTTTGTGGCTATCAGAGAAAACTGCAAACTAGAAGAGATGAGAAAATACAAACTGCTTTCTAAACAACATAAAGGTGAGAGTTTTGGTGCTAATTTACCTGAAATTTATACCCCTGAATTTGTAAGAAATGAGATAGCCTCAGGGCGAGCTATAATCCCCGCAAATATAAATCACCCTGAGAGTGAGCCCATGATAATCGGTAGAAATTTTATGGTAAAAATCAATGCAAACATAGGAAACTCAGCCACATCTTCATCCATAGAAGAAGAAGTTGAAAAGATGATATGGGCAACAAGATGGGGTGGCAATACTGTGATGGACCTTTCAACTGGTAAAAACATACACGAAACAAGAGAATGGATTATAAGAAATTCAGCCGTTCCTATAGGAACTGTGCCGATTTATCAAGCACTTGAAAAGGTAAATGGAATAGCTGAGGATTTAACTTGGGAAGTTTATAGAGACACTTTGATAGAACAAGCTGAGCAGGGAGTGGATTATTTTACCATTCACGCTGGGGTTAGATTGCATTTCGTACCTATGAGTGCTTCAAGATTGACTGGAATCGTCTCAAGAGGAGGATCAATCATGGCAAAATGGTGCCTACATCATCATAAAGAGAGTTTTCTATATGAACATTTTGAGGATATTTGTGAAATCATGAAAGCTTATGATGTGGCGTTTTCATTAGGTGATGGATTAAGACCTGGTTCACTCTATGATGCAAATGATGAGGCACAATTTGCAGAGCTTGAAACATTGGGAGAGCTCACAAAGATAGCTTGGAAACACGATGTTCAAGTGATGATAGAAGGTCCTGGACATGTGCCACTTCAAATGATAAAAGAAAATATGGATAAAGAACTCGAAGATTGTTATGAAGCTCCTTTTTATACGCTAGGACCATTGACTACTGATATAGCTCCTGGATATGACCACATAACCTCAGCTTTAGGTGCTGCAAATATCGGCTGGTATGGAACTGCTATGCTTTGTTATGTTACGCCTAAAGAACATCTAGGATTGCCAGATAAAAATGATGTAAAAGAGGGAATCATCACTTATAAAATAGCAGCTCACGCGGCAGATCTAGCCAAAGGTTTTGCAGGAGCTCAGATACGAGACAATGCCATGAGTAAAGCTAGATTTGAGTTTAGATGGTATGACCAATTTAATATAGGTTTTGACCCTGATCGCGCCATGGAATTTCATGATGAAGAATTACCAACCGAAGGTGCCAAGATAGCTCACTTTTGCTCCATGTGTGGGCCTAAGTTTTGCTCCATGAAAATCAGTCAAGATATAAGGGATTATGCGCAGGAAAAAGGTTTGAAAAGTATAGATTCTGCCTTTACAGAGGGCATGAGTGAGCAAGCTGAAAAATTCAAAGCTACTTCAAAAGAGATGGTTGGCGAAATTTATCAAAAGGTCTAATTATGATAAAAATCAAATTAAACAACAAAGACAAAGATATAGAAGATAGCTCTTCTATATCTGCTTTGATAGAGTTGCTTGAGCTAAATCCTCATAGTATAGTCACAGAAGTAAACTTAAATATCATCCAAAAAGATAAAAGAGAAGATTATATCTTGAACGATGGAGACAGAGTTGAAATTATCACCTTTTTAGGAGGAGGATAAATGTTAAAAATAGGCGATAAAGAATTTTCTAGCAGACTCTTGAGCGGGACTGGAAAATTTAGAGATAAAAATGACATAAAAAAGATGTTAGAAAAAAGTGGCTCACAGATAATCACGATAGCTCTAAGAAGAGTAAATCTTGAAAATCCACAAGACAATGTATTAAACTATATACCAAAACACATAACACTTTTGCCAAATACTTCAGGAGCTAGAAACGCTGATGAAGCCGTACGAATTGCAAATATAGCAAGAGAGGCTGGGTGTGGAGATTTTATAAAAATAGAAGTTATACACGATGCAAAATACCTTATGCCAGATAATGAAGAAACCATAAAAGCTACAAGAATCTTAGCAAAAGACGGTTTTACGGTTTTGCCCTACATCATGCCAGATATCGTTACATGTAAGAAACTTGAGGACGCAGGAGCTAGCGTGGTTATGCCTCTTGGCTCTCCTATTGGCTCAAATGCAGGGCTTCAAACGAAAAGTATCTTGGAGATGATTATAGAAAATAGTAATATCCCTGTTATAATTGATGCAGGCATCGGACTTCCCTCGCAAGCAGCGAGTGCCATGGAGATTGGAGCTGATGCAGTTTTGATAAATACCGCGATTGCCACTGCTTCAAATCCTGCACTTGCAGGTGAAGCATTTTCATGGGCAATAAAAGCAGGCAGGATAGCATATCTTTCAAAATTGCAAGAACAAAGCCAGTACGCAAACGCCTCTTCTCCATTGACTGGATTTTTGAACTTATGAGTTTTTTAAATGTTCTTAGGGAGTATGAAAATTTTGATTTTGAGGGATATTTTAAAAATGTAACAGACGAGATGATAATCTCCTCTATAAACAAAAAAGTTTTAGATAAATTTGATTTTCTAAATCTTCTTTGTCCCAAGGCTAAAAATCATCTTGAAATGATGGCTCAAAAAGCTCACAAAATCACAGTTGCAAACTTTGGATATACCATAAATCTATATCTTCCGATATATGTTTCAAACTATTGTAGTAGCGATTGTTTGTATTGTGGTTTTAGCAAAAAAAACAAAATTCATAGAAAAAAACTATCTTTAGAAGAAGTAGGAATCGAGGCTAAAGAGATAGCTAAAACTGGCATAAAAAGCATACTTTTTTTAACTGGTGAATCAAGAAAAGTGACTCCATTAGAGTATCTTTGCGATGTCACTAAAATCTTAAAAAAGCACTTCTCTTTCGTGTCTATAGAAGTTTTTCCGATGAGCCAAGAGGATTATGAAGTACTTTTTAAAGCAGGAGTTGATGGGCTGACGGTTTACCAAGAAGTTTATGATAAAAAGATATATAAAAGCGTACATGTAAGCGGAGAAAAAAGCAACTTCGAGTATAGGCTAGATACGCCGCAAAGAGGTGCAAAAGCTGGTTTTAGGAGTTTAAATATTGGCACACTTTTTGGATTGGGGAATATCAGCAAAGAGGCATTTTTTAGTGGACTTCATGCTAGATATTTAAGCTACAAATACTTAGAGTGCGAACTTGGGCTTTCACTTCCTAGGATAAATGATGCAGAAGGCGATTTTAAGCCAAATACAATACTAGATGATGTAACATTTGTACAAATTATGTGTGCTTATAGATTGTTTTTACCAAGAGTTGATATAAATATATCCACAAGAGAAGATGCGAAATTTAGAGATAACCTTCTAGGAATTTGTGCTACAAAATTTTCAGCTGGTTCTAAAACTGAAGTTGGTGGATACACAAAAGCCAAAACTGAGCCACAGTTTGAAATCTCAGACAAAAGAGACAGCGAAGAGGTAATCCAAAGGATTCAAAACCTAGGTTATGAGCCTGTATATAAAAATTGGGAGAGTATTTAAAATGGTAAAGATTTATAGGATTTTAGATGCAAATGTCAATCGTGCTGCTGAGGGCGTGAGAGTTGTTGAGGATATTTGCAGATTTCATTATGAGGATGAACTGCTTACAAAAAAACTAAGAGACATAAGACATAAGATAAGAAAAAATCTAAAAGACATAGACTTTCACTTGCTAAAAAACAGAGATTCAGCTCATGACATCGGTAAAAAAATCACAAATCAAAGCAAACTTGATAAAAAAGATAACTTATCACAAATCATAACAGCAAATTTTAAAAGAGCTTTGGAAGCCATAAGAGTTATAGAAGAGATAAGCAAAACCACAGCTAACATGTATAGCATCGGCAAGGAGTATGAAGCTTTGCGTTATGAGCTGTATTATCTCGAAAAAGAGGTGCTTGGTTTAACCAGCAAAAAAAGACTTCCTAGCGGGATTTATGGCATAACTTTTGAAAAATGCTCCAAAGGTAGAAGCAATATCGAAGTAGTCAAACAGATGATACTTGGGGGTATAAAAGTCATTCAATACAGAGAAAAAGACAAAAGTTTTAAACAAATGTATGAAGAGGCGAAAGTCATCAGAGAGATGACAAAAAAAGCAGAAGTGCTTTTCATAGTAAACGACCATGTAGAGCTAGCTATGATGGTTGAAGCCGATGGCGTTCATATAGGACAAGACGACTGGCCTCTTTTGGAAGTTCGAAAACTTTTAGGAGATGATAAAATCATAGGGCTCTCCACCCATTCAAAAGAGCAAGCCTTAGAGGCAGTAAAACTAGGGGCGGACTATATAGGAGTTGGACCTATATTTGACACAAATACAAAAGATTATGCAACTGTTGGCATAGAGTATCTGGAATTTGTTGCCAAAAATATAGATATACCTTTTGTGGCAATTGGTGGCATAAAAGAGCACAATATAAAGCAAATCATAAAAGCTGGAGCAAAAAGCGTGGCACTTGTGACACAAATCACTGAAGCAGATGACATAGTAAATGAAATTAGCCTACTTAAAAAAATGTGGGTTTAAAATTAGATATACTGTCATTAAAACAATTAAGGCATGAAATGTCATTTGATAAATTCAATTTTTCTGCTCAAATCAATGAATCGCTACAAAAAAGTGGCTTTGCAAAACCAACACCAATACAATCAAAAGTAATCCCTCTTGTCTTAGAAAAAAAAGATGTCATGGCAAAAGCACAAACTGGTAGCGGAAAGACTGCTAGTTTTGTGTTGCCTATCGTAGATATGCTTTTGAAAGATAAAAAAGAAGGAAAAGCACGGATAAGAGTGTTAGTGATAACTCCTACGAGAGAATTAACCGCACAAGTAAGCGAAATATTTAAAACTTTTGGTGAAAGTTTAAAAGTTGTTAGTATTGTTGGTGGTGAAAGCTTGGGTGACCAACTCTACGACATACAACAAGGGTGTGATATCGTTGTAGCAACTTCTGGAAGACTTCTTGATGTCTTTAGCAAAAAGCAAATGAACCTCTCAAAACTAGAATTTTTCGTGCTTGATGAAGCAGATAAGATGCTTGATCTTGGTTTCTCAATAGAGCTTGAGAACATACTCAAAGAGCTTCCTGAAAAACGACAAAATTTACTCTTTTCGGCAACATATCCTCAAAAGATGCTAGATATCGCTTATAAAATCAGCAAAAATCCAATAGAAGTTAGCATAAAAGAAGAAAAACAGACAGCAGAATTTATAAAACAAAGAGCAATCCAAGTAAACCTTGAAAACAGAAGAGTGCTACTAAGAGAATTACTTAAAATCAACAAATGGAAACTCATTTTAGTTTTCATCGCCACAAAAAGAGCTGCTGATAATATAGCTAAGAAGTTTAGAAAATACGGCTACCAAGCAGAATCATTTCATGGAAACTTAGAACAAGAAGAACGCAAATACACTTTAGAGGATTTTAAAAATAAAAAGATAAATATCCTTTTTGCCACAGATATAGCAGCTCGTGGACTAGATATAGATGATATAGATTGCGTGGTAAACTACG
>JALUXT010000162.1 GCA_027013245.1 Campylobacteraceae bacterium
AGCCTAAATGAGATGTAAGTTCTTCTTGTGATGCAGTTTGTATTACTTCTTTTAGTATATTTTTAAACTCTGCTGTTATATCATCAAGAGATGTTATCTCTCCTGATGCCAATTGTTTTTTTAACTCATTGTGGTTGATTAAACTCATGTGTAAATCCTTTTAGATAATTCATTTGGTTAGTTTATCAAATGAATTTAGTTTTTAAGGTTTACACAGTTTGGTTTACGGTCTCAACTCTATAAAAGATTTTTTACTTTAGACACTTTTTCATATAAATCGTGTTCTCTGATTGGTTTTACTAAAAAATCAAATGCTCCACTTTCAAATGCCTGATGTTTTTTTGTTTCATCAGTTGTAAGCACAATGATAGGTATATTTTTTTTATCAGGCATAGATGATATATTTTGCATGAACTCAATGCCATCCATGATTGGCATTTTTATATCTAATAAAATCAAGTTTATATCATCAAACTCCTTTAATTTGTTTAAAGCTTCTAGCCCATCTTTTGCTTCGATAACTTCTAGCACATCATTATTGTTTTTAAGCATCATTTTGAGTAATTTTAAGTTTATAAAGTCATCATCAACTGCTAAAATTTTAAGCCCTCTGTCCATTTATGTATCCCTTTTTATATGTTTGCTTTAATTAAACTTTCTAAGTCTGCTTTACTAACAGAATTAGCAACAACACTGTCAAATTGAGATCTTAAATCATCAGTTATTGGTGTAGAAGTATCTACGAATAATATTATCTTAGTGTGACCAGCTTTATGTTCTTGATTTGACACTTCAACCAATGATACTACAGTGAGCGCATCCATGGAACTAATCTCTTTATCTAGTATAATTAGTGAATAAAAGTTCTTAGAAATTTTTTCTTTAAAATCAATTGCATTTTTTGCAGCTTCAACTTTATGGTAGTTTTTAGAAATTATATTTGCAAATATTTTAGTTTCTATAACGCTTTTTTTAAAAACTAATATTTTACCATCCTCATGATTTATTGTTGGTTTTTTTTCTGTACTAGCAATCTCATCGACAGTTTTTGTATCGTCTTGATCCAAAGCTAAATCTTGTATGAATAAATTCAGTACATTTATAATGCTATCTTTTTTGATTGGTTTGGTTATGTATTCATCTAAACCCTCGTTCATGAATCTTTCTCTATCCCCTTTAAGAGCATTTGCTGTTATTGCAACGATTGGGATATGCGGAATATTTTTTTCATTTTCGTATTTTATAATTTCTTGCGTAGATATGACACCATCCATAACAGGCATTGCTATATCCATAAATATTAAATCGTAATCATGTAACTTTCTTTCTTCAAAAGCTTGTAGTCCATTTGCAACAATAGTTATGTTTAAACCTAAACCCTCAAGTGTTCTTTTTATGAGTTTTTGGTTTATTTCATTATCTTCAGCTACAAGCACATCAGCTTTAAACTTTGTACCCATTGTTTTTCTTGATATTTTAGAAGGGCTAGGGGCAGTTCTAGTTGGCAAGATATCACGACTAGATTTTAGTATCTTAACAAGCTTACTCATATTTATAGGCTCAAACACAGGTGTTATATATTTTGTTCTTAATGAATCAAGTTTTGATTGATGAGATGATTTTAATATTAAAATGATGGGCAATTTTATTTTCTTGTATTCAATAAGCTCTTCCTCACTTATTGCATCATAATCAACTATAATAATATTGCAACCAGATCTATATATTAAGTTTTTTAGATTTCCGAAATCATTATAAAATTTAACTTTTGAACCAAAATAAGTAAAGTAATTATATACAAATTGAGAGTGTGGCTTTGGAGATTCTTCGGATGATAAAATAGCACAGTTGTATTCACTAAATGCTTTTTCATATTTTTCTTCATTTGAGTTAGATTCATCGAATTCCAGTGTAAAATAAAATTTACTTCCTTTGCCTATCTCGCTTTCTAGTGCTAATTCTCCTCCCATTAAGCCAATATATTTTGAAGATATTGTAAGACCAAGTCCAGTTCCACCAAATTTTCTTGTAATTGTTGAGTCTGCTTGTGAAAATGCATTAAAGATATCTTTTAATTTTTCTTTTTCAATACCTATACCAGTATCTTGAACACTAAAGCTGATTCTTGCTTTTCCCTCAGGTGTATTTTCTTCCCTCTTTATTTCAGTTGTTATATAACCTGATTGTGGAGTGAATTTTACTGCATTACTCATAAGATTAATCAAAACTTCTTTTACTTTTGTAGCATCGCCTTTTAGATAATTATTTAAAGTGGGGTCTATATAAGACGATAGGTGAATCCCTTTTTCTGATGCTTTAGGACCATAAACTTCTATTGCATTTTCAAATTCTGCAATAGGAGAAAAGAGAATTTCATCTATCTCTACTTTATTACTTTCTACTTTAGATAAATCAAGTATATTGTTGATAATTTCGAGAAGATTTTCTGAGCTTTTTTCAATAACATCAACAAATTCTTTTTCTTCTCCACTTAAATCAGAGTTTTTAAGAAGTTCTGTAAAGCCAATAATTCCATTTAAGGGGGTTCTTATTTCATGCGACATATTTGCTAAAAATATACTTTTTGCTGCACTTGCTTCTTTTGCATTATCTTTTTCTTGTGCGATATTGTCGATGGCTTTATCAATAATAACATAGGCGGAGTTCATACCCTCTGATGTGCTAAAATCAACAGTCTCCTTTGTTTCAGCCAATTCTTCAACCTTTTTGAAAACGCCCTCAAGTCCAGATAAGTTCTTTTTAAATTGACCTGATAACATAATTGCCATAAGCATAAAAATGATTGAAATTAACCATGTTACACCAGCACCAATCAGCTGACCGATATTTTCATTTTTGTATCTTTTGATTTCATTTTTTAACGAACTCTCTAAAACTTTTGAACTTTTTTCCAAAATATCTATTTTTTTAGTCATTAGGCTAAACCATAAGGTAGGATCTATTCTGTAATCACCATTTCCAGCAGACAAGATAAGATCTGCTCTTGCACTTTTAACATCTTTAAGGATTTTTATATTCTTCTTTCTGTCATATATGCTAGAAATTTTCATATTTGATACAGAATCTTCTATGCTTCTTCGATCAAACCTACCATTTTTGCTAGATATTTTTAGCCATTGTTCCATATCTTTTTTTGTAAAAGGAGCATACTGACCAACCATTTTTGAGATAAAACCTCTTTCTTGACCACTATATTCTATGTCGTTTAAAACAGATATTAGTGAAATAGAGAGAGATACACCTCTTGCATTTGTGACAATATTTTTTATGGTATTGATTTCTTGCAATAGATTTTCATTTATCTTTGAGTAATATGCAAAAAATATTTTATCAAAATTTAATTTTTTCAATGAATCTACGCTGTTTCTTATTTTTGATATTTTAGTAAGCATTGATATTGTCCGCTTTACGATACTACTAGGCCTATTTATTTTATAGTAGCTGTAGAAAGATTTTATTTTTTGGTTTACTACTTGCCTTTGCTTAAATAAGACGCTTTTGCCAACATTTCCATTGCTTGCTATAAAGGTGGTACTAATGCCCCTCTCTTTTGCAAGATTTTCGGATAAATTTTCTATTACTTGTATTTCCACCAATTTGTGTTGAATTGCAACCGCTTTACTATATTGCGTATATGATATATACAAAAAATAAGATGAGAATATAAAAAGAATTAGAATTGGGTATAGACTAATCACCTTTAGTGTATTTTGCATTTTTAGTTTCATTTTTACCTCTTTTTTGGTTGTTTTTCAATGTCTAGGACAGTTGACTTTCTAGATCTTTAATTTTACTATCAAATTTATTTACATAATGATCAAATTTTTCTGTGTTATAATTGTCAAATATTATGTCAAGTATTTTAACGAAACTTATCATTTGCAAGACGGATGCTATTCCTTTTAATTGCAATATTTCATTTTTTATTGATTGTTCGTCTTTACTTGAATGAATCATTTCGCTCATTTTTTTAGATTCACCTAGAAATTCATCCATAAACATGGCTAAGTCTTCAAGATCAATTCCCGTATCTTCAATAATTTGTGCAAAATCAATATCTTCATTATCTATCTCTTTATACTGGTCGTCAAAATTGCTTATTTCCTCTATATCTGTGTGATTTTTTTCATCTGATATGCTAAAATTACTTTGTATTTTAGCTTTTATCTCTTCTTCTGGTTCATATGTTATTTCTGGTGTTTGTATCGTTAAAATATCTTCTGTTTTTTCTGCGTCATCAATGTCATTAGGCATGTCAACTTTCAATTTTATTGAAGGATCTGCACTTTTTTGAGTAGTAACTTCTGTATCTTCTGAGATATTTTCTTTAATTTCAACATCAGATTCACTTGCTATGGAAATTACTTCATCGTAACTTTCATTTTTTTCATCTTTAGTTGCTACTTTTTCGTAATCTTCTATTTCAAAATCACTAACAAGTGAAAAACCATCCCTGTTCTCAGCCTTTTTTTGTCCTATTGGTTCTTCAAAAATTGGTTCAAGTTTTATATTTTTATCTGTTAAATCTAGGTCTGTTTTGGTTGTAGAACCATTTTTTGGTTTGGAGATATTTATGTTTATACTATATATGGTGTTGGACTCATTTATCTCATTCAGAAGGAAGATTTCCATGATATCTAATATTGCTTCAATTTCTGTGCCATTTTTATGTTTCAATATAACATTTTTATTTGACACGCCACTGTGCAATGTATAATCTATCCAAGAGAAATTTTTAAATTTTGAAATATATCCTGGGTGGTTTACAAACAAATCTGCAAAGTCATCGTGGTAACTTTTGAACTCTTCTATATCTTCATAGCCAAGCATAAATAGTTCATTTTGACCTATGCCCAAAAAATTACTTTTTTTATCATATAAAACCAAGTCGTATCCTTTTAGGATATTTTGTTACATATTATCATCTTAGACCAAACTTAAGCATACCAGCGATAATGCAGTAACAGTGACAATTTTAGCTTAGAATTACTTAAATGTATATAATTTTACTTGATTTATAAGCGCATTTGCCTGTTTTTCGCTTATAATTATCTTTAACTCTTCTAGATTAGCATTGTAAATAGCTTCAAATGTTCCAAAATATGCCAATAATTTTTTCTCCGTAGCAAGCCCAATACCGGGAATTGTAGTAAGAAGATTGAGAAGATCCTTCTTCAGTTTCTTTTTTTGATGAAATGTGATAGCAAACCTATGTGCTTCATCTCTAAGTTTTTGCAAGAAAAGAAGTCGTGTATCACTTGTTTTTAGATTGATTTTGCCTGAATTATAGTGGATTATATCTCGTGCACTTCCTTTTGATCTGACAGATTTTACATCTCGCTTTTCTTTTGATATTCCTAATACATCTAATCTTATATTGTTTTGTTTTAAAACTTCTTTAGCTAATTTTACAAGAGTAGATCCTCCATCAATCAGCCATAAATTTGGTGGTGGATTTGTTGCAAAATCACTTACCCTTCTTTGTAATAATTCTTTCATTTGAGAGTATTCATCGACGGAATGAAGTGTAAACTTTTTATAATCACTTTTTATAAATTTTTCTTCCCAGACAACCATTCCCCCAACTGTGGCTACTCCTCCAAGATGGGAATTATCAAAAGTTTCTATTCGATAAGGAATCTCGTCTAAATCAAATAGATTTTTGATTTGAGTAAGTATATCTTTTTTATTTATCTCGTTATTTAATAAATATGTAGCATTTTGTTTTGAGAGTTTTATCAATTTTGCTTTATCGCCTATTTTTGGGTGAATTATTTTAATTTTTTTCTTAAATGTTATTTCTAAGTACTTCTCGATGTCCTCTTTGTCGATAAATTCATCGCCAACCAAAATATTTTTGCATAACATCGGAGAATTTTGTTTATAAAATTGCAACAAAGCCCTTTTATATAATTCATCTTTTTCAAATCCTTGAGTATTTTTGATGATGTTGTGATCTGTCGATACAATTTTCCCATCCCTTAGAAAAATTTTTATGATTGCAGCACTTTTTTCTTTGACATCAACGCAAAAAATATCTAAATTTTCTAAGTTAGCCAAATCAATGCCAGTGCTTACATGTAAGGAGTTTTTTATCGCTTTTATCATGTCTCTAAGCTTGCTAGCTTCTTCATAGTTTTGCATAGAAGCAGATACGAGCATCTTTTTTGTAAGTGGTTCTAGTAAACTTTTTTTGTTTTTTAGCATATAAAAAGCATTATCGACTATCTTTTTATATTGGAGTTTATCAATTTTTCCAACACAAGGTGCGTGGCATTTTCCTATCTGGTAAAATAGACAAGCTTTTTTGCTATTTAAGCAGTTTCTCTTTTGTACTAATGGATGTAAAATATATAATGCTTCAAAAATTTCTCTTGACGAGCTAGTAAATGGGCCAAAATATTTTATACCTTTTTGGTCTTGGATTTTTCTACTGATTTCAAATCTTGGAAAATCTTGTGTTAAATCTATACTTATGTAGGGATATGTTTTGTCATCTCTAAGTAGTATATTGTACTTTGGTTTGAGCTGTTTTATAAGAGAATTTTCTAAGATTAAGGCGTCGTGTTCGTTTGCAACCAAGATATATCTGATATCTCTTGCTTCGCTTAACATCTTGTGAATTCTTGGACTAAGGTTTGGTGAAGGCTGAAGTGCAGGAGTAAATCTAAAATAACTTTTCACTCTGTTTTTTAAGTTTTTTGCTTTGCCTATATACAAAAGTTTGTCAAATTCATCAAAATACTGATAAACTCCACTACTTTGTGGAACTTTTTTTAAACTTTCAGCTAAGCCCATCTCGGCTGCTTTTTATACTTAATTTAATTCTACCTAAAACTTCTCTAATTTCTTCATTTTTAGCACTAATTTCAAATTCACCCATAGCTCGCTCGGCATATTGTAATTTATGATTTTTAGAGTCACTAATCTCTTTTAGAGTGTTTTTGTTTGTCACAAA
>JALUXT010000163.1 GCA_027013245.1 Campylobacteraceae bacterium
GACAAAAATTGTTACTAAAATAGCAAGTAACCATGATAGATACTTCATCTCAATACTCCAAAATTAAATTTTTATAATCATACTATAATAATTGTTAAATTAACAAAATTTGTAGTTGATAATATTAGACTAAACTTTATTTATTTAAAATATTCAAGTTTTACTTGACATTGTTACACTCAATATGTATAATACGCTTATCTTTTTAAAAAAAGGAGTTATTTAATCATTATGTCTAAAGAAGAATTAAATGAAGAGACAGTTGAAAAAGCAGAAGAGGAATCCTCTGGTTTAGAAGCTGAAGAAGAAATAGTAGAGAGTGAACTTGATATTTTACAAGCTGAGATAGCTGTACTCAAAGATAAATATGCTAGAGTTCATGCTGATTTTGATAATATCAAAAAAAGACTTGAAAGAGAAAAATATACAGCAGTTGAATATGCAAATGAAAAGTTTGCAAAAGATATGATTCCAGTTATGGACTCTCTTCAAGGGGCTATGGCATCAGTTCAAAGTGATGCAAAACCTGAAGATTTGATAGAAAAATTAAAAGAGGGTATAGAACTTACCCTTAAACAATTTACCAGTGCTTTGGAAAAACATGGAGTTACTATGGTTTCTCATGATGAGCCTTTTGACCCAAATATTCACAATGCAGTACAAAGTGTTGAGAGTGAAGATGTTGAAAGTGGTCAAATCGTTCAAACATTTCAAACAGGATACAAATATAAAGAAAGACCACTTCGTGAAGCAATGGTAGTTGTTGCCAACTAACAAATATTTAAAATGCAACCAAAGTAGCATTTTAAAAAATTAAAAGATTATATAATTTCGAAGTTATAAAAAATTATATGACTTTAAAAAAATAAAATAATAAGGAAAATAATATGAGTAAAGTAATAGGTATAGATTTAGGAACAACAAATTCATGTGTTGCAGTTTACGAGGGTGGTGAGGCGAAAATCATTCCAAATGCAGAGGGTAAAAATACAACTCCTTCAGTTGTTGCATTTACAGATAAGGGTGATGTTCTAATCGGTGACCCAGCGAAACGTCAAGCGATTACAAACCCAGAAAAAACAATCTCATCAATCAAAAGAATCATGGGTCTTATGATGAATGAAGAGAATGCAAAACTAGCACAGGATAAAGTTACATATAAAATCGTAGATAAAGATGGTATGGCTGCTGTTGATGTTGCTGGTAAGGTTTATACACCTCAAGAAGTTTCAGCTAAGATTCTAAGTAAACTAAAAGAAGATGCTGAGTCTTATCTTGGAAGTAAGGTTACGGATGCAGTTATCACTGTTCCTGCTTACTTTAATGATAGTCAAAGAAAGGCTACAAAAGATGCAGGTACTATTGCTGGTCTTAATGTTCTTCGTATCATCAATGAGCCAACAGCCTCAGCTCTTGCTTATGGACTAGAGAGTAAATCAGAGGAAAATGTACTTGTTTATGACCTTGGTGGTGGAACATTTGATGTTACAACATTAGAGATTAGTGATGGTACTTTTGAGGTTCTTTCAACTGATGGTAATGCATTCTTGGGTGGTGATGACTTTGATAACAAGATTGTTGATTATCTAAATAGTGAATTTAAATCATCTCATGGAATAGAGTTGAAAAATGATAAAATGGCTCTTCAAAGATTAAAGGATGCTGCTGAAAATGCTAAAAAAGAGTTAAGTTCAGCAACTGAAACTGAGATAAATCTACCATTTATCACTATGACAGAAGCTGGACCTCAACACTTGGTTATCAAACTTACTCGTGCAAAATTTGAGGGTATGATTGATGGTTTAATTGATGAAACAATTACACATATTCAAACTGCTATGAGTGATGCAGATTTAAGTAATGGCGATATTAAAGAGATTATTATGGTTGGTGGTTCTACTCGTGTTCCATTAGCTCAAGAAAAAGTTTCTAAATACTTTGGTGGAAAAGATTTAAATAAGGGTGTAAATCCTGATGAAGTTGTTGCAGCTGGTGCGGCTATTCAAGGTGGTGTTTTAAGAGGTGATGTAAAAGATGTACTTCTACTTGATGTTACTCCACTTTCACTTGGAATCGAAACTTTAGGTGGTGTTGCTACTAAAATTATTGAAAAAGGTACAACTATACCTGTTAAAAAATCTCAAGTTTTCTCAACTGCAGAAGATAACCAACCAGCTGTAAGTATCTCAGTTGTTCAAGGTGAAAGAGAGTTTGCAAAAGATAATAAATCTTTAGGTCTTTTTGAATTAGGTGATATTCCAGCAGCTCCTCGTGGTGTACCTCAAATAGAGGTTACTTTTGATATTGATGCAAATGGTATTTTAACAGTTAGTTCAACTGATAAAGGTACTGGTAAATCTCAATCAATCACAATTTCTGGTTCATCAGGGCTTAGTGAAGAAGAGATTAACAAAATGGTTCAAGATGCTGAAGCCCACAAAGCTGATGATGAGAAAAGAAAAGAGTTAGTTGACCTTAAAAACCAAGCTGATGCACTAATCGCTCAGACTGAAAAATCTTTAAATGAATCTGGTGATAAAGTAGAAGCTAGTGAAAAAGCTCAAATAGAATCTGCTATCACTGAACTTAAAGATGTTCTAAAAAATGAGAGTGCAACAAAAGAACAAATAGAAGAGAAAGTAAAAGCTTTAACAGAAGCTAGTCATAAAATGGCTGAAGATATGTACAAACAAGGACAAAATCCTGAAGCTGGACAAGCTGATGCTAAGAAGAAAAAAGATGACGAAGATGTTATCGACGCAGAGATAGAGTAAACACTCTATCTCCATCTATAACTCCTGAAAAAGCCACTCTATAATCTTGTTTTTCTTTTTTGGTAAGAGTTTCTTACTAAATTCTGATTTTTCAACTTCTTTATTATATATAACTAAAAAAGAGTTAATATTATCCACAAATATTTTTACTAAATTTGGGTCAAAATGTTTACCACTCATACTAATGATATAATCTATAACATCCTCTGTACTCCAACTATCTTTATATGCTCTTTTAAAAGATAGAGCATCAAATACATCAGCAATAGCTACTATACGAGCGTATATATGAATGTTTTCACCCTTTAAGCCTTTAGGATAACCTGTTCCATCATATTTTTCATGATGACCTCCTGCTACTATGGTAGCTGCCTTTAATAGAGGTAATTGCGAATGTTTAAGCATCTCTACCCCTATACTTGCGTGACCTTTCATAATCTTATACTCTTGGGAAGTCAATTTTCCATTTTTATGTAATATAGAATCTTTTATACCTAATTTTCCTACATCATGTAAAGATGCTGCATTTTTAAGAAGAATAGACTCTTTTTCATCCATACCATAAAGTTTTGCCAACTGATATGCAAATTCTGTAACTCTTTTTACATGAGCATAAGTCTCTTTTGAATGTCCCTCAGCTATTCCACCAAGGGCATACATAAGCTTAATTTGTGTATCTGAAATTGCTTTTGTTTTTGCCTCAACCTCATCCTCAAGATGTCTTTCATATTCACTTATTTTAAGATGGGTTCTAACCCTTGCCAAAAGTTCCTCTTTAACAAATGGCTTTGTAATATAATCAACTCCTCCAACACTATAAGCCTTTTCAAGAGTCTTTTTATCAGTTGAAGCCGTTAAAAATATAACAGGTATATTAGCAGTCTTAGAATCAACTTTTAAATATTTACACACACCTATACCACTCATTACAGGCATCATAATATCAAGTAAAATCAAATCAAACGAAATCTCTTTTACTTTATTCAAAGCTTCTAAGCCATTATCTGCCGTATATGTCACATAACCGCTCTTTTCCAGCGTAGAAACAACTATCTTTTGATTATTTATAACATCATCTACCACTAAAATTTTATATTTGCTATTATTCATTCCACTCTTTCATAATTATTTACATATATTCTATATATGCTATTCTTACATATAATAGTATAATATTTTATTAATCTATTATCTCTTTAGTGTTATTATACAGAGATGAAGCATAAAGTAAAGAAATATCTCAAAGAAACATTATATTTTGTTATTACAATGACAATTTTTAGCAATTTTATCAGTTTATATAAAAGTCAAAGTTTAAATAATAAACCCTTAAAAATTGAACAAGTTAAACTTCTTAAAGGGAGTGTTTACAAGTTTACAGATTCTAAGCCCATTTTGATACATTTTTGGGCAACATGGTGTCCCACCTGCAAACTTGAAGCATCAAATATTGATTTTCTCTCTAAATATTATAATATAGTAACTATTGCCGTAAATTCTGGAACTAATCAAGATATAGAAAAATTTTTAAAAAAACATAATTATACATTTAAAGTTGTAAATGATAACAATGGACAAATAGCATCAAAATTTAAAATATCAGTATTTCCCACAACCTTTATCTACAACAAGAACAAGAAACTTACTTTTAGTGAAGTTGGCTATACATCTACCTTTGGTATGTGGATTAGAAT
>JALUXT010000164.1 GCA_027013245.1 Campylobacteraceae bacterium
TACCATTATCAACGATATCTCCAGCTAAATCTGGAGGCATGACTTCAAGCACATCTTTCAATGCATCAGCAATTTCTTTGAGAGGCTCTTTGATAGCATCTCTAACATCTTCGCTAGTCAGCTCAATCCTGCTTAAAAGTCCACTAACTTGGTCTCTTCCTTTTACTATGGCACTCAATGGCTCTTCCATTGATACTGCGGTTCCTATCTCGATTTTTATATCTTCGCCCGTGCGCTCACCTATAAGAAGGTTAAATTTTTTCTTCACATAATCAACGATAGCCATATCTATCTTATCGCCAGCTGTTCTTATTGATTTACTGATAACCAATCCTCCAAGAGACACAACACCTATCTCAGTAGTACCGCCACCGATATCAACAACTAAACTACCCTCAGGCTCTCGCACGGGAAGATTTGCTCCGATAGCTGCCGCCATAGGCTCTTCTATTAAAAATACTTCTCTTGCACCCGCACTCATAGCAGACTCCCGAACAGCTTTTCGTTCAACCTGAGTAAGTCCATAAGGAACACAGATGATGATACGAGGTCTTAAAAAACTCTTTCTTTTATGTGCTTTTTCTATAAAATACCTAATCATCTTTTCAGTCATATCAAAATCAGCTATCACACCATCTCGCATAGGTCGAATCGCTTGGATATCACCAGGCGTTTTACCAACCATATTTTTGGCTTCTCTACCAACGGCTAAGATTCTATCTTTGCCATTTTTTGTTCGTTGCAATGCCACAACTGAAGGTTCATTTATGATGATACCTTTACCTTTTAGCAATACCAATGTATTTGCCGTTCCCAAGTCGATACTCATATCACTTGAAAAAAATCCTATTAATTGATCAAGAATCATTCACTAACCTTTATTGTCGCTCTATGCGCTTTTTTTCTCTTTTTTTATATATAATGGCTTAACACCATCAACTACTACATCTTTTGTTATAACTATTTCGTAGCCCTCAAGCTCTGGAAGTTCATACATAACATCTATCATCGTTTCTTCCATGATTGCTCTCAAGCCTCTTGCGCCTGTTTTTCTTTTTATCGCTAATTTTGCAACTTCTTCTAAAGCCTCTTTTTCAAATGTCAATTCAGCACCATCTATCGCAAAAAGTTTTTTGTATTGTTTAAAAATAGCATTTTTTGGCTCTGTCAAAATTTTTACCATATCTTCTTGAGTGATTTCATTGAGTGTTGCTAATACATGTAAACGGCCAACTAATTCAGGAATAAGCCCAAAATGAACCAAGTCATCAGGCTCAACCATATCTATCAACTTCCAATCTTCGCTTTTTGATCTTTTTTCTTGCCCAAAACCTAAAACATTTTTACCAATTCTGCTTTTTATGATACCTTCTAGTCCATCAAACGCACCGCCACAAACAAATAAAATCCCAGAAGTATCAATCTGTATAAACTCTTGGTTTGGATGTTTTCTTCCACCTTTTGGCGGAATATTTACAACACTCCCTTCTATCAGCTTTAAAAGAGCTTGTTGAACCCCCTCGCCACTTACATCTCTTGTGATTGAGCGGTTTTCGCTCATCCTTGCGATTTTGTCTATCTCATCTATGAATACGATGCCTTGCTCTGCTCTTTTCACATCTCCATCAGCTGCTTGGAGTAGCTTCGTTAGTATATTTTCAACATCTTCACCAACATAACCAGCTTCAGTCAAACTAGTCGCATCTGTAATCGCCAAAGGAACATCTAAAAACTTTGACAAAGTCTGTGCCATAAGTGTTTTTCCGCTTCCCGTAGGTCCTACTAACAAGATATTTGATTTTGAGATTTCTGTATCATCATTTTTTACTACATCGTTTTTGAAGATTCTTTTGTAGTGATTATAAACGCCTACTGAAAAAACTTTTTTAGCTCTATTTTGACCAACTACAAACTGGTCTAGTGCATTTGTCAACTCTTTTGGAATTAACATTTCATAATCTAATTTTTTCTCTTTATTTTCTCCAATTTCTTCTTCACCAAAAAATATTTTATATGCAGATATCACGCAATGCTCACAAATAAAAACTTTTTCACCTGCAATCAAACGAGTATCACTACTCTCTTTGGTTCCGCAAAAACTACATTCTCTTTTTGTCATTTAATTTTTCCTCTCATAAGGTATGCCTCTTTTTGTCTCTAATATAAATTTGCACATCTGTTTTACTTTTTCATTTTCTTCATTTTGCATCAATTCGTTTGCTACATCTTTTATAGGCTTATTTGATCTAAAAAGTTTTCTAAATGAGCCTTGCAGAGCTCTTATATCTGCTTTTTCAAATCTTCTTTTGATGCCGACTGCATTTAAGCCCTTTACAACTGCCCTGTTACCTTCAGCCATACAAAAAGGTGGTATGTCTTGACTGATGGCACTTGCTCCGCCTATCATACAACCCTCACCAATATGCACAAACTGATGAATCGGAGTCATACCGCCAATCACAGTATAGCTTCCAATTTCTACATGACCTGCTAGCGTGGCATTGTTTGCCATGATGACATGGTCTCCTACTTGGCAATCATGAGCAACATGAGAATAAATCATGATAAAGCAATCATCTCCTATCCTAGTCGTTCCACCACCGTGAAGTGTACCAGCATTAACTGTCACAAACTCTCGTAAAATGTTATTTTTACCGATTCTTACCTTTACATCATCTTCGCTTTTATAGCCTATGTCTTGGGGTGGCATGCCAATTATCGCATAAGGAAATATCTTTGTTCCCTCGCCGATAACACAATCGCCATAAATACCCGCTCCTTGCATAACTTCTACACCATCTTTCAAAACAGTTTTTGAAGATATATGTACATTTGCAGCAATTTTTACATTTGCTCCTATTTTTGCACCATCTTCTATAACAGCACTTTTATGGATACTTGACATTTTTTACTTACTTATCAACTATCATGGCTTTTAGTTCAGCCTGTGACACTAACTTATCATCAACGAAAGCTTTCCCATCTAAAACCCAGATATTTCCTCTGTGTTTTATCACGCTAAGCTTATAAACAAGTCTATCTCCTGGTCTCACAGGTGCTCTAAATTTTGCTTTATCTATACTCATAAAGTAAACAACTTTATCTTTGGTATCCTCTTGTCCTTCTTCATCCATACTCTTAAATGCTAAAATTCCGCCAGCTTGTGCCATACCTTCGATAATCATAACACCTGGATATATAGGATGTCCCGGAAAATGACCGCCAAAAACTGGCTCTTGAATCGTCACATTTTTAAACCCCTCTATAAACTCACCAGATTTTAAATCAGTAATTCTATCAACCAATAAAAAAGGTGGCCTATGAGGTAAAATTTTTTGAATTTCTACTACATCTATTATCAATTATTTACCTTTTGTAACAACATTGTTATTTTAGTTTATTTTATCCTATTTTTACTAAATTTTCCCTAACATCCATATACACATGTGAATTTAAAAAGATTTCATATTTTTTTTCTTCAAATTTATCCAAGATTATGATTGGAAACAGTGATGGTAGCACTGAATTTGACAAAAGCGAACGCAGTCTAACTTCTTCTTTAAATGTTGGAGGATTTTGCATCATTTCATTGATATTTTCATATGAAGAATTAAGAAGTAAATTTAACTTTTTTATATCCAATATTATAATCTCTTCTCTATTAAAATATCCGATATCATCTTCTATAAATTCTATTTTTCCCTTTGTGTATTCTCTTGATAGCTTAGAATACGAGATAAAATAGCTCGGAACAACTTCGCCTTTATGCTCTTTTACAAATGCTCTTAAAATTCTATAATTTAAAAATTTTTCTCTTCTTAATCTAAATTTTACACCCTCTTTTTCACATCTATTTACTTCTTCATATATCTTTATTCGCTCTTCTATAGATGTTGGGAGTATCTGTTTTGTGATTGGCGACATCAACTCATCTTTTAATCTATCTTGCCCTTCTCTTTGAACTTCTAACGCAAACAAACACCCACAATAATTTTGGTGATAAAGCATATCTTTTTTTGCTAGTGCAAACTGTTCGCTTGTGCCACCACCTTTTCTAAAATCAGGTGTGACAACTTCGATGTCGTATTTTTCTTGTATTTCCTTTGCGTTTTCTCTTAATTGTTCTATGGATTTTTTTGGACTTGTTAGTAGTGTTGTTGTTATCTTTTTTTGACCTATTTCCAATGCTTTTAGAGCAGTATTTACTAACCTGTTATCAAAACAAATAGTACATCTTTTGCCTTTTTCCGGCTCACTTTCCAATCCTCTAACAGCTTGTATCCAGCCCTCATAATCATACTCGCCCTCTAGTAGCTCTATGCCTAACTTATCGCAACTTCTTTGGACATCCATCAAGCGAAGTTTATACTCACTATATGGGTGAATATTTGGGTCATAAAAATATCCAATAAGTTTTTCATCTGGATAAAGCTTAGATAATTTTTGTAAAAAAAAGTGACTATCAACTGAACAACAAATATGAACTAACAATTTTTTCTATTTCCTCATACTATTTAATTTTAAAATTATAGTATAATTTAGTAAATTATTTTGGAGTTGGATATGAAATATATAAAAAGTTTTAAATTTTGGCTTGCATGTTTAATTGTTGTTTACACTTTTGTTGGCTTTGTTATAGTTCCTTGGTTTATAACAAATAAAGTTCCTGCGATATTAAAAGATAAAATAGGCATCAATCTTTCCCTTGGAAAAACTAGCTTTAATCCATATACTTATGAATTAACACTAAGAAATATAACACTTAAAGACCAAAATCAAAAAACTGCATTTGAATTAAAAAAATTCTATGTGGATTATACATTTTTTGGAATTTTGACTAAAACTTTTATATTTAATGATATTTTGATAGATTCTGCTAGATTATATGCAACTATCAATCAAGATGGGAATTTAAACCTCTTAAATATTATGCCAAAAACCATAAAAAAAGCTGAACCAAAAGCGACTAAAAAGTCTTCTTTACCAAGTATTTTACTAAGGCACATGAGCATTGCAAATGGAGAAATTTTAGTGACAGACACAAGAAGTGAGAAAAACTTTACAGCAAATCTAGGACCATATAATTTTACAGCCCACGATATAAGTACTGATAAAGGCGAATTAAATGCCTATACATTTAAAACTCTTATTGATGGCAAGAGTGAGTTGCTGTGGAAGGGCGGCATGAGCATATCTCCTTTGAAATTATATGGTAAAATCAGCATCAAAAATCTGGATTTACCAAAGCTTTACAAATATGCACTTCCTGATATCGGTGCTAATTTAAAACAAGGTTCGCTTTCATTGACTTTGCCTTATCAAATTGATATGTCTAAAAAAATAGAAGCAAGAATCAATAATGCAAAATTAATATTAACAAATATAGATTTAAATGATAAAAAATCTGGAAAAACCTTGATAAATACAAAAAATATCTCTTTGAATGATTTTAACTTGTATTGGCCAAAACAAACTATATTTATAGATAGTTTTAAGATTGAGGGCACAAACTTATATGCTAAACTTTCCAAAGATGGTGTTATAAATCTTGCAAAAGCATTTAAAATAAAATCAAAACCAGAACAAAATACTACCTCCTCTAAACCTTGGAAATATCTCTTAAAAAATGCTATCTTAGATGATATGAATGTGTTTTTTGATAATCAACAACTTAAGGTTCCTACAAAAACTCAGATATCAAAACTATCTTTACATGTAAGCAACATTTCCTCGAACAAAAAAGCTAAGATAGAGTATAAACTTGGTTTGGTTTTAAATAAGAACTCGAAAATTAAGATATCAGGAAGTGCTAAACAATTGCCTCTAAGTGCTAAAGCAAAAGTAAATCTTGCAAATATTCAGATATCTGATTTTGAAAACTACTTAACTCCTTTTGTTAATTTTAAAATCAAAAAAGCAAACCTCAATGCTAGGGCCAATGTATTTGTAAACCTTCAGAACAAACTATATATAAATTTATCAGCTTCAACATATGTGAAAAAACTACAGATAGACACCAACGCTGGCAAAAAGTTGTTAGCTTGGGATGATTTAAGAGTAAATGGCATAAAATTTAAAACAAAACCGATGTCACTTATCATCAAAAATATCAAATTAGATAAGCCTTTTATAGTAGCTCATGTGAAAAAAGATGGAACAACAAATTTTTCAAACTTGGTTAAAAAATCGAATAAAACAACTAAGACAAAATCAAACCCGATAAAAATCAAAATAGGGCCGATGAAACTAACAAACGGCGTAACTGATTATAGCGATGATAGCTTGCCTTTCCCATTTCGAACTTTAATACATGATTTAAACGGGGACATATCTACACTTGATTATGGCTCAACCACTCCATCAATCGTCAAGTTTAATGGAAAGATTGATAAATATGGTTATGCTGACATTGAGGGCGTCATCCTTCCTTTTAAGATAAAAAAAAGAGCCGATATAAATGTGCTGTTTAAAAACATAGATTTAACCTCTCTTACTCCGTATTCTGGAAAATTCTTAGGATATAAGATAAAGCATGGGAAACTCTCCATGGATTTAAATTATAAAATCTCAAATGCATCGCTAAAGGGCTCAAACAAGATAAATATAGACACTCTTGACTTAGGAGACACCGTCAAGAGTAAAGATGCTCTTAGTCTGCCTCTAGGCTTGGCTATAGCCTTGCTAAAAGATTCAAATAATCAAATCAATATAGACTTACCAGTAGCAGGGGACATGAACAATCCTGATTTTAGCTATGGTGGCGTTGTTTGGGGTGCGATAGGACACATGATAACTGGAATAGTAACTGCACCATTTAGATTTTTAGGTTCGCTTCTTGGCATAAAGGGCGATGATTTAAAAGCGATAGATTTTAAAGGTGGCTCATTTATCATCATCTCAACGGAACAAGAAAAACTGACAAACTTAGAAAAAATTATGGGCAAAAGGCCAAATATAAAACTAGAGGTAAATGGTGGATATGATGAAATTGTTGATACAAAAGCTTTGCAAAAAGAGCAGTTTATCACACTTGTTAAATCTAAATTTGCGAAAATAAAAAAAGATACAAATAGTTCAAAATCTGACAGATATGGGACTATTTTAAAAAATCTATATAGCAAAGAATTTACACTCACTAAATACAACAAATTAAAAGCATCTTTTATGGTTGTGCCAAAAGTTGATGACAATAAAACCAAAGTCAAGAAAGAATTAAAAAAGCCCAAGCAAATAAAAAAACCTGTACTTAATGTCACAGCTTTTAATGATAAAATGCAAAACACTTTAATCAACAACATCAAAATATCAAAAGAAAAACTAGAAGCCTTAGCCAATAATAGAGCAAAAGCCATAATAGATACACTAGTTACCAAATATAAAATTAACCCCAAAAGGGTAAAAGTATTAAAACCTATATCTCAAGAAGCCAAGCGAGGCAAATGGATCGGGAGTAAAATTAGTATATCTATGTAGATTTTATGGGGATTGCTATGATAAAGGCAACTCCTCCATTTTTATTTTCAAAACTAAGTGTACCATCAAAACTATTTTCCACAATCATTTTGGACATGTAAAGACCAACCCCTGTTCCTTGGGATTTGAATTTTGTAGTAAAATATGGCATAAAAATTTTATCTTTTATCTCATCAGGGATTCCAAGAGCATTATCTTGGATTGTGATAATCACCAAATTGCCGCTATTTTTAGCGTCAACGCTTACCTCTGCATTTTTTATGTTATTTGAGCACAAAGCATCTTTTGCATTGTTTAATATATTTAATAAAACTTGCTCTAATTTTTGCTCATCTCCTCGTAGCGTTATATTTTCTTCACAACGACAATATATATCTATTTGATTATCAGAAAAGGCATCTTGTGTTATAAAAATTGTATTTTTGACTAAATTTTTTATATTAAATTCATGGTGTCTGACATCTGGTTTAAAAAAATCTCGAAATACATCTACAGTTCTTGAAAGATACATAATATTTTTTTCTATTCGGGTCAAACTTGTTGTTAAAATCTCTTTTGTGAGTTTATTGTTTTCATCAAGTAGAATCATCTTGCTAATTGACAATCCGATTGCATTTAAAGGTTGTTTCCATTGGTGAGAGATATTGCCAAGCATTTCGCCAAGTGCTGCAAGTTTATTTTTGTGTTGTACTAGCAATAGGCGCTCTTTGCTTTTTTCGGCTTCTTTTATCATTTCATTTTTATAATTTAAAAATATCTTTTCTGTTTTTTTCGTTATCACACCCAATATAAAAACCAACAATATTCCTGATATCAAAAAAAGTGCAATTAGTTTAAAAAGAGAATTATCTAATTCTTTTTTTAATTTATCTTTTTTTAATTCTATCACTCTATCCATATCGTTTATATATGCGCCAGCACCTATCGCCCATTTCCAAGAGTTCACACTTGCTATATAAGAAATCTTTCTTGCTTGTTTTCCGCTGCTAGGTTGAATCGTAGCAGTATAATCAAAAAATCCTCCTCCATTTTTCGCAATTTTGATACCTTCTCGTATCAAAAATTTGCCATTCTTGTCTTGCAAATTTATACGATTTTTTCCTATTAAAGACTTTTTTACATGTGTTAGTACAGTTCCATTATAACTGTATATAAAAAAATAACCATTTACTTCATATCGTAAACTTTCTACCTCTTTTAAAATTTTTTGCTTTAAAGCTTTTTCAAAATCTTCAACATACTCACCAGTTCCTACAAATATATTAAGTGGCTTAAAGTACCTATCATAACCGATTTTTTTATAGTTTACATTTAGGCTAGATGGCTTTCTCCAATACCAAGTGTAAAATGAAGCACCATATCTTTTAGCTAATTTTGCAGCATCTTTTACAACATAATTACCCTTAATATCTTGATAATTTGAAAAATCTGTTCCTTCTAAATCTGGACGAATTGGCAATAAGATATTTTTCAAATCCATAGAATATATAAAATAATAACCTCTACCTTGGTTAAATCTTATAGGCCTAAGAGCATCTTTTATCAATTTTAAGATTTCTTTTTTATTTTTATTTTTATTTTCCATATAGATATTTAAGACAATCACATACGCTTCATTTACTCTTGACTTAAGGTGGGCTTTAAGATTTAAAACTGCTTGTTTTCTTTTGTATTTTATGCTTCTAATTAAATATCTTACCTCATTTTTAACTATATTTTTTTGTTTTTTCACATAACTTTGTTCTATATCATCTATAGCTTGCCTTTTTTGGAGGATATTGCTTCTAAAAACTATAAAAAACAGAGAAAGGAAAAAGATTAAACCCAAGATTGCTGGTATCAGCTTTATAAGTAAAAGTATCCTCTTTTCTTGTCTATTCAAATATATGCTTCTAAATCAAATGAAAACTTATCTTTAGCAGATTTTTTTGCCTCATACATGGCAAAATCAGCATTTTGCAGTAGTTCTTCTTTGGATTTTTTTACTTCATTTGGATTGTAGATATCAATCCCGATTGAACAAGACATTTTTATTTTTATTTTATCGCTTATATCAAACTTAAACCTTAATTTTTTCAATATCTGATTAGCTATATCTTCAATCTGTTTTTTGTTTGTTATGCCACCTAAGATAATAACAAATTCATCTCCACCAATTCTTGCAATAGTATCGATTTTCCGCACTAATTTTTGCATTCTAGAAGTTGCTTGAATAAGTAATATGTCGCCTATTTTATGACCATATGTGTCATTTACTTCCTTAAAATCATCAAAATCTATAAACATCACAGCGAAACAGATTTTATCTCTATCACTCCTTAATATAGCTTGTCCTAGCCTATCGTTTAACAATATTCGATTTGGAACACCTGTTAATGAATCGTGATTGGCCAAGTGCTGAAGTGCTAATTCTCTTTTTTTATCACTCGTCTTATCTCTGATAGTTTCTAAAAGCGCATAAACATCGTCATTTTCATCTTTAAGCGGTATAGTTTTTATATCAAAATATGATTTTTCACCATCCTTGCCTATATTTTCATGTGAGTGTGTTACATTGTGTCCTAGCTCAACCGCTTCCATGCCACCGCATTTATGGTTTGCATCGTTACAAGTATTATCAAATCCGTATAATACTTTATAACATTTTAATTGTTGATTTTTTTGCCAAAATCCATTATTTTTGACTTGATTATTTGCAAACAGCACATTATGATCCAAATCAGTAACCATCATAGGCTCTGGAAATTCATCCAAGATTGCTTGCATAAGGATATTTTTCTTTTTTAACTCTTTTTCTTTTAAAATCTGGCCAGATTCTCGTGCTAAAACCTCCAATAAATTTCTAACATTTGTTGGCTTTATGATATATCCTGAAATTTTACTTCTAATAGCTTGTAAAAAAGTGTTTTCATCCGCAAATACAGTATTTAATATGATAACTACCTCATCATCTATAGCTCTTATCTTTTCGCTCATATCAAGTCCATCTATCCTAGGCATACTAAAATCAGCTAGAACGATATTTGGACGATACTTTACAAACTTTTCCAAGCCATCTTTTCCATCAATCGCACTATAACAAATCTTAAAATAAACACCAAATAGCTCACTTAATTCTTCAAGCTCACTTTCATCGTCTTCTACAACAAGAATTGTGAGATCTTTAAAAATACAGTAGTCTAGATTTGTCTTATTCAAGCTATTTCCTTCGTTTTTATCATGTATTTTCTACCATATATATTTTGAATCAAATCAAATGATTCAAGTTTTTTTCTTAAACCATATATGATGTTTCTTATATTTTTTGGATTATAGGTTTTTTGGGTATCGCTCCACATGTAATAAAAAATCTCTTCGCCATCAACTGGTATATTGGCACTTTCGATAAGAATCTTTAAAAGTTTAATTTCGCTAGGAGTTAATTTTATAGGTTTGTCTTGGCTTAATAAGATATTTGTTTCTTTATCCCAAAAGAGACCATCTCCTAAACAGATTACACCTTTTGAGGTTTGTAATTTTTTTATACACAAATTCAAGCTGTTTTTTAATTTCTCTGAAGTAAGAGGTTTTATAAGATAATCAACGATGTCCAATTTTATAGCTTTTAGTAGTTTTTCCTTATCATCATATGCACTGACGATAACTATAGGTGTGCTAATACCATTTTCTTTAATTTGAGAGATAAAAGAAAAACCGCCAATTTCAGGCATCTCTATATCTGTAAATACTATATCTGGTTTTTTTAAATCTATAAGCTCCAAAGCATCTTGTGCATTTGAAGATTTATAAATTTTCGCAAACAATAAAGAAAAATAATCCACCATTCCATCAAGGGATTCCAAATCATCATCAACCACTAAAGCTGTATATTTTTTAAGTTTTTTCATAAGCGCTACCCTCTTGTGCAAAAAATATCATACGATTACGATGCAATTATTATATCACAAGAGAGTCTTTAAAGTGTCTTTAAAGTGTCTTTTTTATTATTGTTTATCCAAGAGTGCTTTTTTAACAGCCTCTACATGTCCTTTCACTCTAACTTTAGTCCAAATATCTGTTATCTTTCCGTTTGGATTGATGAGAAAAGTTGAACGGACAACTCCCATGTACTCTCTGCCATACATTTTTTTGAGTTGCCACACTCCATAACTTTCTGAAACTTTTTTATCCTCATCAGCTAAAAGTGTAATTTGTAAATCTTTTTTTTCGATAAAATTTCTATGCTTTTTAGGGCTATCAGGACTAACTCCTAAGATAACGGCATCTAGCTCTTCAAAATTTGGAAGCTCTTTAGTAAATTCACATGCCTCGGTAGTACATCCTGGAGTATTATCTTTTGGATAGAAATACAATATTATCCATTTGCCTTTTAAATCTCGCAAACACATCTCCACCTCGTCTTGATTTGGCAAGCAAAACTCTGGCGCTTTTTGGTTAATCTCTAACATATTTTTCCTTTTTTGCTGAAATTATATCCATAATTGATAAACATTTGTCAATCTTCATCAAATCTTCATAAACAACCTATATAATTTCTCTACAGATCAATTTCAAGTAGAAAAGATGAAGAAAATTAGTATAGTATAAGCAACGGTTATTCTTAGTTTTGAATACTGACCTTACGCACTATTTGTAAAATTTCAAAGAATGTTCTAAAAAATATCCAATTTTTATAAAAATTTAGATAAGCTAAACAAACCTCTCGTGCAACAGTCGCGAGGAATTTTTTAGGGGCTTTGCCCCTAAAAAAAGGACAGTTAAATGAAAAAAAAGATCCTGATAGTAGAAGATGAAGAGAGTATAGTTGAGTTCATAAAAAATAGGCTAGAGAGTAATCTTTATGATACACAGATCGCATATGATGGCAGAGAGGCTATCTCTAAAATAGCTTTAAACTCATATGACTTAATCACACTTGATATCATGCTCCCTCATGTTGATGGATTTGAAATATGCAAAACCATAAGGAAAAAATCAAAAAAGTGCTTGATTATTATGATTAGCGCACTTGATACGATGGAATTTAAGACAAAAGGGTATGATTGCGGGATAGATGACTATATCGCAAAGCCGTTTTCCGCTAGAGAGTTGGCCGTCAAAATCAAATCTCTGTTAAAAAGAAAAGAGGAACTCGTTTGCCTTAAGGACAAATCTCTTTGTGATATAATTCTCAAAGAAGAGGCAAAAGAGGTGCTTGTAGATGGGTTTAAGATAGAGTTTACGCCAAGTGAATACACAATCTTATCTGTGTTGATAAACAATAAAAATAGAGTCTTTTCAAGAGCAGATTTGGCTCAAATCATATATAACAATTATCTAGGGAAGATAGATGAGCAGGGCATAAACAGCCATATTTATCATATAAGAGAAAAAGTCAAAGAGTATTATGATAAAGAAATTATAAAAACCGTAAGAGGGATGGGATACAAAATATATGAGAATTAAACCTTTTTTAATCATCATTTATACTTTAGCGGGTTTTTTTATATCTATTTTAAGCTCATTTTTGACTTATATCATCATCGGCAAGCCTATCGGGATGGCCATGGTTATTCAGATTGTATTTGTGGTTGTTTTTCTAACTCCTGTTGTGGGTATTATAAGTTTTGTGCTTGGCAGATATCTCTCTAGGAAGTTTGATTTTATAAAAAATCGCTTAGAGGATATTAAAAATGAAAACTACAGCAAAGACACCAGTCAAAACACAATAACAGAGATAAATGATATAAATGACAATATGAACTTTTTATCTGCTCAGCTAAATAATCTTATAGAAGATTTGAAACAAAAAAATCAAAATCTTTCAAATTTACTTATCTCTATGGCTCATGATATAAAGACGCCAATCACTATCTTAAATGGACACATAGAAGAGATGGAAGACGGCATGGTAAGTGCGGATAAACTTCCGGCTGTGTTGGAGCACATGAAAGAAGAAGTAAAATTTCTAGATGAGCTAACAATCGATATGCTAGAGTTTATAACCTCCATGAAGAAGCAAAAGATAAAAGAAAAGATAGCTCTTCATACTTTTGTCAAAGATGAAATATTTACAATTTTATCCAAAAATAACAAAGTTAAATACCTAAATGATATTGATATAAATTTCATCATAGAATTTAATAAAATGGATTTAAAGAAAGTATCTTTAAATTTACTAAACAATGCCATAAAATATACAAAACAAGGGTATATCAGAGTATATATACAAGATGATTTGGTTGTATTTGAAAACAATGGAAAAAACATAGAAGAGAAGTTCAAAGAGAAAATTTTCGAGCCATTTTTTACTATATCAAGAAGTAAAAATAGAAAAAAAGGTGGCTTTGGACTTGGACTTAGTATCGTAAGAAATCTATGTAAAAACAACGGCTACACATGTACTTTGCAAAGTAGTGATACTATAAAAACAATGTTTTGCTTAAAAAAAGTCTAGGCATAGATAGGTAATTAAAAACTTTATAACACATTTGACAAACATTTCTTGATTTATGCTCCACAATCTATATTTTGCTTAGGATTAACACTTCCATCGGTAAATAAAAATTGTTTTTGTTTCATGATGAAAGTATAGCATGTTGTATTTAATGATTTTTCTTGTATTATGTCTGTATATACAAATAAAGGAAAATATTTTGAAAATAAAAAATGTTGTAGATTATATGCTGGAAGAATTAGATAAAAATGGTGTCTTACACCAAAAGGATCTGGTAAACATAATTAAAGAAAAATTTGGCGAGCAATTTGTTTTTACAAACAGTCATGGTACACTTTCTATAGATAGAAAAGTTATCAGAGAATTTAATAAGGTAAAAAGTAAAGATATCCTTTGGAATAAAGAAACTTACTGCTGGAGATAAATTTACTTTTTTTAAGGCTTAATTTTATACAATTAGAGTTGCACAACAAAATCAAATAAGGAGAACAGTATGGCAAAAGGTAAAAATAGTCAAAAAGCAGTTAAGAAAGTAGCGGGAAAAACATTGAAAGAAAAACGCAACGAGAAAAAAATTAAAAAAGCAAATGGCTGATATTAAAAATACCGTGTTAGTTTCAAACTTTACATCACATTTAACAAGTATTCCTTGATTTATAACTTTTTAGTGTATAATATCGCAAAAATATAATCTAGGAATTTTCACATGAATAAAAGATGTCTAAAAGTTGGCACAAGAGGAAGTAGATTGGCGCTGATACAGTGTTATCAAGCCATAGCTGATATCCAAGATATATCAAAAGTCAAATACAAAGAGTCTATAGATTCTTCATTTAATATCATCGTTACAACTGGGGATGCTATGCAAGGCACAGTTGGTGCTCAAAGTTTAACAAAGACAGCATGGGTTGATAAAATCGAAGAAGCACTTTTGAGTAAAACGATAAATTTAGCTATCCATTCTGGAAAAGATATCCCAAAAGATATAGCAAAAGGCACTAAGCTAATCCCTGTTGGAAAAAGAAATATCCCTTTTGATGTATTTGTTGGAAAGATGAAAGATGGAAAAAGGATGAAATTTTCTCAATTGAACAAAGATGCCAATGTAGGAACAGCTAGTTTGCGCCGTGAAATGTTTTTGAAAGAGGCAAACCCAGAGTTTACTATCATCCCACATAGAGGAAATGTACCAACAAGGATAAAAAAGCTAGATGCCTCAGATAAGCTAGATGGGATTATTTTAGCAGCAGCTGGTATCAAAAGACTAAATTTGAGTAGTGATTTTGATATCTTAAATCAAGATATTCTTGTGCCCTCAGCCTTGCAAGGAACATTGGTGGCTCAAATAAGAGAAGATGATAATGAAACCCAAGAAATTATACGAAGAGTCTTAGATGCTGATACACAGACTTGTTTTGCTATTGAAAGAAGTATGTCTGAAGCCCTAGGAGCAGATTGTAAATCTTGTGTGGGGATATATGCTAGTATAAAAGACGAAAAATTAAAACTAGTTATATCTGCAATCGACCCAATAACTGTGATTAAATATGATTTTGCTAGAGAAATAAATCTTGATAAACTCGATATTGAAGCGTTTGTAAAAAAAATCAAATCTAATGAAGAGTTTTTACATATATCAAAAATCGTTACTTGTAGCATATAAAATTCAAAATTCAAACCCTGACCCCTAATCGAATAAGCTAAATAAAAAAGGATAAAAATGGATTTAACAGCGTTTATAATAGAAAAAGAGAGTATTGTCAGATTTGGTTTTTTCTTTGGTATGTTGGTGATTATGGGTGTTTGGGAGACATTCAAACCAAGGAGAGTTCCAACTATTTCAAAAGCTTCAAGATGGGTAAACAATCTTGGTTTGATTATGTTAAATGGCTTTGTTTTGCGTTTGATTTTACCAATAGCGACAACAGGCTTGGCTTTGTTGGCTCAAAAACAAGGTTGGGGAATTTTAAATTATTATAGTGTGCCAAAAATTGCAAATATCTTAGTTTTTATAGTTGTGTTAGATTTTACGATCTATTTGCAACATGTTATGGTGCACGCAGTACCTCTTTTTTGGAGATTTCATCGGGTTCATCATGTTGATTTGGATTACGATGTGACTACGGGGGCTAGATTTCATACTTTTGAAATCATCTTTTCTATGTTTATAAAGTTTACTGCAATTGTGCTTTTAGGGCCTGCTGTTATCGCTGTAATATTGTTTGAGATTATACTAAATGTCATGGCCATGTTTAACCATGGAAATGTAGGTTTGCCAAAAGCATTAGATAAGTTCTTGCGTTATTTTATAGTTACTCCAGATATGCACAGGGTTCACCATTCCATAGAAGAAGATGAAACAAATAGTAACTTCGGTTTTAACCTCTCTATTTGGGATAGACTTTTTGGAACTTACAGAGCCAAAGTTAGAGCTGGACAAATTGACATGACAATTGGCATAAAAACGATAAGAAGACCAAAAGAAACAAATCATCTTCTAGGAATGTTGCTGATTCCATTTAAGCATAAAATTAGTAAATATGTTATAAATTCTACTAAATAAAAGGAAATTTATGAGCATTAAACAAAACAGACAAATCCACCCACTAAATAAAATAGGACTTTTTCTTGGTATCGTAGCCATTGTGATTGCTTTAGTTTCCATCATCGGTTATCGCATGAAATGGTGGCGACAACTGCAAGCTTTTGATATTTTTGGCTGGGCTACATTTGTAGCAGGTGTTGCATTTTTACTTTGTATTATTGGTGCATTTAAGGCTAGAGCAAACGGAAGATTTCGAGGTATGAGTTTGGGAATTCTTGGGATTTTACTTAGTTTACCTATCATGACATCCGCTTTTTTATTTCAATATAGTGCAAAAATTTATCCTCCTATAAATGACATATCAACCGATACTATAAATCCACCAGTTTTTTGGGATGTACCAAATCCTACTGAATATCCAGGTTCAAAAGTAGCAAAAATTCAAAAAGCAGGATATCCTGATTTGAAGTCATTAAAACTTTCTATGTCTCCAAAAGTAGTATTTGACAAAGCATTGAAAATAGTAAAAGATAAAGGCTGGAAGATAGCAGGAACTGATGAGGAAGACGGTCGCATAGAAGCGGTAGCTACTTCTTTATTATATGGTTTTAAAGATGAAGTAGTGATAAGAATAACTCCAGATAGCGATGGTGTTATGGTAGATCTGCGTTCTCGTTCACGCATAGGAAGAATCGACCGTGGTGCAAATGAAAGACGAATTAGAGGCTTTTTAAAAGCATTAAAAGCTAGGTAGAATTTTTACTGTGCCATTAAACACAGTAAAAATTCATAGTTTTAGTCTATCGTTTCGTAAACTTCAACTTCAGGACGACCACTAAACCATTCTTTTGGTGGCATATTTTCGTGTGATTTTGCAAATGCATCACTTTTTGTATAATCCAAGAAACTCTTCATGTCTTTCCAAGTTGTCTCTATAGTAAAATTGTTATTTTCACTAACATGAGGCATATGTTGTGGAGCTAAAAGCTTCATATCTATAAAACCAGGTTGTTCTTCAACTTGATGTTTTGTAACGGCATCTTTGAGATGAGCGGAATACTGCTCATTAAACTCTAATTTGATTGGAAATTTTGTAAAAACTATAACCATTTTTAAATCCTTCTTGAAAGTTTGCTAGGTTCTTATATCTTACCTGCATACGAAATTATAACTAAATACTTCAAATAAATAATAAATCAATAGAAATTAAACATAATTATCCTAAAATTTCATCTAAGGATTTTTTATGAATTGGATATTATATACACACCTTATAGCAGCTATGGCATGGATTGGCGGTTCGATTTTTATGTTTGCTTTGGGAATTTTACTTAGAGACAAAGAGAAACAACAAGCAGTATATCCTGTGGTTGGGCCTATATTTGGGTATTTTGAACTTGCTTCACTTTTTGTGCTGTTAATAAGTGGAACTTGGATCGCATATAACACTGGCGTGCTTACACCTTTGCTAGATGGAAACCATAGCAAGATTATAGATATCTTAAGGACAAAACTTTGGATAGTTCTTGTGATTGTTATAGCAACCATAGCTCATTTTTATATAGCATTTAAAACTAACACTACTCAAAGAAGCAAGCTAGAAAATCTCGTATCTCGAGGCTCATCTTTGCTCATCTTTTTTCTAAATTTAGTTGTGGTGTATTATGCTATTTTGATTAGAACAATTATCACCTAAATGGTTATAAAAATTCCACCAAGTATCACGATAGTAGATAAAATCAAAGTTAAACTTAAAGGTTCTCCAAGTAAAAAGATACTTAAAAATATAGCCATAGGTGGTGCTAAAAGTTGAACAATACCAGAAGTCATGATGGAGATTTTTGGAAGTATATAGTACCAAAGTGTGTAGCCAAGAGCCGAAGTGATTCCGCCTGAAATCATAGCCAATATAATTCCTTTGCTATCAGTATGGATGGATTGTACAAATAGTAGATAAAAAACCACTAGATAAAATATGGATTTTAGAAAATTATCAGTAGTATTAAGTGTTGCATTTGTGGAGTTTTTACCTAAAATAGTATAAAATCCCCACGCAATTCCAGAGATTATCATCAAAAATGCATGAAATAATGATAAATCAAAATTTTGTTTTGGATACAAAAGATAAATAAGCCCACCAAGAGCTATGAAAAGTCCAAGCAGTTTTTTAACACTTATCTTTTCTTTATAGATAAGAGCAAATGCGATAAGAGTGAGTTGCACCATGGCAAATAAAATCAAAGCTCCGATTCCAGCATTTAGGTTTATATAAGCATAGGAAAAAGATATAGCATATAAAAACAACATAAAAGAACTAAGCCAATTTTTCCTTATATCTAAGGAAATTTTCCTCTCTTTTATAAACAACAACACAATCAAGACTACCGCACCACTGAAGAGCCTTAAAAAAGTGAAACTATATGCATCTATATCATTATGTGATAGTGCACCACGAGCTAACAAAGAGTTTGATGCAAAAAATAGTAAAGCTGTAAAAATTATAAGTATCAGTTTTGTTTTCATGATAGTTTATACCGCTTTTTTGTTTATTCTGTGTTTAGAAATAAGATTTAAACTTTGCATTAAGAGATTTTCAATATACTTCTATAAAAAGTATTGGGAATTGTCTTGAAAAAACCTTTGAAACTTTTAGTCTCGTCGCTAGAGCCATCAGCAAATCTTCATCTTGAGCCGATTTTAGAGAAATTGGAACGATATACTCTTTTTGGTATATTTGATGTTAAGTTTGGAGAACCGTATTTGCCATCATCTGCTTTTTCGATTATGGGATTTTTAGACGCAATTCCTAAAATAAAAAAAGCAAAAAAAGCTATCAAAGAGTTGGTGAAATTAAGCTTTGATGTTGATGTTATTTTGCTTATAGACTCTCCTGCTTTTAATTTGCCCTTAGCTAAAGCGATAAAAGAAAAAAACCCAAAAGTTAGGATAATCTACTACATACTCCCCCAAGTGTGGGCTTGGAAAGCTAAAAGAGTTGCAAAGGTTGAGAAATATTGTGATGTTCTAGCTTCAGTCTTACCATTTGAAAACCAGTTTTATAATTGCTCTACTTATGTTGGACATCCACTCCTAGATGAGATAAAAGAGTTTAAACAAGAGTATAAAAAAACAGGCATCGTCTCTTATCTTCCAGGAAGCAGAAAAAGCGAGATAAGAAAATTGATGCCTATATTTAAAGAGTTGGTAAAAAAAGTAAATAAAAAAGCTCTTTTGGTTGTGCCACCATTTTTTAGTGATGAGACGATAAATGATATATATGGCGATATAAGCGAGTTTGAAGTAGTGCGTGATGCAAAAGATGCTTTTTTAAAAAGTGAATTTGCCTTTGTCTGTTCAGGAACTGCCACGCTTGAAGCTTCATTGATAGGGACTCCGCTTGTTTTGGCATATAAGGCAAAAAAACTTGATTATATGATTGCTAAGAAATTTGTGAAATTACAGTATGCTGGTCTTGCAAATTTGTTGCTTGATTTTTCTGGATTTAAACCTTTACATGTAGAGCTGTTGCAAGATGAGGTAACATGTGAAAATCTATATGATGAGTATATAAAAACAGACAAAGAGAAGTTTTTCAAAGACTCTTTAAAGATAAGAGAAATCTTGAAAAATGGAGCATTAAACAATATGTTAGATATAATAACAAAAAAATAAATATAAAATATTTATAGGAGTGAAGATGAAAAAAGAGCCAATGACAGAATTTGGTTTCAATAAATTAAGTTATGAACTAAATGATTTAAAAAAAGTACAACGACCTGAAATCGTCATAGAGATTGATATAGCAAGAAGTCACGGAGATTTAAAGGAAAATTCTGAATACCATGCGGCAAAAGAGAAACAAGCTTTTATAGAGAGCAGAATTGCAGAATTGAGTGATTTGATGACTAGAGCTCAAGTAGTAGATCCGAGTAAATTTCCTCATGATAAAGTGAGATTTGGCTCAACTGTGACTTTGGAAGATATGGACAGCGAAGAAGAATTTACCTATACCATAGTAGGTAGCACTGAAAGCAATCCTGAACGAGGACTTATATCTTACTACTCACCATTGTCTCGCCATCTTTTAGGAAAAAAGGAGGGAGACGAAGTTACAGTAAGATTGCCAGTGGGTGAAAAAGAGTATGAAATTTTAGGCGTTTGCTTCAAGGAGATTAAGTTTGAAGAGTGAAGAAATTAAAATACCAGTAGCCATCATAGGCGCTAGTGGATATACTGGTTTGGAACTGTTAAAGCTTTTGATAACTCACCCTGTATTTGATATAAAATATATCGGAAATACCAAAGGCGGTATAAAAGTACAAGAACTTCACCCTTGTTTGCAAGGTGTTTTTTCTGGTGATGTTTTAAAAAGTGATGCAAAAGAGATAGCAAAAGTTGCAAAAATTGCTTTTTTGGCACTGCCGCATAAGGCTTCTATGGGATTTGCCAAAGAATTGCTAAAACTTGGTGTGAAAATAGTTGATCTCTCAGCAGATTATAGACTTGAACTTGATACTTATGAGAAATATTACTGCAAACACGAGGATAAAGACAATATCCAAAATGCTGTATATGGATTGCCAGAATTTTATAGAGATAAAATCAAAAATTCGTCTTTGGTAGCAAATCCTGGATGTTACCCAACGGCTACGCTTTTGGGTATATTGCCATTTTGTGATTTTATAGATGAAAATTATCCAATATTTATAGATGCTAAAAGTGGAGTTAGTGGAGCTGGTAAAAAATGCACCGCAAAGACTCATTTTGTTTCTATTGATGAAAATATTTTTGCTTACAATCCTCTCTCCCACAGGCATGAACCAGAGATAAAAGAAAAAATTAGGCATTATAGTGGTAAGGATTTTGATATAAATTTTGTGCCACATCTGTTGCCAATCATACGAGGAGAGATGATAGATAGTTATATGCTTTTAAAAGAAGAGGGCTTGGAGCCTTTGAGTGTTTTAAAGACATTTTATAAAGATGAGCCAAATATTAGAATTTATGAACATCCAGTTGATATGAAATCTCCGAGTGGAACAAATTTTTGTGATATTTTTGCAAAAGTTGTTGGTAAAAAGCTTTATATAAACTCTGCGATTGATAATATCTTACGAGGTTCTTCGTCACAAGCTGTAACAAACGCAAATATTATGTTTAATCTTGATGAAAATTTAGGAATCCCAACCATCTCTTATGTTCCTTGATATGATAGAGATTCAAGATGGTGCTATCTTCATAAGTGATGCTCATGATAATGCTCTTAGAAGCGGGTTTTATAAATTTTTACAAAAAATCGACTTGGGTGAGATAAAAACTACTCAAATTTTTCTTATGGGAGATATGCTTGATTTGCTTATCGGCGAGATATCTTATCTAAGCCAAAAACATCATAAATATATAGAATTGATAGATAGGATAGCTTCTAAGATTGAACTTTTTTACTTTGAAGGGAATCATGATTTTTTATTAAAAAGTTTGTTTAAAAATGCAAAGATTATAGATATACAATCTCAACCTCTTACATGTAGGGTAAAAGATAAAAAGATTTTGCTTTCTCATGGCGACAAGTATGGAGATTTTGAGCACAATCTTTATACTAAGATTATAAGAAGTAGATTTTTACTTAAATTTTTAAATTTTATAGACATAATTTGCACTTCTTGTATATCAAAAAGAATTTTAAGTAATTTGCAAGAGAAAAATATTTGCAGGACTATAGAAAATTTTGAAGACAAGATAGAGCATAAAATATCTAACTATAGCCATAAAGAGATAGATATAATAGCTGAGGGACACTACCATCAAGATAAGGTTTTTGAAATAGATAATATAAAATATATCAATTTTCCTTCTTTTGCGTGCAATCAAAGTTATATTATTGTACAATTGTTTCCAGAAATAAAATTTAAGAGGGGCTACGATGTTTGATGACAACGTGCTAAAAGTTGGCTCTAATGAAATGGAGCTAGTAGATTTTCGTATCTTGAAACAAGGCGAAGATGGAGTATATGAGGGAATCTATGGAGTGAATGTTTCAAAAGTTCGCGAAATTATAAAGATTCCAAATTTGACAGAAATCCCAGGTGTTCCTGAGTATATCGAAGGTATTTTTGATCTTCGTGGAGTTGTGATTCCAGTTGTAAATCTTGCAAAATGGATGAATATAACTGTACCTCCAAAAGAAAAACTTAAACCAAGGATTATAATCACAGAATTTAGTGATATTTTGATTGGCTTTATAGTGCATGAAGCCAAAAGAATTAGAAGAGTAAGCTGGAAAGATATCGAGCCTGCATCATTTGTCTCAGGCATGGGAACGCTAGATAAAAGCCAGATTACTGGCGTTACTAGAATAGAAAATGATGAAGTTTTGCTTATTTTGGATTTAGAAAGTGTAGTAGAAGAGCTAGGTCTTTATAAGCCTAGAACCGATATGGATGCTAATGAAATTATGCAGTTAGAGGGAACAGCACTTGTGCTTGATGATAGTGTGGTAGCTCGAAAGTTAGTGAGCGATGCACTTAAAAAAATGGGACTAAAAGTTGTAGAAGCAAAAGACGGTTTAGAGGGGTTAGAAAAACTAGAAGAATTATATGATATATATGGTGATAGATTAAAAAACGAATTAAAAATCATAATCAGTGATGTAGAGATGCCTAAGATGGATGGTTTTCATTTTGCATCAAATGTAAAAGATGATGAAAGATTTGAAAGATTTCCTATAGTTTTTAATTCATCCATTAGTGATCATTTTAGTGAATTAAGAGGAAAAGAGGCGGGCGGAGAAGCCTATCTAACAAAATTTGATGCAGCGATTTTCTATAGAGAAATTTCAAATGTGTTAAAAAAACATATAAACGCTGAAGAGTAGGGGTGAGATCATGGATGATATTCAAGAAATATTAGAAGACTTTTTGGTTGAAGCATTTGAATTAGTCGAACAAATTGATCAAGATTTGGTTGAGCTCGAAAATAACCCTGAAGACTTGGAATTGTTAAATCGTATCTTTAGAGTAGCTCATACGGTTAAAGGTTCTTCATCTTTTTTAAATTTTGATGTTTTGACAAAGTTAACACACCATATGGAAGATGTTTTAAATAAAGCCAGAAAAGGAGAGTTAAAGATCACAGCCGAAGTGATGGATGTTGTTTTAAAATCAATAGACATGATGAAAGAGTTGTTAGAATCTATAAGAGACAATGGCAATGATTCAGATATTAATATGGATTTAACTGATATTTGTAAAGATTTAAATGCCATCTCTGAAGGTGAAGAAGTTGTGCAAGATACCCAAGCTGAAGAAAAAGTTGAAGTTGAAGCTAAAATCGAAACTGAGGCAGAAGAAGAAATTGATTATTCAAAATTGAGTGATGCTGAAGTTGAAGCAGAGATAGAGAGACTTTTGGTACAAAAAAAAGAAGAAACCAAAAAAAGAAAAGAGAAAAAGAAGAAAACAGAGATAGTTGAGGTGAAAAAAGAAAAGACACCCAGTATGCAAGCACCTAAGCCTGTAGCTAAAAAACCAGCTTCTGATGCTCCTGTGAAAAAACATGTTACAAGCGCAGTTGAACAAACTATACGGGTTGAAGTAAAAAGACTAGATCACCTTATGAATCTTATAGGTGAATTAGTTTTGGGTAAAAATAGACTACTTAAAATATATGATGATGTAGAAGAGCGATATGAGGGGGAGAAATTTTTAGAAGAATTAAACCAAGTAGTATCTTCTGTTTCGTTGGTAACTACAGATTTGCAAATAGCTGTTATGAAAACTAGAATGCTCCCTGTTGCTAAAGTATTTAATAAATTTCCAAGAATGATAAGAGATTTATCACGCGAATTAAATAAAACTATAGAATTAAAAGTGACTGGTGAGGATACAGAATTAGACAAATCTATAGTTGAGGAGATTGGTGATCCATTGGTTCATATAATCAGAAACTCTTGTGATCACGGTATAGAAGAAGGTGAAACAAGAATTCTAAAAGGGAAGCCAAGCGGCGGAACAATTGAACTTAAAGCTTATCATGAAGGAAACAATATCGTCATAGAAATTGTGGATGACGGTAAAGGTTTGGATCCAGATATGCTAAAAGCAAAATCATTAGAAAAAGGCATCATCACTGAGCGTGAAGCCGATAGTATGAGTAATAAAGAAGCCTTTAATCTTGTATTTAAACCAGGTTTTTCAACAGCCGCTAAAGTAACTAGTGTCTCTGGCCGTGGTGTTGGGATGGATGTTGTTAAAACAAATATAGAAAAATTAAATGGCATCATTGATGTTGATAGTGAAGTTGATAAAGGTACTATTATAAAATTAAAGATTCCTCTAACGCTGGCTATCATTCAAGCTTTACTTGTTGGAGTTCAGGAAGAATTTTATGCAGTACCTCTTGGTTCAGTCTTAGAAACTGTTAGAATTCCACTTGATGAAATATATACAGTTGAAGGAAAAAATGTATTAAGACTCAGAGATGAAGTTTTATCTTTAGTAAGGCTATCTGATATATTTGGAGTTGAGAGGGTTTTCGATAACAACGAACATGCCTATGTAGTTGTAATTGGTTTGGCCGAGTCAAAGCTTGGTATCATAGTTGATAGCTTGGTTGGTCAAGAAGAGATAGTAATCAAATCTATGGGTGATTATCTTAAGGGGATAGAGGGAATTGCAGGAGCTACAATCAGAGGTGATGGTAGAGTTACATTGATTGTTGATGTTGCTGCTCTTATGGATTTGGCCAAAAATGTAAAAGTGGATATTACAGCAGTAAGTGAAGAAGCAAATAAGAAAAAAGAGAGTCCAAGTGATTATTATGTGTTGGTAGTTGATGATAGCAAGATGGATAGAAATATCATGAAAAAAGCTATGAGTCCTATAGGCATCAGTGTTGTTGAGGCAGGAAATGGTCAAGAAGCATTAAATATAATAAAATCGGGTGAATACTCTTTTGACGCGATTCTTATTGATATCGAGATGCCTAGGATGGATGGTTATACATTGGCAAGTGAAATTAGAAAGTATTCTAAATATAAAAATCTTCCTTTGATAGCCGTTACTTCAAGAACATCGAAATCAGATAGGTTAAGAGGCGTGGAATCTGGTATGAGCGAGTACATCACAAAACCATACTCACCAGAATATCTTGAGAGTGTTGTTCGTAAAAATATTAAACTGTTAGCGGAGTAAAAGAATGAATAATAAATTAAATCAAGTCTTGAAAAAGCAACAAAAACAGATATCAGAGCCAGAAAAAATAGAAGATGATATAGTCCAACTAGTTGGATTTGTGATTGGCAATGAAGAGTATGCTATCCCTATTTTAAATATTCAAGAGATAATAAAACCTATAGATTACACAAGAGTTCCTCAAGTGCCTGACTATGTTTTGGGCGTTTTTAATCTTCGTGGCGATGTTATACCGTTAATAGATTTACGAAGTAAATTTAATCTACAAGCGGTAAATCAAAACGAGGAGACAAGATATATCGTACTTAAAGGCGAAGACAATACGGCTGGGTTTGTTATAGATAGATTGACAGAGGCAATTCGTATCAAAAAAAATAGAATTTCACCTCCACCGGAGACAATAAATTCTGATTCAGGTATGATATACGGAATAGGAAAAAGAGATGATAGTATGCTTACGATACTAAAAGTAGAGGTATTATTGAAAAGAGACTTTTAAAAGTCTCTTGATAAGCTGACCTTTAAAAGGTCAGCTGTTTAATTTAGAATCTATCGTTAAAGTTTCTTCTAGGTCTTTCTTCTCTAGGTCTAGCTTCATTAATTCTTAAAGTTCTACCATCAAATTCTTTTTCATTTAATTCATCAATTGCATTTTGAGCTGCACTATCGTCATTCATAGTAACAAAACCAAACCCTTTTGCTCTACCTGTTTCTCTATCTGTGATAAGTTTCACAGATTCAACTTCTCCATACTCGCCAAATAGAGTTTCTAAACTCTCTGGTGTTGTTGTGTATGCGATATTTCCAACATAAATTTGCATTTTCTCTTGTCCTTTAAATAATGTTATATTTTAAAAAAATATACTTAGACGATATTATACTACAATATTTTAGAATAAAGAAATAAAATTTGACTTTTATATAATTATCAATAGAATTTTTGTATCATACATATAATATTTATTTTTAATGCAATAATATAAACGAATTTATCGAGGGCTTTGCTCTTGCAAAATAAAAATATAAACACTCTCGCCAAAGGCGAAGCTTTAGTGAGGGGAATTTATCGAGGGCTTTGCCCTTGATAAAGGAGAAATAAGATGAAACTATGTGTATTTGATTTTGATTCTACATTGATGGATGGAGAAACTATCGATTTTTTAGCTGATGAGCTGGGATTTAAAGAAAAAGTTGCTAAAATAACTGAACAATCTATGCAAGGTCATATTGATTTTTTTGAAAGTTTAACAACAAGGGTTGGTTATCTTAAGGGTTTAAAAGAAAAACAAGTAGATGATATTTGTCACAATCTACCTTATATGCCAGGAGCAAAAGAGACTATAAAGGCATTAAAAAAACTCGGGTTAACGGTAGTTGTTTTTAGTGGTGGTTTTAGAAATGCGACAACTTACGCAAAAGATATCCTAAGATATGATTGTGATTTTTCAAATGTCTTACATGTGAAAGATAAAATCTTAAGTGGAGATGTTGGGGGAGACATGATGTTTGGCTTTTCAAAAGGTGATATGCTTCAAAGATTGCAGGCACTTTTAAAGCTAAAACCTAGTGATACTATGGTTGTGGGAGATGGTGCAAATGACCTTTCTATGTTTAAATATGCTAAAACCAAAGTTGCATTTTGTGCAAAAGATATTCTAAAAAAAGAAGCAAATATAATTATAAATACAAAAGATTTGACAAAAATATTGGGAGAAATATAATGTTTATAGAGGATTTAAAATTTTCACTTTGGTGTGATTTTGTTGAAAGAAATTTCTTGGATAACCAATTCGTAGAATTGATAAAAAGTAAAACCATAAATGGAGCTACAAGTAATCCTTCGATTTTTAAATCAGCGATTACGACATCAAAAGCTTATAAGGATGATATAGAAAAATTAAAAGGAAAAAGTGCTAAAGAAATATATGAAGAGTTAGCTGTAAAAGATATCAAAAAAGCAGCACAAAAATTGCTCCCATTATATGAAAAAGGGGATGATGGTTTTATCAGTATAGAAGTTGATCCATTTTTCTGTGATGATGCAAATGCGACCATAGAGGAAGGGAAAAGACTTTTTGCAAAGATAGATATGCCAAATGTCATGATAAAAGTTCCCGCAACAACTAGTGGATACAAAGCTATGGAAGTTTTGTTGGGATATGGGATAAATGTTAATGCTACTCTCATTTTTTCAACCACGCAAACTAAAAATTGCTTAGAAGCTTTTGAAAAAGGAAACGCTACTTTTAAGGGCAAGATTTTACCAAAAGCAGTTATCAGTGTATTTGTAAGTAGATTTGATAGAAAATTAGATGCAAATTTAAAAGAATTAGATTTGCCAACGGCAAAAGTTGGGGTATATAATGCTTTAAATGTGCATGATATGATAGAAAATTATGGACTAAATAATGTTCGTTGTCTTTTTGCAAGCACAGGCGTTAAAGGCGATGATTTAAAACCTGATTACTATATAAAAGAATTACTTTGCAAAAATTCAATAAATACAGCTCCACTAGATACTATAAAATATTTTGTTGAATCAAATGAAGATTTAAACGAGGTTGGCAAACATAAAGACATGGAAGAGTTTTTTAAGACTCTAGACACTAATGGAATAGACATGAAAAAAACTTGCGATGAGTTGATGGAGGATGGACTGATTTCTTTTAAAGATGCTTTTAAAGAAATCTTGGATGTGTTAAAGTAGGAATTTAAAATAAAGGAGTCTATTTTGAATGAAAGAAAATATAATGTAAATATAGATGAATTAACCTTTGAAATGACAAAAAAGTTAAAATTTTATCTTGCAAAGCTAGTAGAGCATAAGGGCAGTGATTTGCATATAAAAAGTGGCTCAAATATAAGAGGCAGGGTAAATGGTCAAATAGTGTCAATGTCCAAAGAGATTGTATCTTATGAAGATAGTTTGATATTGGCCAAAGAATTGCTCAGAACCAGATTTCAAGATTTAGTAGATAAGAAAAATCTTGATTTTACTTTTAAGCTAAATGAAAATTATAGATTTAGAGTTAATATATTTTTTCAAGTTGATGGAGTTTCCGCGGTTTTTAGAACCATACCAACAAGTTTACCAACGATAGAATCACTTCAATTACCTGAGATTATCCATTCATTTTGTAATTTACCACGAGGTTTGGTTTTAGTGACAGGCCCTACGGGGAGCGGTAAAACAACAACTCTTGCGGCCATGATAAATTACATAAATAAAGAGCATCCAAAACATATAATTACTATAGAAGACCCAGTGGAATTTGTTTATAAAGATGATAAATCTATCGTAAACCAAAGAGCTATAGGACAAGATGCATTAAGCTTTGCAGACTCTTTAAGAGCGGCTCTACGGGAAGACCCTGATGTTATACTTGTCGGAGAAATGAGAGATTTAGAAACTATAGAGACGGCAATGCACGCAGCAGAAACTGGACATTTAGTTCTTTCAACTCTGCATACAGTAGATGCGAAAGAAACGGTAGGAAGAATTCTTGGGATGTTTGCTGGAAACGAACAAAATAGAATAAAAATGTCACTTTCTTCAACTCTGCAAGGTATAGTATCTCAAAGACTTGTAAGGACAACAAGTGGAGGAAGAACTGCAGCTGTTGAGATATTGGTAAAAAACTCTAGAATTGAAAATCTTATTCTTGAAGGAAGAGATAGTGAGATAACAGATGCACTAAAAGAAGGAAAAGATGTGTATAAATGTCAAACATTTGATCAATCGCTTTTGGATTTATATGCAAGTAATAAAATTTCAGAAGAAGAAGCATTGCAAAATGCTACAAGTAGAAATGATTTGTTGATGGATATCGATTATTATAATGCTAGAACTTCCCATAATGTAAGGGATAATGATAGCAGAATCATAAACACAGATAAAGATATTATCGGACTAAAGAAGTAATTTAGTTTACTTTATGTATAATTATCAGCTTATTATTGCATTGATGCGATGGTATAATTTTACAAAAGGATAGACATGTTAGAAGGTATAGTTAGAGAGAGTATCACAAAGCAAGCTACTAAAGAGCTTAGAAGAGATGGATATCTAATTGCCAATATTTATGGAAAAGGTGTTGAAAATATCAATGCTGCATTTAAACAAAATGAGTTCATAAAAGCGGTTAGAAATAAAGAAGAGTTGGCATTTGATGTTAAAGTTGGAGAACAAACATTGAAAGTTATCATTCAAGAATATCAAAAACACCCTGTAAAAAATACATTTTTACATGTAGATTTAAGAATCGCACTTCCAGGAGTTTTATCAAAGTATTTGATTCCGGTTGCTACAACAGGCACTCCAAAAGGCCTTAAAGACAAAGGTGTTTTAGCACATTCTAAAAAAAGATTGAGTGTTAAATGTAAAGCTGAAGATTTACCAAAAAACTTCACACTAGATGTTAGTGATTTAGCTGTTGGAGATACTATATTGGTTAGAGACATAAAAGTTGGTGATAAAATTCAAATGATGGATGAAGATAGAATCGCTGTTGTTGGAGTTATAAAAGCTAAATAGCGATTAAATTAAATGAATCTAATCGTAGGACTTGGAAACCCAGAGGCAAAATATAAGAAAAATCGACACAATGTTGGTTTTATGGTTATAGATGACCTTTTGGGGGACCTTACCTGCACTACTATAAAAAAAGCAAACTTCAAAGGACTTCTTTATAAATACAAAGAAACTCTACTTTTAAAACCACTTACCTATATGAACCTTTCAGGCGAGAGTGTGAGAGCTGTCAGTGACTACTTTGAACCACAAAAGATAATTGTTATCCATGATGATTTAGATTTAGAATTTGGAGCATTAAGATTTAAATTTGGCGGTGGCAATGGTGGACACAATGGTTTAAAATCGATTGATTCTTGTATAGGCAAGGATTATTTTAGAGTAAGAATTGGCATAGGAAAACCTCAAGATAAAGATAAAATAGTCTCACATGTACTTTCAGATTTCTCAATCGCTCAAAAAGAAAAGTTAGGCGATATCTTAGCCAATGCAAAAGAAAGTAGTCTCGCTTTATTACAAGAAGAACTTAGCACAGTTTCTCAAAAATATACATTGAGAAACATATGAAAATTTATCAAAAACAGATAATTTTACATTATATAAAGAATTTTTTTATAATTTTTTTAGCACTTGAATTTTTTTATGTTTGCATTAATTTACTCACAACTTATCAAAAACTACCTGAATCTGCAAATTTACAAATCTTATATACAATGTTTCAAAGTATGTATGCTATAAATTATGTATTACCACTTTCTGTGGTTTTTGCTATGATTTCAACTGTAATAGCTATGGTAAAATCAAATGAATTAGTAAGTCTGTATGCATTTGGAATTAGTAAACAATCTTTTATGAAACCAATTTTCTTATCTTCTTTATTTATTACAATTGCGTATATTTCTTTATCATTTACTCCATTTTCATATGCTGGAGAATATAGTAACAATATACTAAAATTTAGTCAAATATTAACAAGCACCAATGATCTTTTTTTAAAAAAAAACAATAAATATATATATTTTGAAAAACTAGACCCTATAAAAAAAGAAGCCACAAATATCAAGATTTTTAATGTAGTTGATAGAGATATTTTATCCATAATATCTGCAAAAAAAGGGTACTATAAAGGGAAAAATTGGATTTTGGTTGATGTTGAAAAAACAATAAAACCAAAAGTTGACACCTTGAGTTATAAAGGTATCAAAGTGTTAAAATATTCAAAACTTGAAGCATTAAAAGACTTTAGACCAAAGATAATTGACAATATATATAAAGGTGAATTTAATCTCTCTGTTATAGATGCAATTGAGGCATTAAAATTTTTCAATACCCAAAGATTAGATACAAGCAGAATAAGAACTATAATTTTTTCTCAACTTTTTTTACCTCTTTTTGCACCTTTTTTAGTGCTGATTCTCATGGTAAGAATCCCTATAATTTCAAGATATTATAACCTTAATGTAGTTTCTTTTTCGTTATCATTTGTAACGGTGCTCGTATGGGGAGTTTTATTTCTTTTATCTAAAATGGCGATAAATTCAGTTTTGACGCCCGAACTTGCAATAATGTTGCCCATTCTTGTGCTTGCAGTAATATCTATTTATTCATACTTTAAAAAGTAAAAGCACCAAAGCATATTCTTTTAATTTTATTTTTCTTCTTTTTTGGATAAAATAGAGCTTATTAAATAATAAGGCTTTTATATGATCAACTTTGAAAAACTTTCAAATAAATACGATACCCCTTTATACGTATATAATTTTGATGAAATTACAAAAAATTATAGTGATTTAAAAAATGCTTTTAAAGCTAGAAAGTCAATGCTTTGCTACGCTGTTAAGGCAAATTCTAACTTATCTGTTCTGAAACATCTTGCACAACTTGGTTCAGGATGTGATTGCGTTTCTATAGGCGAAGTAAAAAGAGCCTTGAGGGCAGGAGTTGATAAATACAAGATTATCTTTAGTGGCGTTGGAAAAAAAGATAGTGAGATTAGTGAGGCCTTACAAAAAGATATTTTGATGTTAAACCTTGAAAGCGAAGAAGAGATGCTAAGAGTTGAAAAAATTGCAAAAGAGTTAGATAAAAATGCAAGGATAAGTATCCGAGTTAATCCAGATATCGACCCAGAAACTCACCCTTACATCTCTACAGGATTACATGAAAATAAATTTGGAGTGGATATAGATAGTGCTAAAAAGATGTATCTATATGCAAACAAATCAAAAAATCTTACACCGATTGGCATACACTATCACATAGGTAGCCAGATTGTTAAAGCGTTACCATTTAAAGAAGCTGCAATTGTCATGGGAAATTTGTTAAGAAGTTTAAAAGCTGCAAATATTGATATAAAATTTTTCGATATTGGCGGTGGAGTCGGCATCAAATACAGAGATGAAATTACGATTTCTTTATATGATTATGCACAAAATATATTTGAAGCTTTAAAAAACGAAGATGTTACTATCGTGTGTGAGCCAGGAAGATATATGGTTGGAAATTGTGGTTATTTGCTCACAAAAGTTTTGTATGAAAAGGCAAATAATAAAAAAAGATTTGTGATAGTAGATGCGGCGATG
>JALUXT010000165.1 GCA_027013245.1 Campylobacteraceae bacterium
TCTTTTTTATTGATTTTCAAATGTTCTGTTAATTCTAGAACTCTTCTAGATATAAGTGCTATTTGAACCTCTGGTGAACCTGTATCACCCTCTTTTCTTCCGAATTTGTTGACGATTTCTAATTTTTCCGCCGAACCTAAAGCCATAATGACCTCCTTGATTGGTAATTTTACTCTTTAAAATAATCATTATTTCAAAGGGAGAGTATTATATCTAAAAAATTATAAAAAGTCACCTTTTCAAATCCAAAATCAACAAATATAACTTTAACATTTTACTGATTTATTGTTTTTCTATGGACACCATAAGATTAAAAAAATTAACCGAAAAGATGAGTTATTTTATGTAAAAATGTTTCTTTGCCTTTTTTACCAATAGTTTGCGCAAAATCCTTTAACTCTTTATTTGTATATTTTTGAACAACATTCTTCATTGGTAATTCATCTTTTGTAGTAGTGGTTTTATAGTCAATAAGTGAAACAGCTATATCCCCATGCGTCATATTAGCAACTATATCAGACCTTCCAAGTGCTGCTTTTTCAAAATTTTGTCCATGACAAGCTTTACATTCATTTGCATCAACAGTTGCAAACAAAGAAGAATTTACTATCAATACAGATATTGATGCGATTATTATTTTTTTCATATTTTGACCTTTGTATAATATTGAAAATTATATATTATGTCCTTTAATAGGACAGAAGAGAGATCACAGTCATAAAGCATTAATCTCTCATGGTTTTTTAAGCCAATAAGTTTAAAGATACACCTATACCAGTTGTTTGTGCAATTGCTTTTTGCATATCTTGATTTTGAATATTGCTTTGTTGCTTCAATCTATCTTCTGCTACATCATTAGGCGCAGTTTCTTCCTTAGAAGTTTTTTGAGTATGTGCTGCAATATTGTTAGTTGGTGCTGAACTGTGTATATTTATGCTTGATGAGATTTGCATAATATTCTCCTTATTTTTGTAAGATAATGAAATACTAACATTTGAAAATGAATAGAAAATGAATAGCTGAAATCATAATCATATATTAAGGACAAATTTTGTATGATTTATTTGAAATTTTATAAGGTTTATAATGCAATATAACATAACACAAGCTCAACTCGGAGTGAGACCAAATGTGCTAATTCCGAGTAGCAAAGTTTATGAAGAGTTACGAGAAACCGGTATAAGAAAAATGGTTTCTGACCATTACGATTTATTGGTACAAAGCGAAATAAAAAATCTTTTTCCTCCAACGCCAGAGTTGGTTGAAATCGCAAAGAAAAATGCAGCAGATTTTTTTGTGCAAATTTGTGGAGGTGAACCTCATTTCAGTAAAAATAGAGGTGCACCAAAGATGGGTATGAGGCATGCTCCCTTTAAAATAACACAAAATGCAAGAAAAATTTGGCTACAAACCTACAAAGAGGTTTTGCGAAAACAAGATATAAGCGAAGAAGCTAAACAATCATTTTGGAATTATCTAGATATATTTTCTATTTGGATGATGAATTCAGCAGAATAAGAAAAATACTTCTTTTGAATGGTTATTAAAGTTTTTTTAGGTATAATTGTTGCCTTTTATTGTAAAATAAAAACTAAATTAAAACAAAAGGAGAAGTCATGGATTTAAACGGTTCTCAGATGGTTGTAGAAGCATTGCACAAGGAGAGCGTAAGCGTTGTCTTTGGCTATCCTGGCGGCGCAATCATGAATGTTTATGATGAAATATATAAACAAAACTATTTTGAACATATATTGACAAGACACGAACAAGCCGCGATACATGCAGCAGATGGATATGCACGAGCTAGCGGAAAAGTGGGAGTTGCTTTTGTGACTAGTGGACCTGGATTTACAAATGCAGTCACGGGACTTGCGACTGCTTATATAGATTCTGTTCCTATGGTTGTTATCAGTGGGCAGGTGCCTATTAGCATGATTGGTACGGATGCATTTCAAGAGATTGATGCTGTTGGTATCAGTAGGCCTTGTGTTAAGCACAATTATCTGGTTAAAGATGCAAAAGATTTACCCCGCATATTAAAAGAGGCCTTTTATATAGCAAGAAGCGGAAGACCAGGACCTGTACATGTAGATATACCAAAAGATGTCACAGCTCAAATCGCAGATTTTACTTATCCTGATACAATCACCATGAAAACTTATAAGCCAACCTATAAAGGCAATAAAAGGCAAATTAAAAAAGTAGTAGATGCTATCGCTCAAGCTGATAGACCTATCTTGTATATTGGTGGAGGCGCAGTTAATTCTGGAGCGAGTGAGCTTGTAAGAGAATTTGCAGAGTTTTGTGGAATTCCTGCAGTCGAAACGCTGATGGCAAGAGGTGTTATGGGGGATTCAAATCCTTTGCTTATGGGTATGGTTGGCATGCACGGATGTTATAGCGCAAATATGGCGATGAGCGAAGCTGACCTTATGATAGCATTTGGACCAAGATTTGATGATAGAGTTACTGGAAAATTAAGTGAATTTGCCAAGCATGCTAAGGTTATACATGTAGATATAGACCCAAGCAGTATAGGTAAGATTGTAGATATAGATTTTCCTATAGTAGGCGATTTGAAAAATGTTTTAACAGACATGTTGCCTTTAGTGAAAGAGAAGATTGACTCAGACAAATATAAATCTTGGAGAGAATTGCTTAAAAGATATGATGAAATTCATCCTTTAGGGTATAACGATAATAAAGACAATATAAAACCTCAATGGGTTATAGAAGAAGTGGGGAAAATACTAGGAGACGATGCGATAATCTCTACAGATGTTGGACAACATCAAATGTGGACAGCACAATTTTATCCTTTTAGCAGACCAAGACAATTTATCACAAGTGGTGGACTTGGAACGATGGGATTTGGATTTCCAGCTGCTTTAGGAGTGAAAAAAGCATTTCCTGATAAAGTTTCTATCAATATAAGTGGAGATGGCTCAATTCTTATGAATATACAAGAGTTGATGACTGCAAGTGTGTCAAAAATCCCAGTTATAAATATCATATTAAATAACGGATTTCTAGGTATGGTTAGACAATGGCAGACATTTTTCTACGATAAAAGATATGCTTCTACAGACTTGAGCGCAATGCAACCTGATTTTGTAAAACTAGCTGAGAGTTTTGGCGGACGAGGCTTTAGAGTTGAAACAAAAGAAGAGTTTGTGAAGGCATTAAAAGAAGCAGTAAAAAGTGATGCAGTTTGTCTAATAGATGTAAATGTTGATAGATTAGAAGATGTTCTTCCGATGGTTCCAGCAGGTGGAACACTTTACAATATGATTTTAGAGCACAAGGAATAAATCATGGCAAATTCTATAAAAAATGAAGAAATAAGAAGAGTTTTATCTGTAATAGTTACAAATGAAGATGGTGTACTTTCGCGAATTTCAGGCTTATTTGCAGGAAGAGGGTATAATATAGACTCTTTAACTGTTGCACCTGTTCCTGAAACAGATTTTTCAAGGCTTACTATAGTTACATGCGGAAATGCAAGGGTTTTAGAACAAATCGTAAAACAACTTCATAAGTTAATACCAACATACAAGGTTATAGAATCCGTTGAATTTGTTGAAAAAGAGATGGCATTGGTGAAGATATCTATAAATGAAGACTTTAATGGTCTTGATGCTATGCTTAAAGCATATAATGGAACTATTGCTGATAGTGGAGAAAATTTTATAGTTGTTATGGTAGCTGATAATTCAAAGCGAATTGCAAATTTTTTGAAAGCCATAAAAAGATACAATCCTATCGAAATAGTTCGTAGTGGTTCTGTTGCCTTGGACATCTGATGAAAATTAGTGAAATAGTTAGTGCTTTATCTATGTCTTATGATGGAGTTGATTTTGATATAGTATCATTTGAAACTTTAGAAAAAGCAAATGAAAAAAATATTGTATTTTTTGATGATGCTAAATTGATAGAATTGCTCAAGCAAACTAATGCAAAAGTAGTTTTGATTAAAAGTGAATTTGAACAGTATGTGCCTAAAAGTTGTGTCAGTTTGATATGTGAAGACCCTCATCTTTGTTTTGCAATACTGAGTAAATACTTCAAGAAAGAATTATTTGATTTTGAAGAAGTTGCACAAGTTGCATCAGATGCAAAAATTGGGGCAAATGTCCAGATAGGGAGTAATTCAGTCATAGAAAGTGGCGTTTGTATATATCCAAATGTTGTGATTGGCGCAGGCGTTCATATCGGTAAGAATAGTGTGATTTATCCAAATGTTACGATATATGATGACACAAAGATTGGCACAAATTGCATCTTTCAAGCAGGTGTTGTTATAGGTGGTGATGGATTTGGTTATGCTCACACAAAACAAGGCGAGCATGTAAAAATTTACCACAACGGAAATGTTGTCATCGAGGATGATGTTGAAATTGGTTCAAACTCAACTATCGATAGAGCTGTATTTGGCTCTACTGTTATAAAAACTGGTACTAAGATTGATAATTTAGTTCAGATTGGTCATAATTGTGAGTTGGGAGAGCATTGTATAATGGTATCTCAATCAGGTCTTTCAGGCTCTGTAAAACTTGGAAGAAATGTTATGATGGGAGGACAAAGTGCAAGTGCTGGACATTTACAAATCGGTGATTTTGCGATGGTTGCAGCAAGAAGTGGTGTCACGAAAAGTATAGAAGGTGGAAAAACATATGGTGGATTTCCCCTGATGCTACAAAAAGAGTGGCTAAAAAAACAAGCAAGAATAACAAAATTTTTTAAAAACAAACAAAAAAGGATATAACATGGGTGGAAAAAATAGTGTATTAAAATCATTCCCTTTAGCTGATACTAAAAATGGTATGATTTCAGTTTCGCATATAGAAGAGCCTTATGGAGATGGATCGTTTCCTGTTGTAAGCATAGGTATTTCATTGAAAAAAAATTCAGAAGAACCTGATTGGAAGGCACATATTCCTTATGATAATTTAGATGAATTAATAGAGGCATTAAAAGAAGCTAAAGAAAAATACGGAAAGTGATAGTTTTGTCGGGCAGATTTTTTATCTGCCCGATATCAGGAGCCTGCAAACCTAACTGTGTAAACCTTAAAAACTAAATTCATTTGATAAACTAATCAAATGAATTATTTTAAAGGATTTGCACATGAGTTTAATCAACCAAGAAGAGTTAAAAAAACAATTAGCATCAGGAGAGATAACATCTCTTGATGATATAACAGCAGAGTTTAAAAATATACTCAAAGAAGTTATTCAAACTGCAACACAAGAAGAGCTAACCTCACACTTAGGCTACAACAAGCATCAAGAGTCTTTAAATTCAAACGCCCGCAATGGCTACAATGATAAAACAATAAATTCTAAATATGGACAATTTGATGTATCTATCCCAAGAGATAGAGAATCTAGCTTTGAACCACAGTTAGTAAAAAAGCGTGAGATATATCTAGATGGTACAGAAGATCTAATTTTATCGCTCTACACCAAAGGTATGAGTGTAAGAGATATACAACTGCATCTTGATGATTTATATGGATATGAACTTTCTACTCAAACTATTTCAAATATCACTGAAAAGATTATGGAAAAAGCTAATGAATGGCAGAATCGTCCACTTGATGTAATATATCCAATAATATTTATGGATGCCACAATTCTAAAAATCAGAGTTGACAGAGTTGTAAAAAATATAGCATGCTATATAATGCTAGGTATCACACTCGATGGCAAGAAAGAGATTATTGGTATTTGGATAGGTGAGAATGAAACTAGTAAATACTGGCTTAGTGTTCTCAATGATATTAAAAAGCGAGGTGTAGAAGATGTCCTTATATTCGCAATAGATGGTCTCAATGGTTTTAATGAAGCTATAAAAGCAGTTTATCCTAAAGCTGAAATACAAAGATGTATAGTGCATCAGATAAGAAGTTCTTTACGGTTTGTATCTTGGAAAGATAGAAAAGAAGTTGCTAAAGATTTAAAACCTGTTTATGCTGCACTTTGTGAGGAAGATGGTCAATTAGCTCTTAGGGAATTTAATGATATATGGGGTAAAAAATATCCTAATATTACAGCTTCATGGCAAACTCACTGGGTAGAATTATCAACATTTTTCAAATATCCAGATTCTGTTAGAAAACTAATTTATACTACAAACCCAATAGAATCTTTAAATGCTACCATAAAAAGAAAGACTAAATCTAAAGGTTCATTTCCTACTGAAGATGCTGCATTTAAGGTTATGTATCTTGCTATACAAGAGCAACAAAATAAGTGGAATACGAACAGTATTAGAAATTGGTATGAAATTTATCCCCAACTTAGTATATTTTTCAGCGAAATTATGGCAAAATATACTAAGTAATTTAGGGATGAAAGGTGGGTTTACACAGTTAGGTTTACAGTCTCGAGGCTATTGAAGCAGGCCAAGCTTTTTGAGATTTTTAGAAAAACTATTAGTTGCTTTGATATTCACTTTGTAGCTCTTCTAATAAGTCATCGGCGGGACCGTTCAAAAATCTGTGTCAATTAAGTAAAATAACAAATACCCAAGGAGACACAGATGAACATAGAGATAGATGTTGAGCAATTTGCTCGTGATATAAAAGCCGGTAAAAGTATCGGTGGAAAAGATGGTGCACTA
>JALUXT010000166.1 GCA_027013245.1 Campylobacteraceae bacterium
ATTTTACTCATATATGCATCCATCTATTTAATGCCTTGGATTAGCGCAAATGCTTACAAGGTAGCCAGCGTAGGAGGTGCTTTTTTATTGGCTATACCTTTTTCTATAGCTGTTTGTCCTTTTTGCACTCCAGCACTTTTAGTCATGTTGGCTTCTAGTACAGCTATAGGTTCCCCATTGTTTGGAATGGCACTTTTGGGCTCTTTTGCCTTAGGTAGAAGTATCCCGATGCTCATAGGTGCATTTAGTATGGCTTGGCTGGAAAAGATTCGCATCTTTAGTGTGTATCAGAGATATTTTGAATACCTCTCTTCTATCGTATTGATAAGCGTAGGTCTGTTTCTACTAAATGGATACTTTCTTCTTGTGGGATATTAAAAGTGAGCTTTCGCACTTATTTTTTATATAAATTCTACAATTTCTGATATAGGTTTTCTTAATTGTTTTGGTTGGGGTTTGATTCTATATCCAAAAGGAAGAACGAGTGAAACTTGAAATTCTTTAGTATCTATGCCTAAAATCTGTTCAGTTTGTTCTTTGTAAAAACCTTCAAGAGGGCAAGAGTCTATCCCTATATACGCAGCCGCGGTCATCATGTTAGTTGCTGCTATAAATGTTTGTAGGGATGTCCAGTTATAAATATTTTCATCTTTATTTAATATATGTTTTAAATGGTCCGAATAAAGCTCCAAATAAAAATCAAGTTTTTCTGCAGGTATACCTTTTGCCAAGAATCTTTTTTTTATATCGCTAGAAGTTAATTTTACTCCATCAATAGCAGCCAATACTATCATCAAATGAGAGCAAGAGGTGACTTGTATTTGATTTTTACAAGCTGGTTTCAATTTGGTTTTAAGTTCATTATTGGTCGTTACCAAAAACTTCCATGGTTCCATGCCAAAAGCAGAAGGTGACTTTCTTCCTGCTTCTAGTATATACATCATTTCGTCATCGGATATTTTCTTTGTTTTATCAAATACTTTACATGCATGTCTAAAATTCATAGCATCGATAAATTTATTTGTCATAAAAGCCTCCTTATGTCTTAAAAACTGATTATACTATTTATTTCGAAAAAGCTACTTAAAATTTAAGCAGATTCATAGTAGGGGCTCCTACACATTAACTCCATAGTAGTTTGATATAATCACAAACATTAAAAGGATAAAAAATGCTTTACACAATAAGTACAAAAACTAGCATAGAAACGATTAAGGAAAATATGGAAAGACGAGCCAAAGAGCATGGTTTTGGTGTACTAAAAGAGTATCATTTTAAAGAAATACTCAAATCAAAAGGCTTCCCAATAGAGAAGGATATAACAGTATTTGAAGTTTGCAATCCAAGTGCCGCTAAAACTATATTGGATGCCTATCCCGAGGTTTCAGTTTTTTTACCTTGTCGTATATCTCTGTATAAGCAAAATGGTAAAACAACACTAAGTACAATAGGTATAGATAATATGATAGATAATTTTGAGTTAGATAGTGAAATCAAAATATATATGAATTCGATATTTGAAAAAGTAAAAGATATAATAAATACTTGGAAATAACTTTTGTTAAGATACATTAACAAACTATTAGCTAATGATTATGAGTATTTCCCTATACTTTCATTATCAAATTAGAAAAGGATATAAAATGTTTGGACAAGGATATATGGGGCCTATGGGCGGTATGGGATATTTTCCTGGTATGGGGTTGGTGTTTTTTATAGTATTTGCTATTGTAATCTTTTTATTTGTGAGTTATTTCAGAAGAGATAATATAAATATCACAAAAAGCAATAATGCTCTAGAAATTTTGGAAGAAAGATTTGTCAAAGGTGAAATTTCCAAAGAAGAATTTTTGGATATGAAAAAAACATTAAGATAGACAAATCATAGGAACAATTATGAAAAGAAGAAATTTTTTAATATCAGGTGCAGTTGCTACCGCCGGAGTAGCGGTGTTTGGGGCAAATAGTTTATACTCGTATGATATCTTCAAACAAAAAAGAAAATTCGCAGTCCCTCCTTTGTATGAGGGTAAAAAAATTGGTGGCAAACGAGTTTTTAACCTTAATCTTCAAAAAGGCGAAATGGAATTTTTTAAGGGATTAAAAACTCAAACTATCGGTATAAATGCACCATTTTTAGGCCCAACTTTAAGAGCTAAAAAAGGTGACATGATACAAGTAAATATCAAAAATTCTCTTGGTTATGATTCTACTATACATTGGCATGGTTTTGAATTGCCTGCAAAGATGGATGGCGGACCTCACCAAATCATAAAAAATGGTGCTACTTGGAGTCCAGAGTTTGCTATAAAAAACAGAGCTTCAATGCTTTGGTACCATTCGCATCTTTTACATCAAACTGGTGTGCAAGTGTATAAAGGTTTAGCTGGACTTTTTATACTAGATGACGATGAGAGCCAAAACCTAAATTTGCCTAGTGAATATGGAGTGGATGATATACCTATAGTCTTGCAAGACAGAAATTTTAATAATGACGGCTCTTTTAGATATGTAAGCTCACAGCAAGAAAAGATGATGGGAATCCATGGAAATTATGTCTTAGTAAATGGAGTGATAGCTCCAACATTGGAAGCTAAAAAGAAATTGACAAGATTTAGAATTTTAAATGGCTCAAATGCAAGGTATTATTTACTAGGTTTTAGTGACAATAGAAAATTTCAACTCATAGGTAGTGATGGTGGACTTTTAGAAAAACCTGTAACTCTTGGTCAAATCAAACTCGCTCCTGCCCAAAGGATAGATATAGTTGTGGATTTGAGTGATGGCAAAGATGTTGTTCTTAAAAGCTACAAGGGAGCTCTTAGTCAAAATATGGGCATGATGGGTATGATGATGGGAAATATGGGCTTTGATATAGAGTTTGATTTGATGAAAATTCAATCAAAAGATGCCAAAAATAGCAATGCAAAAGTACCGCAAAATCTCATAAAACATCCTGTTTGGAATCCCAAAGATGCTGTCGGAGTTAGAAACATAGTTTTACAGATGAGGATGGGCATTGGCATGATGGGTGGAGGAAATGGGGAAGATAATTTTTTCATAAATGGCAAAAGTATGGATATGCATAGAATTGATGCGATTGCAAAAAAAGATACATTTGAGATTTGGAAAGTTGTTAATAAATCACCTATGGCACACCCCTTGCATATACACAATACACAGTTTAAAACCCTAGCTATAAATGGAAGAAAACCAGATGCAAGCGAGTCAGGTTTTATGGATACTATAAGTGTAGATCCTATGGGTATCGCTTATATTATGGTGCCTTTTAGGTATTATAGTGACAATAAAGTGCCTTACATGTTTCACTGCCATATACTTGAGCATGAAGATGGTGGCATGATGGGACAATTACTAGTAACATAAGGAGGAAAAATGAAAAAATTAATTATAGCAACTATAGTCATTATATTTGCTATGGGGTATTACTTTGTAAATGCCAAAGGAGATAACGCAAGGTGGTACACAAAAGCCCAAGCTACAACGGGTAAGAAACTTTTTGCAGTAAATTGCGCTAGTTGTCATGGGCTTAATGCCGAAAAAACGGTCAATTGGAGACAAAAGCTAACAGATGGCTCTTATCCACCACCACCTTTAAATGGAACCGCACATGCTTGGCATCACTCTTTTGCGCAACTTATAAATCAGATTGATAATGGTGGCGCTCAATATGGTGGAAAAATGCCAGGTTTTAGAGGTGTTTTAAATGACGAAGAGAAGAAAGATGCTATAAGTTATTTTCAATCATTTTGGAATGATAAAACTTATAAAGCTTGGTATAAACACAGTGGATTGTAAATAGATACTTCAAATTATACGGGCTTTTAAAGCCCGTAGTTGAAAATATAGTGCGATCTTGTCTTATCTTATCTTTTTCTTTGAGATTATATCAAATTTCTCTCGTATCTTCTCTCTATCTTTAAAGTCATTTTGGTCAAAAAACTTTAATACTTGGGACTTTTTCATTTGTAAAAGATAGAAGTAAAAATATTCACTCTCGTGCTTCACATACCATTTGGCACTCTTTAAAGAGAGTAGATACTTCACAATCGTTTTATCTTGATGTTCACGGCAAATTGCCATACTTAAGGGTGTGTATTTTGCTGATAAAGCGCCCCAGTAACTTAGTCCATAATTTCCCTCAGGTTTTGTATTTGTATAAATTACATAAGGGTTAGCACCCAATTTTATAAGTAACTCAACACTAGGTAAACTTGCATATCTTGTAGCAATTCCTAGCGCATCTAGGCTGATTCTATCGCTTCTCATAGTAGTGTTTACATCAAGCCCCATCTCTATGAGCTTTTGCATCACTTTTTGTGCATCGTTTTTTGCCGCTACATGTAAATAAGTAAACATTCCACCTTTACTCTTTTTACTACTTATATACTCTGCATAAACGTCATTCCGTCCTTGAAAAACTCCGCCATCTACCCACTCATATATATTAAACTTTTTATTTTTTAAAACATCAAGGGCTATATCTTGTTGATGCATAGCAAGGGCATAACTAAATACACTATTTTTCTCATTATCTATGACACTTGTGTCTGCTCCTAGTCTCATCAGTTCTTTAGCAAATCGTATATGTCTGTTCCTCATAGCACTAATAACTGGTGTTTCCCCTCGTGAGTTTGCTAGATTTATGTCCGCACCATGCTTAACAAGCTCTTTTGCTAGAGAGATGTTATCATTTTGGATTGCCATAAGTAGTGGGGTTATATCTACTCTATATCTAGCTTGTTGGGGAAGATACTTGTTGATGACATAAAACTTATTTATATCTTTAAGGTTATTTTGAAGCAGTGTTAAGTCTCCTCTCTCTATAGAGTATTTAAACCACTCTGCATTTTTATCTGGACTTATCTGTGTTTGCAAAGCTTTTACTTGTGCATCAAGATATGCAACAGCTTTTTTTCTTATTTTTTTGCCTACCGCACTACTCTCTTTTATAGCAAATGCTCTAAAATAGTATGCAGTCTTTTCTTCATCTGCTTGAGAAAGTTCGGCTAAACGCATGAGGGCTATTGCTTTATACCTATTGATTTTATATGGATTTTTTGCATATTCTTTTGGAAAATAGTTCTCATAATCCCTCAATAACAATAAAATCTTTTTTCCTTTTTGTTGTGCTTTTTCATCAGAAGAGTGAAGATATATCTTTGCTGTGATCCATATAGCTTTTGCATACCCACCTTGTAGCGAATTTTTAAGCCAATACATCGCTTCATTTGTATCTTTTTGTGTGCCTTTAGCTTGAAAATAGTTCATAGCAGTAATATACTTAGCTTCATTATCTCCAAGCTTTGCTTTTTCTAAATAAATGTTAAATTTTTCTATATCTTGCACGATATCGGCATTTAAAGCAATAGTAAGTATCAAAAGTATAAATATCTTTTTCATATTATTTCACTTGCCCATAGATAAGATAAGCCAACATAGAAACCAAAATCATAAGTATCAAATTTGTGAAATCAATATCTTTTACACTAGATTCTCGCCCTGCCAAAAAGTCATCTTCTCTTTGAAATTTTCTTATATTTAACTTGTTTGCTAAAAAAACCATAGGAGTAGTTACTATCATAACACCCAATAAAATACCAGATATACCAGATATAACTGCAAAAAAATCCACATCTCTCAAAAGCGAAGTGTTAAACCAAATCTCACTCAAGCCGTTTATGCCAAAGAGTACAAAAAGAACTTTAAAATAATATAAGTATTTTGACTCTTTTTTAGGGAATATCGAGTAGAAAATTCCATCAGGTGCTATGCCTTTGTACTTTTTAATATCATCTGCTAATTCACTAAGAAGTTTATATCTCTCTATCTTTTTAGTGTCCGCTCTAAGAAGTAATCCACCTGTTTGAAAATATAATTTGACTACTAACTCCCTTTTGATATAAGCAGAGTTCATCATCTCTTTAATTGTTTTTGGGTCTATCTCTTTTATATCATCAAAGTTTACTACTTCACCATTATAGTTAAAAAACTTTTTACCTCTAGTATATGCTAGTTCATCTTTTGTTAAAATCCCCATGTTACATATCCTTTACAACATCAATAACAAAAGCCGCCACTTGTTTCATAGTGATAAATTTTGCATTTTTAGAATATAACATTCTCGCCCTTTGTATGATCTATCTGGTTCCACCTCTCCTGAGGTATAAGCATATTTTATCTTTATTCACTTAAATGTATGCATTGCATATTTAAAAAATGCAAAAATTATTTAAAAGAATAACTTACTCAACTTTCGCACATAAACCCTAACTCTTTTTGAGTATAAGCACTAAGTACAGCGATAATCTGTAGAAAGTTTTTATTATCCTTGACAACATTTTGTATTTCAGAGATTTTTGTAAGTATTTTTATAAAAAGTTGCATCGATATTGCCCGTGATTCGAGTTCACACTCCAAATCTCTAAAGAGTTCTCCAAGGTGTTTTTTTTGATAAAAATTGACCCACTTTTTTGAAAACTTTTGACCCACCTGAGTAGCAAATTAAACTATACTTATGTTAAAAAAATAACATAAGGAAACAGGAGTGTTAATAATGGA
>JALUXT010000167.1 GCA_027013245.1 Campylobacteraceae bacterium
TAGCTTTCCGTAATTGTAACTTTTAGCAATCTTGTGTTCAAAGCCCTTTATTTGCTCATCAAATTTTGCTATATTTATCTCAAGATTATTTTTTTTAAGTATCCTTAGGGCATGACTGAGACTAAGATTGGTATAAATTTGAGATGATGCAAAGATAGGAAGGATTGCAAAGATGAGGGATAATATTATCTTCATTTACTTTCTCCATAATTATTTTAGGGATATCTAAGTTTAAATACCCCTATGAAGCCATATTATATCAAAAATTACTATAATATTTATTTAATGATGTGATTTTAAGATAAGCACAGTCATCTTAATATTGATTGCTATAAATCTAATAAACTGCCAAGGTACACAATTTCTTCTAAATTTTGTAAAAGCTGATGGCACCGGTGTATAAGAATTTTGTTCGTATGGTTTTATTTCCATTTTATTTCTCCTGTTTTAGAGGCAAAACCCCTGAAAAATTCCTCTCACTAAAGCTTTGGCTTTACCAAGAGGAATCTATTTAACTTTGTCTTGGTTAAGAAGTAAATTTTCAACCAATTCACACTCCACCAAAGCACAACTTAATTGTTGAATACTTTGATTTTATTCTCAACTTATTCTGGGATTAGTGTCCAAAATGGCTTTAGCTTTGCTTTCCATAAAAATGCAAAATGTAAGAAATGTTTAACCCAATGTCCGGCAAGTCCTATCTCTCCAAAAGTACCATCTAAATCTCTTCCATATTTATATTTTTTAAAGTTTGGTATGATTGGATACATGGTCATGGCAACCGCACTTCCGCTAAATATTCCCTTACCAGCACTCGCAACACAAGCTGCACCAATTTCGCTCATCTTAGCACTATGAGTTGGCTCTGTTGCGTTATTTAGAATGATATCTTTCAAACTTTGAGCTACCGCTTTCCCCATCATAGCACTTGGCATCCCAGTTCTTGGAGGAGTAGGATTGATTGGTGTTCCATTTGGACTTTTCATAGGTTTTGAAATCAAATGAGGTGGTGCAAAAGCAATACCTACTGCATACATATTTTTATATGTTTGATTTTGACAATAACTTGGCCAATCATCAGCGTCCCAATCTTCATATGGGGCACCTCCTTTAGAATAATCAGCATCAACAAACATAAATCCACCAGGATTAAAAATCTTAGAAGTGATGTCTTCTCCAGCTTTGTCGTAAGCTTTTAGCCCAACCCCGCCAAATGGAGGGATTAACATAGAAAAATCAAATAACTCTTCATTTTGACTGCCATCAAGCAATTCATAATGGACTTTTCCTTTTTCCACTTTGTTTACATGTGCTCTTTTTATCCAATTGACATCTCGTTCTGTATATAATGACTCTGCAAAAACTTTTCCGCTTGTTACATAACCACCCAATTTTATATGCATGCCAGCAACACCAAAGTCACCAAGTTCATATTCATTTGAGATATAAGTGATAGTTGCTTTGTCTCTAACACCCTCTTCTCTTAGTTTATGATCTACATTAAAAGTATATTCAAAAGCGGCACCTTGACATGTACACATACCATGTCCAGTTCCTATTAAGATTCTTTTTTCTTCACCACTTTTCATCTGTGCAATCAATTCATCTAGTTTATCACTTGCATGGCTTGCATGTTCAGCAGAACATACTGAAACGGTATGTCCAACATCTGGTCCAAGGCCTTCAGTTGCACCAAAATTTAGTTTTGGTCCAGTGGCATTTATAAGATAATCATAAGTAATCTTTTCACTTTCACCTGTCTTATCTTGACCTGTGTATTCAATAGTTACAAATTGCTTATCTTCTTCTTTGCTTCCCTCGGGGTGTATAGAGAGGGCTTTTGCTTGCCTATATACAACTCCACCTTTAGCATAAACTGGAGCAAGATCAAAAACAACTTCTTGCTTACTCATTCCTCCAACTCCGACCCAAATATTTGATGGAATCCAATTCCATTGTGCATTTGGTGTAACTACAACAACTTCATGCTTTTTACCTAGCCATTTAGCTAGGAAAGTGGCAGCTGTATGACCAGAAACCCCTCCGCCTAATATTACGACTCTTGCCATATTATTTCTCCTTTATCTTATATGAGATTATTATATCATATAATAAGTTTAATATTAGTTTAATATGTAAGTTATCATATATTTTTATATAAGGTGTGTAGAATTGTTGCACTTAAGTGTATATTTTCATCGACTATATTTTATATATTATAAAGGCTTATATATTTATTAATAAGCCTTTATGTAATGTCTATTATTATAAGATTGCGTATTGTGCCCATAAGCAAGCATCTAATGCATTTAACTCGTTTAGTATCTTTTTATCTATAGCCTCATCAACCAAGATGACTGCCATTGCATTATCGTTTTTACCTCTTCCTAGCCTAAAGTCTGCTATGTTTATACCGTTATTTGATAATATAGTAGCAATACTAGCGATAACACCTGGTATATCTTTGTTTTTGAAAATAATCATTTTGCCTTTTGGCTTAAAATCAAATCCAAAACCATTTATATTTACTATTCTTTGCTCAATATCATCAAAAACAGTTCCACCCATAGAGGTCACACCTTTGCTTGTAGTCAGTGTGATTGTTACTTTATTATGATAACTAGATGAATTTGGAATTTCCTCAAAAGTTGTTTCTATTCCTTTTTCCTGTGCAACATAGCTTGCATTCACATAATTAATATTATCACCCAAAGATTCTTTTAGCGTTCCAACCAAAGAAAAAGTCAAGAGAGATTTTGCGTATTTACTAACATCCCCTTCGGCTTTAATTTTTATAGATTTTATTTGTGATTTATTTATCTGAGCACAAAAATAAGACATTTTTTGGATTAATTCAAGATAAGGAACTATGGCTTCAGGTAAATCTTCAGTTTTTATAGGAAGGTTTAATGCATTTGCATAAGTGATTCCACGAGCTGCGTTTAAAGCACATTCAGCTGCCTGTATGGCTATTTTTTCTTGCGATTCATGGGTATTAGCACCAAGATGAGGAGTTACACTTATATTTTCCAAATCTAAAAGTGGGTGATCTGTGGCTGGCTCATAAGAAAACACATCAATCCCTGCAAAAGCAATTTTTCCACTTTTTATACCCTCATATAGTGCTTTTTCATTATACAAACTTCCTCTAGCACAGTTTATCAGCCTAACACCATCTTTCATCTTTTTTATCTCATCAAACGAGATTATATCTGTAGTTTCTTTATTTTTTGGAGTATGAATGGTTATAAAATCACATGCTAAGATGTCATCAAAATTTTCAGTATAGCTCATGCCCAAATCTGTAGCTTTACCTGGTTCTATATATGGGTCATATGCCACAATATCCATGCCAAAAGCCTTGGCTCGCACTGCTACTCTGCTTCCAATATTTCCAAACCCGATAACACCTAATTTCTTGCCACTAAGCTCAATCCCATACCATTTTTCTCTTTTCCAAACTCGTTGGATTTTGAGGTTATTGTTTGCATTTACAAAACTTCTTGCACAACTAAGTATATGTGCCATCGTCATTTCAACTGCCGCTATTGTATTTGCTGTTGGCACATTCATGGCGATAATGCCTCTTTTGCTACAACCGTCCAAGTCAACATTATCTACTCCAACGCCAGCTCTGACGATTGATTTAAGATTTTTTGCTGCTTTTAAAAATTTATCGTCTATGGCTGTAGGACTCCTTGTAATAGCGACATCAGCTTCGCCTATTTTGCTTAACAATTCATCTTTTGGCACACCAACGGCATTTATAACTTCAATATCATCTTCGGCATCTAAAAGCTCAAAGCCTTTTTGATGTATAGCATCACATACTATTATCTTTTTTATATTCATAACCATTCCTCTACTATTTTTGATTCTATATCATAGTTTTTTAATTTATTTGTCACTTTTTTCAATATTTTTTCGTTACTACTACTTATGCTAATATTTGGAACATTTCTGTCTTTCGATAAAACAAAAGGTAGATTTAAACCTGAAAGTGTTTGTACAACACAAAAAATAGAATACCTATCTACATTTGCTATAACCAACTTATATGATTTAACTTTAGGGGGTATGTATTTATGCAAATCAATCTGCATAAAAAGCTCATTTACTGGGTATTCATATCTGCTTTTTTTTGATTGTGCAAGCCCTTTTATCCATGAACTATTTAATGGTTGAGTTTTATTTTGTCTTTCTATCGGGGATATATACTTTTTAGTTTCCACGATTGTATCGTCAGCATAATTGAAAAAATTATACAAAATTCCAATTATGCCAACAAACAACAGCGTAAAAAAAACACCAAGTATCTTTTTTTGCATTTGCTACTTCAATTGATCTTTTAGTATGTCGCCTAAAGTCATTTTATCTTCTTTATTTATTTCTTTTAAAGCTTCTCTCTCTTTTAGTTTAGACAACCTTTTAATAGAAAGTCTTATTCTATTTTTTTTGTCATCTATAAAAGCGATAGCAGCTTCAATTTCATCACCAACTTTAAGTTCATCTTCGCTTTGTTGATTTAAGTCTTCTTTTCTTATCAATGCATCAACATTTTTTTCTAATTCAACAAAAACACCAAAATCTTTTATGTCTCTTATTTTGCCGATTACTATATCTCCATTAGCATGAGTTTTAGCATATTTTTGTATAGGACTGTCTTCTAAGTCTTTTTTGCTAAGTGATACTTTTTCATTAAGGTCATCAATCTTAACAATTTTAACTTCTATTTCATCGTCATTTTTAAACAAATCCTTGCACTTATTGTTTCTATCCCATGAAGCATCTTCATTGTGCAATAAGCCTTCGATTCCACCTATTCTCACAAAAGCACCAAAATTTGTAATCGTAGTGATTTTACCAGTAGCAACATCACCAACATGGTAGTTTTTCAAAAATTCATCAAATGGTTTTGGCAACACACTTTTAAGAGAAACTCTAAGTCTTCTGTCCTGCGAATTTATCTCTATAACTTCAACATTAATCTCTTCATTTTCTTTTATATAATCTTTTGGATTTTTTATATTTTTATCCCAAGAAATTTCGGATATATGCAAGAAACCTTCTATATCATTTCCGAGATCAACAAAAGCACCATAAGGCTCTATATTGCTAACTGTTACCTGTATAGTATCTCCAGCTTCTAGCTCACCTTTTATCTCATCCCAAGGATCAGGCATAGCAGCTTTTATAGATAGTGATAAGTGTCTTTTTTCTTTGTCGTATTTTATAGCTTTAACAGGCACTACTTCACCTTCACTATATAAAGAGTTTGGATTTACTGGGCCTTTATAGCTAATCTCACTATAATGAACCAACCCATCAACACCACCAACATCAACAAACATACCATAAGTCGTGATCTTTTTAATCACGCCTTCAACAACTTCATCTTTTTCTATCAGTGTTTGAACAATTTCTCTTTTTTTCTTTCTGTCGTCATCCAAAAGTTTTTTTCTAGATACTATGATTGACTCATTTTCACCATCTATCTTTATGATTTTAACTTTTATAGTTTTACCTAGCATCGTATTCATGTCTTTCACAGCAGCTTGTGAACGAGGCAAGAAAAATTCTATACCATCTTCATTTTCAACTATAAAACCACCACGATTTTTATTTACAACTTTTACATCTAAAATGTTTTCTTCATCTACGCTATGAGTTTTTATAAACTCTTTAACTTTAACTTTTTTGAGAGCTTTTTTATGAGAAACGATAGGTCTTTCATTTCTGAAGCCAGATATCACTACGGCTATAGTGTCTCCAATCTTACATGTTACATTGCCATCTTTATCAGTTACTTCGCTAGCATATAATCTTCCCTCAGATTTCTTACCAACATCAACCAAGACAAAATCATCTTTGATCTCAACAACAACACCATCTATTAGTGCATCTTTTTCTGTGTCTTTAAAAGACTCTTCTAGCATGGCTGCAAAATCCATCTCCTCTTGTTCATTTGCGCCTTCAGTTTGAACCGTTTCGTTCGCCTCATTCACCATTTACTTTCCCTTTGTGTTTGATTTAATATTTTGTAGTTCGATATTATACTTAAATTTTGTTTATTTTTCCAATAACTTGTTGAATAATCCAATCGGGCGTCGATGCACCAGCAGTTACTCCACATAATTTTTTATTTTTAAACCAGTTAAAATCTATCTCTTTTTCGTTTTCTATCAAAAAACTATCACTACAAAACTCTTTGCATATGTTGTAAAGTTGCTTTGTATTTGATGAATTTTTACCACCTATGACTACCATGATATCTGATTTTTTAGCTAACTCTTTAGCTGCATCTTGGTTATCAAATGTAGCATTACAGATTGTATTAAAAACTCTTACTTCTTTGTAATGGGTTATAAGATAATTTGTGATTTGTAAAAACTCATCTAGTTTTCTAGTTGTTTGCGAAACAACAGCAATTTTATTTGAAAAGTTTATATTTTTAATCTCATCAACACTGAGCACCACAAAAACTCTTTTTCCTGCATAACTAGCAACTCCTTTTACCTCTGGATGATTCTTGTCTCCAAAGATGACTATGTCATAACCCTCTTTATTCATTTGTTTGCAAATTTGCTGTGGTTTTGTTACAAATGGACAAGTGGCATCTATCACATCCACATCTTTTTCCCTTAAAAATTTCAAATCATTTTTAGGAATTCCATGTGTCCTGATGATAGCTTTTTTATCAAAATCAACTTCATCTAGGGTATTTAGAGTATCAACATTAAAATCTTTTTTGAGTCTATTTATCTCTTCGTTATTGTGAATTAGAGGTCCAATTGTTGAAGCATTTTTAGAGCCTTCTGCAATCTTTATGGCCCTTTTAACACCAAAACAAAATCCATAATGCTGTGCCAATTCCACTACCATTATTTTACCTCTTTTATATTTGCTATTTTTGATAAAAGCTCAAAAAAGTTTGGAAATGAAGTATTTATGCATTCTGTGTCTTTTATACTCATAGGTACTCTTAATCCTGCTATTGCGAAACTCATAGCGATTCTATGGTCTCCGTATGAGTTTATATTAGCACTTTTTAGCACTCCTCCCTCAACTTCATATCCATCTTCAAACTCTGTTGCTTTTATGCCGCATTTTTTTAGGTTGCTAACTACAGTTGAAATCCTATCACTCTCTTTTACTCTTAACTCTTTTGCATTTTTTACTATACTTTTTCCCTTGGCCACTGCAAATGCTATAGAGAGTGCGGGAAGCTCGTCTATTAGCCAAGCTATATTATCACAAACTTCCACTCCTTTTAGTGGAGCATAACTCACGATAATATCACCTACATCTTCGTATTTTGAATTTCTCTTTATGAACTCTATATCTGCACCCATCTTTTCCAAAATCTTATATGCTTCAATTCTTGTTTTATTTAAAAGTATATTTTTTAGTCTAACTTGAGAATCTTTTGTTATGGCAGCTGCAACGGCAAAGAAAAAACCACTTGACGGGTCATTTGGCACTTCTATATCTAATGGTTTTAAATTTCCTTTTAAAGGGTTTATTAAAATTTTCTCATCTTGTATTTTTATATCTGCACCCATAGCACTAAGCATCTTTTCACTATGGTCACGACTAAGAATTGGTTCTTTATAAGTTGAGCTATCTTTTGCCCTAAGAGCTGCTAAAATCATAGCGGTTTTTACTTGCGCTGAAGCAATTTTACTCTCATAAACAAATGGCTCTAATTTATCATTTCCTCTGACGCAAAGTGGAGCAAATTCTCCATCGTCTCGTCCATCTATCAAAGCACCAATATCTCTTAAAGGCCCAACAACTCTCTTCATAGGTCTTGAGTTCAGGTATTTATCCCCACTTAAAATAAAAAAACCTTTACATGTACAAAGAAAACCTAGAAGCAGCCTAATAGCTGTGCCAGCATTTCCGCAATCAAGTATCTCTGAAGGCTCTTTTATGGACTCTGGTGGCGTTATCTTTATAGTATCTCCATCATCTTCTATCTTTGCACCTAACATTGAAATGATGCGTAGTGTACTAAGTGTATCTTCAGCTCTCAAGTAATTTTTTATGCTTGAGCACTTATCACTAAATAGAGAAAAAATTGCACATCTATGTGAGATTGATTTATCGCTTGCTATATCTGCAAACTCCACATTAAAACTCTGCCTTGGAGAAACTTTTAAAATATTCATCTTATTTCTATGTTAAATTCTTGCTTTAAAGATTCTAAAATTTTGTCTATTTGAGATGTAATATCTTCATCTCTAAGAGTTTTTTCGTTAGATTGAAAGTTAAATTTTACACTAAGACTAACTTTATCGCCCAAGCTTTCATCTTCATATAAATCAACTGCATTAAATGTTATCAGGTTCTTTATACCTAAACTATTTATAAACTTACTAACCTTAGAATAAGGCATATCCTTTGATATCATCAAGCTTAAATCTCTTGATATTGCTTGAAAATTAGAATAATTTTTTACTACAGTGCTTTTCCATGCTAGCTTAGCAAAATCAAGCTCACACACATAAGTCTTATCCAAATCAAAATCTTTTTGTACATTTACATGTAAGCCAGAGATAAATCCAAGAACTACATCATCTTGCCTAATCAAAGCACATTCATAAGGATTGCTTAGCTTTGATTTTCCTGGTTGTAATTCTAAATCAAACTTGCCGATTATATTTGATATTTTTCTTGCAAAATCATAAAAATCAACAACTTCAGGCTTTCCATGATTTGCGATATTGGCATAATTTTTTTCGCCACTATACACAAAGGCGATATTTATATTTTCATCTCTATGCTTATCAAATACTGTACCTATCTCAAAAAGAGCGATACTGTTTTTGCCATATTTTTTATTTTTATTGACAGATTCAAGCATATTTGGAATCAGTGTTGATCTTAATGTATTTAATTCACTCGTTATTGGATTTGTTATATCCCTATTTTTATAGACTGTTTCTAGTTCATATTTATCATGAATCAAACGATCAGTAAATACAAAATGCATGGATTCAAAAAATCCATTTGAGGCTGATTTACATCTATATGATTGTCTTTTTTTGAAGTTTTTATAAGCATCATTGTGCCTTGCATTTTCAGCAAAGAAGAGTGGCTTGGCTTGGATATTATCTATCCCTATCATCCGTACAATCTCTTCACAAATATCTTGTTTATTTATCACATCATGTCTAAATGCAGGCACTTTTATATTCATAGATTCTTGTTCATGCTTAAATACAACTTCAAAGCCTAGCCTTTGCAATATATTTATAAGTTCACTCCTAGGGACTTCTTGACCTATCATTTGGGTTAATTCTTTTATATGAACATTAACTATTGCCAATTCACTATCTTGAACAACTTGTTGACTTCCTGCGTAAATCATCACTTCACAAATATCACTAAGTAGTGTAATTAGATAATTAATACCGAAATTCAAGTCAGGTTCACTTCCACGAGTTGATCTATAAAGATGCCTATCTGCTTTTATCTTTTTATGCATACTGTTTTCTAAAATTACGCTTGGAGGCGAATAATTAGCTTCAAGTATGATTCTAGGAGAACCTTTTGTGGCTTTTGAATCATCTTCTTGTGAAATTCCAACATAAGAGAGTCTTTTTTTACCGGATACTGCATTCAAACCATTTTTTTGTTTTTTAGCACTCAGAACTGCTTTATCATCTTTGCAACAAAAAGCGTTATAATCATAAGCTCTTAGCAAAACACCCGTGCAATATGTAGCGTATGTTAGCAATCTATCCAACTCATCATCAAAACTCTCGCCAATTAAACCAAGTCTTAAATCTACGAGAAGGTTTGATTTTATTTCCTTGTTGTCTATCGCTTTAAAGATAAAAGATGACTCTATTTTATCGCCACTACTTACATTTAAAACTCTTCCAATTCCTAGTTGGTTTTCATCTTCTTCTTTGATTTCAATTTCTTTAATTTCAAGGTTAAAAGGAACGCATAAATCTCTCGCTACTCCATTTATGCTAAGGCAATCACCTCTGTTTGCGGTTAATTCTATCTCTATAACATCATCATTTAGTAGTGGGTATTGACTTAATTGCTTACCGATCTCTAGCTTCCCAATACTTTCATCTAAAACCATAATTCCATCGTTTATCTTAGGAAGTCCAAGTTCAGTTGATGAGCAAATCATACCATTTGATTGGACATCTCTTAGTTTTGCTTCTTTAATTTTAAAATTTCCAGGCAGTACTGAGCCAATGCGGGCAACTGCTACCATCTGACCATTAGATACATTTTTTGCGCCACATACTATCTGTTCTGTCTTATCGCCTAAATCAACTTTACATATATTTAATTTATCAGCATTTGGATGTTTTTCGCAAGAAGTAACAAGTCCTACAACTACATCTTTTGGCATTCTTATCTCGCTTAAGCTATCTACTTCTAATCCTATAGAATTTAACGCTTTTGCTATGTTTTGTGTTGGTATATTTTCAATATCTATCCATTCGTTTAGCCATTGCTTTGTAAAAATCATCTAAATTGCTCCAATAGTCTTAAATCTCCTTCAAATAGCGACCTTAAATCTGGTATTTTATGCAATAACATCGCAAATCGCTCAACACCTAAACCAAAAGCATAGCCGCTCACATCTTTATATCCAACAGCTTCAAAAACATTTGAATCAACAACTCCACTACCTAAAACTTCAAGCCATCCTGTGTGTGAACAAACACGACACCCTTTTCCTTTGCAAAATATACAACTGATATCAACTTCGGCACTAGGCTCCGTAAATGGGAAAAAGCTTGGTCGAAATCTAACTTCAACATCACCAAACATGTATTTTAAAAAATCTTCTAGTATGTATTTTAAATTTGCAAACGACACGACACCCTCTTTATCTACAACTAAGCCTTCAACTTGATGAAACATAGGAGTATGAGTCAAATCATAATCTCTTCTAAACACAGCACCTGGAGATATAACACGAATTGGTGGCGTTTCATTTAGCATAGTCCTTATCTGAACTGGGCTTGTATGAGTTCGCAAAAGTTTGGAGTCTTCAAAATAGAAAGTATCTTGCATGTCTCTTGCGGGGTGGTATTTTGGGAGGTTCAAAGCTTCAAAGTTATGAAAATCGTCTTCTACCAAGGGTCCCTCTTGTATAGAAAAGTTCATACCAACAAAATACTCTATGATTTTATCCATGGTTTGCATCACTGGATGAAGTGCACCAGAAGTTGGAGTGGAGTTAAAAAGCGTAACATCTACACTATTTTCTTTCATCTCTTTTTCTATCGCAAAAGACTCTAAAATCATTTTTTTATCATTCAAAAGATTTAAATATAAATCCTTATCAGCATTTAGTTTTTGTGCAAAATCTTTTTTTTCATTATTTGGTAAAGTTTTCATCTTTGCAAACTGCCCTGCAAAAAAACCTTTTTTACCAAACAAGGATAATCTTAACTGTTCTAAGTCTTTTAAGCTTTCACAAGTTTTAATAGACTGCTTAATCTTCTTCAATTTTTAGCCTCTTAAGTAATTTTCTTTTATTTTACACAAATATTGATTAAAAAGAGGTAAGCGGGTCGTTAACCACCTAACTTAATATATCTAAAATTGTATCTTTTGGTTCACTAAAATAAAAACCTTGGGAATATTCAATGCCAAGCTCCTCAACAATTTTTTGCACATTTTTGTTATGCACAAACTCTGCAATACATGGGATATTTGCATTCTTTGCAAAATATACAATTGACTTGACGATTTCATAACTTCTTTTATCTGTATCAATATTTTTTATATATTTGGCATCAATTTTTAAAAAATCAATATCTAAATCCAGAACTCTCTCAAAATTTGAATATTCAGCTCCAAAATCATCAATAGCAATCAAAAATCCTTGTTTTTTTAATGAATTTAATTGCTTAACATGATTTTTTTTACCATTTGCGCTTATGCCCTCTAAAATTTCCAATACTACTCTATTGGTAACTATTTTGTATCTAAATGCTGTCTTTAGTAAAAATTCTTCTAAATAATTTTGACTTAGGTCATCTTCGGTAATATTTAACGAAAACTGCATATCGTTTTTTGACATATATTTAAAACTTTTATCAATCATAATTTTTGTAATTTGCGGTAATAAACCCGATAATTTTGCTGTTTGCAAAAATAGATAAGGAGTGATAATTCCATCTTCATCCACAATTCTCACTAACGCTTCGTACTTGTCTATCCTTTTTGTCTTATTGTCTCTTATGCCTTGAAAAAAAGGTTTAATTAGATTGTGCTTCAATGCATTTCGTAAAATACCATTATATTTTAAAAACTCTTTTCTTTGATTTTGTTCAGCACGATCATCTTCTTCACTGTAAATATAGTATCGATTTTTACCGATTTTTTTAGCTCTTTTTAAAGCTAAAGCGGAATGATACAATGATGTTGATTTTCCTTTAGACGCACCGTAAGTAAATGTTATATTTAAACTTATTTCATCTATATAAAAAGATATTTTATCAAAATGTTTCTGTATTTTTTCTATCTCTTTATGTATTTTGATGTCCTCTGAATAATTTATAGCAAACTCATCTGAATTAATTCTATATATATCTTGTTCTTTACATAATCCTTTTAATTCATTTGAAACTGCTACAAGCAATTTATCTCCTATATCAAACCCATAAGCCAAATTCACATAACTAAAATTATCTATATTTAAAAGCAATAAAAAATGATTTGTTTCTTGCTTTTGCAAGTAAGTATTATCATAAAGACCTGTTAGAGAATCATGATAGGCAAGGTATGCAACTTTTTCTTCAGCTTTTTTAATCTGCGTTATATCTGTGAGTATAGCTAGATAATTTTGAAGATTTTTGGATGCATCATAGATGGAGTTAATAGTAATCCACTGTGTAATTTCTTTACCTCTTTTAGTTTTATTAACAATTTCTCCTCTCCAAGAACCATTTGTATTTAATTTTTCCCATAAACCCTTATAAAATTTCTTATCATGCCTACCAGAAGAAAAAATTCGCGGATTCTTCCCTATAACTTCATCTTTTTTATAGCCATATATTTCTGTAAAAGCATCATTAATTTCGATAATATTATTGTCAATATCTGTTATAAAAATTCCCTCTGTTGAACTCTGCAAGGCTCTTGAAAAAAGTCTGATTCTACTCTCGTTTTGTGAAATAATTTTCTCTTGATTGTCATTTTTTAAAATAATATATACGATATTTGCACAAGTTTCCAATAAAGTTTTATGAAATTGCGATGGCTGTCTGTGCTCAAATGACGATAAAGCAAATGTTCCTATAGGTGTTTTATTTTCATCATGGACAGGCATAGACCAACAAGAACATATATTAAAATCATATGCAATTTGTCTTAAATCCTTCCATTTTGGGTCACTAAAAGTATCTACTACAAATGTTGCCTCATTTCTAAATACAGCATTTCCACAACTACCAGAACCGGGCCCTGGTTTTAGATTTGCTAGTGCTAATTGCCCTTGTTTAGGAACACTAGGTGCACTTAAGATACTAATCAAACCTGTTTTTTTATTTACATACATCATGGATGCGACTGAGTTAGGAAGTAATTGTTCTGCAAGCTTGCAAAGCATTTCTAGTAAAATTTTGGATTCTACACCAGATGCAATTGAATTAAGTATTTCCCTTTGAATTTTAAAGATTGAATCATATTCATTTTTACTAAGGACAACTTCTTTGGAATTTTCTTCCATGATTTATACCTTTTATGCCTTTTGCTTCTTTGCTTGAACTATTTACAATATTTTATCTAAAAAACAGTATAATAGCAATATAAATATTTTAAGGATACAAATATGACTATATTTAGCAAGATAATAAAAGGTGAAATTCCGTGCAATAAAGTTTTGGAAAATGATGATTTTTTGGCTTTTCATGATATAAATCCAAAAGCACCAATTCATATACTCATAATTCCAAAAGTTGAAGTTTTGAACTTTCAAGAAGTTACACCAGAGATTATGGCGGGCATAACCTCCTTTATACAAGAAGTTGCGAAGCTGCTTGGTTTAGATAAAAATGGCTATAGACTCATAACAAACAACGGTCAAAATGGCGGTCAAGAAGTGATGCACTTGCACTTTCATCTTTTAGGTGGAGCAAAATTAGCTTGGGGTCATATGGCAGATAGCGACTCTAAAAGTTTCTTCTAGGTTATTGCCATCTGAGAAAAGAGAGGTTAAGCCCTCTCTTTTAACCAATTTTTAAAATCTTCTAACTGTTTTTTTGTTGAAATTACAGAAGTTCCTCCATATGAGTTTCTAGCATTCATGGAGTTTCTTAAATCAAGATATTTTATAGCATCTTCATTGATTCTGTTATCCACTTCTTTTAATTCTTTTATATTTAATTGGCTTAAATCTTTATTTTTTTGTTCAGCATATGAAACGGCATGACCGGTTATAAAATGAGCCTCACGAAATGGTATATCACAATTTACAACGAGATAATCAGCCAAATCAGTAGCACTTAAATGTCCTGTTTCACAAGCAGTCTGCATATTTTGCTTATTTATACGCATGGTAGCTAATGCTTCTTTTAGAATTTCAAGCGATAAAAGTATAGTTTCAACACTATCAAATACACCTTCTTTATCTTCTTGCATATCTTTATTGTAAGCAAGAGGCAAGCCCTTTAAAACAGTAAGTAAAGATATAAGATTTCCATTTACTCTGCCTGTTTTTCCTCTTAAAAGCTCTGGTACATCAGGATTTTTCTTTTGTGGCATTATAGAACTTCCTGTGCTGTATTCATCACTAAGGGTTATAAATTTAAACTCATAGCTAGACCACAAAACCAACTCTTCTGCAAATCTTGAAACATGCATCATGGATGTTGAGATATTAAATAAAATTTCCAAGGCAAAATCTCTATCACTAACAGTATCTAAACAATTTTGGCTCACACTATCAAACCCTAAAAGTTCAGCCGTTTTGGCTCTATCTATTTTATGAGGAGTCCCAGCAAGGGCAGCACATCCTAAAGGCAAAACATTATTTCTTTTATGCGAACACTCTAGCCTATCTATATCTCTTTTGAACATATTTGCATATGCTAACATGTGAAAAGCAAAATTTATCGGTTGAGCGTGTTGCAGATGTGTCATCCCAGGAAGCAGTGTGTCTGTATTTTGTTTTGCGATATCTATCAAAACAGCGATTAATCTCTCTAATGCTTTTATGATAAGTAAAGTATTTTTTTGAACATACAGCCTAAAATCAAGTGCAACTTGGTCATTTCTACTTCTTGCAGTATGAAGTTTTTTTCCTGTATCACCGATTATCTCTATAAGTTTTTTCTCTATAGCCATATGAATATCTTCATCGCTTATATCAAAAACAAATTCACCTTTTTCTATAATATCTTTGATATCATTTAAGCCATTTACTATATCTTTACACTCTTCAGGGCTTAAAATTCCAACGGAAGCTAACATTGTGGCATGAGCTATAGAGCCTTGGATATCTTCACTATATAATTTTTTATCAAAGTTCAAGGATGCATTAAACTCGTCTAAAAGCTTAGTAGCTCCTTTTGAAAATCTACCTGACCAAAGTTTTGACATTACAGTTTTGGACCATATACTGAAAAATCAGATTCATCTGTTATATATTTTTTAAAGTTATCTATAAACATATTTGCCAATTTTTCACTTGTTTTATCAAATCCAGCCTTATCTTCCCAACTATTTCTTGGGTTTAATATATTTGAATCAACACCTTCTAGAGTTTTTGGCACACTTAAATCAAAGATAGGAAGTTGTTCAAATTCACTATCATTTATACTTCCGTCAAGAATCCCATCTATACAAGCTCTCGTAGCTTTTATGCTCATTCTGCTTCCAACACCGTAACTTCCACCACTCCATCCAGTGTTCACCAAGAAAACTTCAACACTATGTTTTTCTATCTTTTGTCCTAAAAGTTTTGCATAAACTGTAGGATGCAATGGCAAAAATGCCTCTCCAAAACAAGAACTAAATGTAGCCACTGGCTCAGTAATTCCTCGCTCAGTTCCAGCTACTTTTGCGGTATATCCACTCATAAAATAATACATAGCCTGCTCTTTTGTAAGCTTAGAAACAGGAGGCAATACTCCAAAAGCATCTGCACTTAAAAATATGATTTTCAAAGGATGCCCTGCTTGTGAGTCTTCTTTGAAGTTTTCTATAAAATAAATTGGATATGAAACTCTAGTATTTTCAGTTTTACTTCCATCATCATAATCAACCACGCCATCTTTCCCTATAACCACATTTTCTAAAAGAGCATCTCTTTTAATAGCACCAAAGATTTCTGGCTCATTCTCTTTTTTTAGGTTAATTGTTTTAGCATAACATCCACCTTCAAAGTTAAAGATTCCGTTATCATCCCAACCATGCTCATCATCCCCTATCAATTTTCGCTTAGGATCAGTAGAAAGTGTTGTTTTTCCAGTTCCACTTAATCCAAAAAACAAAGCACTATCTCCGTTTTTTCCTACATTTGCAGAACAGTGCATAGAGAGCTTACCCTCAAGTGGCAACCAATAATTCATCATAGAAAACACACCTTTTTTTATCTCTCCGCCATACCAAGTTCCACCTATAACCGCTATGTTTTCTTCTACATTAAATACAACAAACACATCAGAATTAAGTCCATGTTGTTTATAATCTTTATCGACAGTTTTACAAGCAACGAAAAGTGTAAAATCTGGTGAAAATGAAGCTAAATCTTTAACTTTTGGTTGGATAAACATGTTTTTTACAAAATGTGCCTGCCAAGCTACTTCTGACACAACTCTTATACTTTTTTTGCTATCAGCACTCGCACCTGCATAGGCATCCATGATATATAAATCTTTACCAGAGAGTTGTTTTTTTGCCAATTTAAATAAATCATCAAATACTTCTGGAGTTGTTGGATGATTTACATTTCCCCAAGAGATGTATTTTTGTGAAGGGTCTTGTTTTACAAAGTATTTGTCTTTGGGACTTCTTCCTGTAAATACTCCCGTATCAACTGAAAATGCACCACTACTTGTGACTTGTCCTTCTTTATTTGCAACTTCATGTTCAAACAATTCATCATAGCTAATATTGTGATATATTTTTCCTATATTTTTTAAACCTAAATCTTCCACTTTATTCACACTTGACATCATATCCCTTTTATAAATTATTTAAATATCGACAATAACACGCCGGCTGCTACGGCTGAGCCTATAACACCTGCAACATTTGGACCCATGGCATGCATAAGAAGCATGTTTGTTGGGTCATTATCCATGCCAACCTTATTTGACACGCGAGCTGCCATCGGGACCGCACTCACTCCAGCTGATCCAATCAACGGATTGATTGGATCTTTTGAAAATTTATTCATGATTTTTGCCATAATCACACCAGCCGCTGTTCCTATCGCAAAGGCTATAAGACCAAGTGCTAAAATTCCTAGAGTGTCTGCGATTAAAAACTTCTCTGCAGCTAACTTTGAGCCAACTCCAAGCCCTAAAAATATAGTTACTATATTTATCAAAGCATTTTGCATGGTGCCTGAGAGTCTATCAACTACACCAGAAACTCTTGCAAAGTTTCCAAATGTTAAAGCACCTATTAAAGGTGTTGATTGAGGTAGTATCAATATAGAAAGCATCAAAACGACCAAGGGGAACATCAGTTTTTCTAGTTTACCAACATCTCTAAGTTGCACCATTTTAATCTTTCTTTCTTCTTTAGTCGTAAACAGATTCATGATTGGAGGTTGGATAATCGGCACTAACGCCATATAAGAATAAGCCGCAACTGCGATAGCCCCCATAAGCTCTGGTGAAAGTTTTGAAGCTACAAATATAGATGTAGGACCATCTGCACCACCGATTATAGATATAGCGGAAGCTTGTTTTAGTGTAAAATCAAAAAATGGGGTATATTGAGAAAGGGCGACCGCACCCACAAGAGAGCCAAATATTCCAAACTGTGCAGCAGCTCCTAGAAGTGCTGTTTTTGGATTTGCGATAAGTGGTCCAAAATCAGTCATAGCACCAACGCCCATAAATATAATCAACGGAAAAAGCTCATTTTTAATACCAGCATCAAAAAGAGTTCCTATAAAACCACCGTGTCCAATGATGTCTGCTAAGGGAATATTTGCCAACAAACCACCAAATGCGATGGGTAGCAACAGAAGTGGCTCAAACCCTTTGGCGATAGCAAGGTAGAAGAGTAAAAATGTTATTAAAATCATTATAATTCTTCCCCAACTTTGGGCAAATTTACTAAGTGGTTCTCCTAATGCATTTGCAACACCATCTCTTGGATTTAAAAAGGCATATATACCTGTAGTTTTATAAAAATTTCTAAACATTTGGGAAATGCTTTTTACCTCATGTTGGTCAACTTTTACTATTTTTTGTGTAGAAACTGTATTTGCTTCACTACTGCTAGCATAAAGAGGGTTAGCTACAAAACTAATAGCAAAAAGTGTTAAAAGCACAAAAATGAGATTTTTCATATTTTACCCCTTACAGCACAACTAATGGTTGGCCATCTTCTACATTATCGCCTTGATTGACTAAAATAGCACTTACCACACCATCTTGCGGTGCTACTATCTCTATCTCCATTTTCATGGCTTCTAGCACAAGTAAAATATCACCTTTTTTAACGCTTTGTCCAACACTGCTTGTAACTTTAAAAACGCTGCCTGGCAAAGTAGCCACAACTTCAAAACCATTCGAACTTTTAGCAGGTGATGCAGAAGCTACTGGTGTTACTGCTTTTACCTCAATACTAGCATCTAAGCCTTCACTAACTTGAACATTGTATTTTTGCCCATTTACTACTACTGTATATTCTCCATTTCCTGTTGTTGCCACCTTAGAACTCCCTTTTTTCTTTTTATCTGTTTTTCTAACATTTACTTTTCCTTCACCTTTTAAAAAAGCAATACCTTTTTCCTTACAAGATGCAGCTATGAAAATATTTTCATCATTTACAGGCAATTTTTCTTTTTTTAAAATTGTTATTACATGTGCGAGCGTTTTAGTCTCATCTTTGTCTGCTATATCTACTGCACTTTCACTCGTAGGCTCTAGCTTTAATTGTTCAGATGCAAGTGCGATAATATCAGAAGCAGGTTTGGTAGGTGTATGCCCAAAATATCCAAGAACCATCTTTCCATAACCCTCTGCAATCTTCTTCCAAGGTCCAAACATAACATTGTTAAATGCTTGTTGGAAATAAAATTGCGATACAGGTGTAACGCTTGTTCCATATCCACCTTTTTCTACAACTTCACGCATGGCTTTTATGACTTCTGGAAATTTTCCTAATATATTGTTATCTCTCATCATTTGAGTATTTGCAGTAAGTGCACCTCCTGGCATAGGAGAGAAAGGTATAAGAGGGGAAACTTGAGTAGCTTCTGGTGGCATAAAATAATCACTCAAACAATCTTTCAAAACCTCTTCATAAGTAAGTATTTTTTCTAACTCTAATCCACCAAGGTCATAATTTTTACCCTTTGTTGCGTGTAAAAGTGTCAATATATCAGGTTGAGAAGTTCCTCCACTGACGGGACTTGCAGCTAAATCAATACCATCAATTCCAGCTTCAAGGGCAGCCAAATAACAAGCTACACTAACTCCTGCGGTTTCGTGTGTATGAAGTCTCACATGTACATTTTCTGGCAAAAGTTTTTTTGCCATCTTTATAGTTTCATATACTTTTTGTGGGTTTGAAGTTCCACTCGCATCTTTAAAACAAATACTATCATATGGTAAACCAGAATCTAGTATATTTCTCAAAGTTTTTTCATAAAAAGCAACATCGTGAGCACCCGTGCACCCAGGAGGCAGTTCCATCATGGTCACAACTGCTTCATGCTTTAATCCGTGGTGAGTTATCCTCTCTCCACTGTATTTTAGATTTTCTACATCATTTAATGCATCAAAATTTCGTATAGTAGTAGTACCGTGTTTTTTAAACATCTTTGCATGCAAATCTATAAGTTCGCGACTACCAGTATCTAGCATAACAGTATTTACACCTCGTGCTAGTGTTTGCAGATTGGAATCCTTTCCCGCAACTTCGCGAAACTTATCCATCATATCAAATGCATTTTCATTTAGATAAAAGAAAAGTGCTTGAAATCTTGCTCCTCCTCCAAATTCAAAATGCGTAATTCCAGCTTCTCTTGCTGCTGCGACTGCTGGCATAAAATCATCCATCAGTGCACGAGCACCAAAAACCGACTGAAAACCATCTCTAAATGTTGTATCCATTATATCAATATATTTTTTCGCCATTTTGCAATCCTAAATTTTTATTTTTGTTGTTTAAATTCTTGAATTGAAGCTGTTATTGCAGCGATTATCGCTCCATCACCTTTGTGTAAAGTTGCTGTATTATTTTGTTTTCTTGCTCTTATTGGAGCTAATTTTTTATGAGGAAAATACTTTTTAACAATCTTAGATATAATATTTAGGACAAGTATCATCAACAATAAAAAGAGAAAAACTGTTGTCATCCCCAAGACCATAAACTTTAAACCCTCTATAACAAGATTCGCACCCATACTATCTCCTAAATTAATATTTAGCGATATTTTATCATTTCTTTTATTAAATAAAACCTATAAAAAAAGAGTAACTATACTGTACACCTTGTACATTTCTCTGCTAGATAAAATATTGACTTATAATCCAACCCACTATGTTCACTTAAACCTATTTCGCAAGTTTTACTTGTTGAGAATGCATATTTTACATCTTTGGGTATCTCTTCTCTTAAGTGTCTCAGGGCTGATTTATTTAACTCGGGATATGTAAATCCCCTATCTCCAGCAAAACCGCAACAACTTACACTTTTTGGTATCGTAACATTTGAGCTACATAATCTCGCGACTTGTTTAAATTTACCAACAAGACCACTTTTTCTCGTGCTACAAGTTGCATGTATAACAATCGGATCATCAACTTGTTTAAATTTTAACTTTTTCGCTAAAAAATCTGTTATAAACTCTACAGTATCGTATATTTTCAAGTCAATTGGAAAATTTTGTTCTATTGTCTTACTGCAAGGACTCATATCACAAAGGATTGGATATTTACCATTTTGGCTTGCATTTCTAAGCTCAATTTCAAGCTCATCTGATTTGCTCTTACCCTCTTGCTTATATCCTTTTGAAGAAAAAGGCATACCACAACAAAGATTATCTATATTTTTTGGAACTACTACTTCATATCCAGCTCGCTCAAGCAAAATCACCACAATTTCACTGATACTCTTTTCTCCTTTTTTTTCTCTTGGATTTGCCATTGTTCGGTTTATGCAAGATGAAAAATAAACAACTTTTTCTTTTGCATCAAAAATAGTTTTTTTTATTCTAAATTTATCACCTTTTGGTAAAGAGGTGCTCCAAAGAGGCATCGCCCCATTTGCAATATTTCTAAGGCCTCTACTCATGCCTTCCATGGCACTATCTGGTATGAGAAAATTGATCCCCTTTACTACGCTTAAAGCTAATCTACCTACGCTCAAAACTGTTCCATAATTATTGGCAATACTCCATACAATTTTATGTCCCATCTTTCCTATTTGTTTGGCTCTTAATTTTTTAGTTAAATTTCCTGTATCTATGTCTATAGGGCAAGAAATTGAGCATAATTGGCAAGTGGCACATGTTTCTAAACCATCATATTGATACAATTTAGAAAATTCCTCTAGCTCTTTATATCTTCCTTCATTTTCTAACATTTTCATATGTCTATTTGCTACAATTCTCTGCCTTGGCGTTAGGGTTAAAAAATTCGAAGGACATTTTGGCTCACAATATCCGCACTCTATACATGTGTCAATTAGCTCATCAGTTTTTGGCATAGCTTTGAAATTTTTTAAATGAATTCTTTTATCATCATTGAGTATCACTCCGGGATTTAGTAAATTGTGAGGGTCAAATATATGTTTTATCTCTTTCATGAGTAAGTAAGCATCTTCTCCCCACTCTAGCTCAACAAAAGGAGCCATATTTCTACCTGTTCCATGCTCTGCTTTTAAACTTCCTTTGTATTTTAAGGCAACTTGATTGGCGACTTCTGCCATAAATTTTTCATATCTTTTTATCTCCGATTCTTTATCAAACGCCTGAGTAAATACAAAATGCAGATTTCCTTCCAAAGAGTGTCCAAAAATAATAGCTTCATCATATCCATATTTTTTAAACATATTTTGAAGCTCTATTGTAGCCTTAGCTAAGTGCTCTATCGGATAAGCAACATCTTCTATAATCACTGTTGTTCCAGCTTTTCTAACAGCTCCAACAGCGGGAAACAATCCTTTTCTTATATTCCAATACAAAGTATATTCTTTTTCAATATCAGTAAAATGAATAGGTAATTCTAATTCTATATGTTTCAATTTATCTTTTATTATTTCTATATTTTGATGTAATTCAACACTATTTGGTGCTCTAGTTTCTACCAATACAGCTGTAGCTTCATCTCCAAGAGATTTTAAAAAACTAGGCATTCCTTTTTTGTTTTCTACGCTTCTAAGTCCAGCTCTATCCATCAATTCAGCTGCATTTACATTTTGTCTGCATTTGGTTTTTAAAATTATAACAGTGTCACAAGCATCTTTTATGTTTTTAAATATCATCAAAGCACTTGCTTTGTCCTTATACTCTGGTACTGTTTTATAAGTAATATCTTTAATAAAACCAAGCGTTCCTTCGCTACCAATCATCAAGTGTTTGATTATATCTATGGGGTCTTCAAAATCTACAAGTGCATTAAGTGAATATCCACATGTATTTTTAATTTTAAATTTTCTTACTATCTTATCATGAAGAGCTTTGTTTTTTCTTACTTTTTGATGCATCTTTTCTATGCTCTGAATAAGCATACCATGCGTATTTATAAAGTTTTCTCTACTTTTTTTATTTGCCGTATCTAATTCACTTCCATCAAAAAAAACTATCTTCATGCTATGAAGCGTTTTGTATGAATTATCAGCTATCCCACAACACATACCGCTTGCATTATTTGCGGCAATTCCACCAATCATCGCGCAACTTATACTAGCAGGATCTGGGCCTATCTTTTTTCCATAAGGAAGCAAAAAATCATTTGCATCTGCTCCAACTACGGAAGGCTCTAGCGTAACTAAAGAGTGATCTTCATTTATCTTTTTTCCTCTCCAATCTCTTGAAGTTACTATTAGTATTGAGTCTGTAATAGCTTGTCCAGACAAACTTGTCCCCGCAGCTCTAAAAACAATAGGCAGAGATAATGACGAGGAGAGTTTCAAAATCTTTGAAACTTCATTTGAATTGTCTGTCCAAACTATAATTTTGGGAACAAGGCGATAAAAAGAAGCATCCGTACCATATGCAATCAAATGTATTGGGTCTGTAAAAATTCTATGTTCTGGGATAATGTCATTTAGTAGCTTATAAAACTTAAGATAAGGACCCACGAGATTCATAGATTTCCTCTTTTTGTAGTAAGATTAAGTGCCTAGCTTAGAGAAGCCACTGTGCAGTGGTCTCTTAGAACTAGGCACAGTTAAATTTATTTGATAAAGGCATTTATTCCAAACCAACTTGGCTCTATAACTAAGATGGCTAAAATCAAAACCTGAATCGCGATAAAAGGCATAACGCCTTTGTATATATCCATAGTTCTTACGCTATCAGGTGCAACTCCCCGCAGATAGAAAAGACTAAATCCAAAAGGCGGAGTTAAAAATGAAGTTTGTAAATTCATAGCTATCAAAATCGCATACCACACAGGATTGATTCCAAGATTTACTGCAATTGGAACTAAAATAGGAACGATAATATATGATATCTCTACAAAGTCGATAAAAAATCCCAAAAGCATAATGGCTAACATTGATGTTATAAGAAATCCCCATTTTTCACCAGGCAAACTCATCATAAAGTTCTCAACTATAGTATCTCCACCCGCGTATGTAAATACCATAGAAAAAGCGGTTGCACCTATGAGTATCGTAAAAACCATAGCTGTTACTTTTGCAGTCTCTAAAGCAGAATCTTTTAGCATTCCTAAAGAAAACTGTCTATATATTATCGCTAAAAGCATAGCGCCAACTGATCCAACTGCGGCTGATTCTGTTGGAGTAGCGACTCCAGCGAAAATAGAACCAAGAACCACGCCTATAAGTGACAAAGGTGGAACTATCGCCTTTAAAGCCCTTACAATCTGCTGAAACTTAGTCTCATTTAAATCCGTTGGTGGAATCGCAGGTGCCGCATCTTTATCTTTAAAAGCGATGATAATAATATATAAAACATATGCACCAACAAGGGATACACCAGGAACAACTGCTGCTTTAAAGAGATCTCCCACGGGAACCTGAAAAACATCACCCAAGATAATCAAAACAATTGATGGCGGTATTATTTGTCCCAGCGTTCCTGATGCACAAATAGTACCGGTTGCCAATTTTTTACTATAGTTATATTTAAGCATAACAGGAAGTGATATAACACCCATGGCTACAACACTTGCCCCGACAACTCCTGTAGAAGCGGCTAAAAGTGCGCCAACTAAAACTGTACTAATTGCAACACCACCTCTGACTTCACCAAATAGAGTACCCATGGCCTCCAATAGTTTTTCTGCCAATTGGGATTTTTGAAGTATAATGCCCATAAATATAAAAAGTGGAACTGCCATCAAAATGGTATTTTGCATAATCGAATATATTCTAAAAGGCATGAAACCAAACATATCAACGCCAGTATCTACAAAAGTTTGCCAGATAGGTAAAGAGTTTTGCAACGCATCGACTACACCAAATGATAAACCAAATATTACAGCAACTGTGCCAAAAGTAAAAGCCACAGGAAAGCCTATCAATAGCATTATTAGTCCCGCTCCAAACATTACAATACCAGTCATAGTCCTTCTCCGTCTTTATAATCTACATCCATCTTAGCTGCCTTATCTTTCTTATAAATGTTAAGATTTTGGACAAAATAACCAAAATCCATAAATATCAACAACCAAAAGGAACCAGGGATAAAGGCTTTTATGATCCATCTATGTGTAAGCCCACCTGGGTCTCCACTAATTTCATGCGAAGTATAAGCTTCCATAACGAAATCAACCGAGTTTGTTGCTATAAGAAGAGCGAGAGGCAATATAAATACAACTGCGCCCATCATATTTATCTTAGCTTTTTTCTGAACAGACCAATTGTCATATAAAAGATCGACTCTCACATGTCCTTCTTCCATAAGTGCGTAAGACATACCGATTAAAATAAGCACTGAAAATAGATGCCACTCCATCTCTTGCATGGCAATTGAGCCTATATGTAAAGCATACCTAGCAATCGCGTCGTAAGCCACATTAAAAGTCATAAGTATCATTATAATAAATAAAAAAACACCCATTGCCTTGGTAATTTTTTTATAAAACATTTCTATCTTATCTAGCATTGAAGTCCTTTTAAATTTTTAAAATAGTATTTTATAGGAGTTGATAAAAAGCTTATCAACTCCTATAAAATTTTGCCACCAAAAAGTTTTGATGGCAAAATTATCAGCTTATTTAGCTGCTTTAACATTCATAGTTGTATTTAGGTATTCATAATCAGAAATCTTAGTCCATGCTCTAGCTTTTTTCATATAAGCTTTTTGAGACTCTACAATCTCTTTAAATTCAGCATTTTTTGCTTCATCTATAGCCAAGAGTTTGTTGTTAGCTTTTTTCATAGCTGCAATAACTGATGTAGGAAAAGATTTCACTTTTATATTTGGATAATCTTTCTTCATTTTCGCCCAAGCCATTGCACTCATGTGATAGTTTAGAATATACATATCATATGCTGAAAGCTTCATAGCAGTCTTAAGAATCTCTTGATACTTAGGAGACAATTTCTTGAATTTTTTGATATTTACAAGATATTGTAACTCAGTAGCTGGCTCATGCCAACCTGTGTAATAGTAAGGTGCTATTTTATGAAAGCCCATTTTTATATCCATGCCAGGTCCAACCCATTCAAGCGCATCGATAGTACCACGCTCTAGTGAAGTATAAAGCTCACCTGGGGCTATATTTGTAACTGTAACTCCAAGTTCAGACATAATCTCTCCAGCAAATCCTGGAATTCTCATCTTGAGACCTTTAAGGTCATTTACACTATTAATTTCTTTTCTAAACCATCCACCCATCTGGGCACCTGTGTTTCCTCCTGGAAATGAGTAAACTTTGTGTTTTTTGTAAACTTTTTGCATCAATGCCATTCCACCACCATAGTAGAACCAAGCATACTGCTCAGGAGTAGTCATGCCAAATGGCATAGTTGTCAAAGGAAGAGTTGCAAGATCTTTACCTTTCCAATAGTAAGATGCAGAATGTCCCATATCGTACTGACCAAGTTTTACCATATCCAAGATACCAAATGGTGATTTGTGTTTATTTTTTGAGTCAATTCTGATGGTAAATTTGCCACCACTTAGCTCTTTAACCAAATTTGCCATTTCATGAACAGCGTCAGTAAATGGAGGCAGACTAGTACCCCATGTCATAGCCAATTTCCAATGTACAGTTTTATCTGCAGCATTTGCACCAACAGCTATAGCAGCTGCTAAACCTAAAGTTCCAAGAACTCTTTTGATATTCATACTTTCTCCTTTTGAGTTTTTATTTACATGTAATGAACACATATACGCATATTATCTCTACAATATGATAAGTATATGATATTTTTATTCTGAAGTATATTAAAAGAACTTTTACAGATATTTGTTACTAATCGAAACATTTTTTAAACATATATCCTACATCTACAACCGTCTCTATACACTCATGGGGGAATTTTTTTCTTACTCTTCTAACAAGTGAGCGAATAGAATCAATACTAGCAAAACCCCCTTCCCATACAACATTTTGGACGGAATCAATTGATACGACTTTTCCTCTTTTTGATAAAAGTAAATTCAAAATGAGCCTCTCTTTTTTTGACAAATGCTCACGGACTCCATCTATCTCCAAAGCACTATCTTTGAAATAAAAAACACACCCATTATAAATTTCAATTATATCATTATCAAAATTACAAAGTTTCTCTATCTTAATCTCTAATTCATCTATAAAAAATGGCTTTTTTATATAATCATTGCAACCATACTTATATGCATCTTTTATTATATCAAGCTCAACCGAAGAGCTAATTATAATAATTGGTGTATTTGCGTTAAACTCTCTTATCTTCTTGAGTATCTCTATGCCATTGATTGAAGGAACATTGATATCGAGGATAAAACATATATATCCATCGTCTATAGCTTCATATGCTTCTTGCCCATCTAAAAAATTACACACTTTATAATCTTTTGCTTTTAATCTTTTTGTTATTGTTTCATTTAGTCTTTTATTGTCTTCCAAAAGTAGGATTTTCATATTATTGCCTCCTCTGGCTCTTTGCTTGGAACTATTATATTAAAAACAACTTTATTTATATAGTTGTAAGCACTTATTTTTCCATCCATTTTATCTTCAATCATAACTTTTGCCATATACAATCCTAACCCTGTTCCATTTTTATTTGTACTAAAATATGGATCAAAAATCAAGCCTATAACATCTTCAGGAATTATCTCGCCATCATCGCTGATTTTAATCCTAACGCTATCCACTAAAGGCTCTATATTTATATCTATATTTTTACCATTTTTTGTTTCTATTAATTTATTTTTGGCATTATTTATGATATTCAATACAACTTGTTTGAATTCATTTTTAAACCCATATACGATAACCTCTTCTTGCTTACATGCAACTTTTAGATTTATATGAGCATAAAATATCTGTTTTCCAACGATTTCAAGAACCTCATCCAATGCTTTTTTAGCACAAAAAGATGCTTTTTTAGTGGATGGTTTTAAAAAATTTCTAAAATCTCTTAGGGTCTTTGACATATATTGAATTTGTATCATTGATTCTTTTACAAAATCACCCATCACTTTTTCGTTAAACTCATCTTGTTTATAACTAAATTCCATATCCTGTAAAATCGCTGAAAGTTCTACCAAAGGCTCATTCCACTGGTGCGCAACTGCTGCTATCATTTCCCCCATCTCAGCTAATTTTGATTGTTGGATTATAAACTCTTTTTGTTGATTTCTTTGAGTTATATCATCCATAATACTCACAATTCCCCCTAAGTTTCCGTCTATATTATCATATGCGGTTTTACTATAGCTTACAACTCTAGCTCTTCCATCAGGAAAGTGGAGGGTTTTTTCAAAATTATCCGTACCCCTATGCTTTATAAGTTCATTGTCTTTTTCATTTTGTTCTTTTGCCCACTTGGCATCAAAAAAATCATAAACAGTTTTTCCTATTATATATTCTGTTTTACAATTCAAAAGACTCGCAAATGCTTTATTGCACCCAATATATCTGCCCTTTATGTCTTTATAATTCATAGGGTTTGGAATTGTATCTATCAGCACTCTTATAAATTGGAGTTGATTATTTAACTCTTTTTCACTCTTTTTTCTTTTAGCGATATTCAACACGAGCAATATCAGTATAAAAATAACTAAAGAAAATATACCTAATGTCGTCCAGACTAATTGTTTATATTTATCATAAAAAGAAAATGGCTTATTAATTACTTTGTAATTTTTGATACTTTTTGGTATCTTTATATTATATTTTACAAGTTCATTATAGTCAAATATATACTCATTTGGACTTTTTTTCAAAATTGGTATCCCTCTTGGTCTTACTCCGCTTAAAATCTTATCAACAATCTTTGAAGCTGCTGTTGCCTGAGAGTAAGCGCTTGTGAGAAGTCCCCCTACGATTCCCTTGCCTAAGTAAAAATTCCACAAGCCGTATATTGGCACATTTGAAATCGCCCTAACTTGTCTTAGGCTCTCTTTGTAGATATACTTTCTTCCTGTCTTGTCTTTAAACATCAAAACCCAAAGAATCACAGTATCTTTTGGTAGATTACTTATCTTTGTTTTAAGATTTTTCAAAGATATATCGTCTATATAATCAAAATGTACCTTTTTTCTATACCTTGGCAATACTCTAAACATGTCTCTTCTTATAGCATATCCCGTTTTTGATCTGTCGTTTATTATAACTATATTTTTAACTTTTTTATGAATTTTTAGAATCAAATCTATATTTTTGGCGATATCAACATTTTCTGCAACTCCTGTTGTGTATTGTCTCATGTTGTTTTCATAAATCATGGATTCATCAAAATTATTGATACCCAAAAATACAACTGGCAAGTTTTTAAATAGATGCTCATGGTACCTTATGACAAACTCTAATGCATTATTGTCAGAAGCGATAACTAAGTCAAATCGCCTTCCTTTAAACTGCTCATCATACAGATCAAAAAGTCTGTCAAAGTATGTCGGAGTTGCTATCTTTTTTGTATCCATATATACCGTTGTCAAAGATGTTTTGGGATTATTACCATATTTTTTCTCAAAAACTTTGGAGATATTATCACTCCACCTATACCCTCTATGATAAGAATGAACAAGAAGTATATTTTTAGTGTCGCTAATGGCGAGTATGTTTGATACTAAGAAAATTAGAGTTAAGAGTACTTTTTTCATCGTTATTTCCTAGTTATTGCAATTCGTTATCGACTCTGAGTCACTTTCAAATTCTTGTAAAAATTTACATATTCTACTCTTTCCTTTATGAAAATCTTTTGAATACTAGCGTCTGCATGGGTTACCACAAAAGCATGACCAACAAAGAGTTATGAAAAAAGAAAAACACAACTCCTAGAATTTTAACCAATAAAGACCATATTAACAAAGTTGATGGTATACTAATTAAAAATAGAGTTTCAGCTTAACGAAGCTTTTAACATAGTGAAACATGATAGAAAAACCTTGTTCCATCAAAATTTTCAAATCAAACAAAGGTACAAATAATGAAAAATAATCTTCTAATAACTTTAGGACTATTCATTATATCTATGCTTCTTCTAGTGGGTTGCAATAATGAAAAAACAACTGTAACTGAAATGCAAAAATCAAAAGTTATAAAAAAAGTAGCTGAGCACAAAATAATCAAAATCGAGACACATGCAGCAAAAGCATTACCGGCTAGAAAAATCCTTTAACCTTAATAATATTTTTAATGTTTGCTTAAGTAGGTTGTGGAGTAATAAATTAACCAAGCTTTAGGACAGATATAAGTACTCTTTAGGATTTTTGATTATAGCACCATGTTCTGCTACGGCTTCATCCATGGTATTATATCTTTCGTTGAACTTAGGGTTGCTATATAAGATTTCATCGTTTTTCATCTCAAAAACCATAGTTTCATATACAATTTTTTCGTGGTCTCCATTAAACCATGAATGACGGACATTCATGCTGATAGTTGAAATTAGATATTCTTTATCATCAAATTTTAAAATATTTTTTAGCTCTAACTCTCTCATAGAAATCCTTTTAAAAATTATACCACAAAATATTAAGGAATTTACAAATTCTAAGAGTACAAGCACCAAATCAAAGTTAGATTTGGTGCTTTATTTTTTAATTATTTGACTACAGGCATAGCCGATCTTGAATACTCATACATTGAACCATCAAAATCTGCAACATTTTTTACTCCTGCTATAAATTTTGTAACAAACCATGTTCCTGTTGCCAAGTGTCCTGTATTACAATATGCAATAATTGGCTTATTTAAAGAAACACCATCTTTTTTCAATATCTCTTGTGCTTGTGCTGATGATACCAATTTAAATAACTTTCCATCTTTTTTTGCAAAAAGATATGCAGATACTTTTTTTGCTCCAGGAATGTGCCCGTGTCTTTTAAGTCTTTTATCTTTGTCTTTACCAACGAAATGTTTCATCTCTCTTGCATCAACCAATTGAACATTACCATTAACAAGAGCGGCTTTTACATCAACAAGACTTTTTACATCGGCAGACAATTTTCTAACTTTAAAATTAGCTTTTTTTACCATAGTCTTTGCAGTTGATAATTTCTCACCACTTGCAACCCAAGCTTCGATACCACCATCTAGTATAGCATTCTGTCTCATACCATATACCCAAGCAGTCCAAAAACCTCTTGTCATGTCAGTATATTTTTTTGCTTTTTTTACATGAGCTACAAATACAACATTGCTATTGTTTGAAATCCCTGCATTACTAAATAGTTTCTTTATTTGGTATGGATTTGGTAAAAGAGCTTTTATACTACCAGCGTACCCTGTAAAAAACAATTTTTTAGGAATATTTACTGCTCCTGTTATATGTCCCTTCGCAAATACTTTTGGCGAACTTAAATCAACCACAACAATGTTTTTATCTCCTAAATTCTTACTTAACCAACTAGCTGACACCAAATGGTTTGAAGGCACTGAAAGTGCAAAAGAAGGTAAAACCAAAACTAAAACTAAAACCGCAACTGAAAAAAACTTTTTCATGTTTGTCCTTTATCTGAAATTTTTTACTAACATCCTAAATCAACACTAGCATCATCACTAGCTGAGGGTTGAACTACTTGTGTTGTCGTACCTATGTTGCCACTATCTGTTTTATACTTAGCAGATATAGCATTCGTGTAACACACATATCCTATTTTTCCACTAGGATTCGCTCCTATTGCTAATTTTGCAAACTTCAAAGCTTTCGTAGTATCGCCCATTTTCAAGGCATCATCTGATAGTTT
>JALUXT010000168.1 GCA_027013245.1 Campylobacteraceae bacterium
ATTTGGCATGTCAAATCCAAGAGTTTTGCAAACTAGTAGCATATTTCTCTTGATAACATTTTCTTCATAAGGTATAGAAAAAGTTTTGGTGTAAAAAGCAGAAGCTAAGCGTTCACGAAGGGAATTTTTATCAAAACCAGCTACATTTTTACCCAATATCCTAGAGACTAAGGCTGACTTGATAAGACCTTGCATATCTATAACGAAATCATAAGGGGCAAGTTTTTTTAGTTTTAAATACTCTTTGTATAAGCCCATTTTGTTATTTTTGATATTTAGTTTATAGATATTGTTTATATGGGGATTGTGCTCTAATATCCCAAAAAATCTCTCTTCAACAAACCAATCTGTAGTTATATCTAAATCATGATTTTTTATATATTGTAAGACTATCATGGCATGAACAATGTCACCAAGAGCAGATAATTTAACGATAGCTATTTTCATATAAAATCAATTCCTTTTGTAATGGGATGCTATTATACTAAAATTAGGCTAAAGAGGTGCTAAATGATTTTTTAAAAGGAAATCTCATCATATAGGATTTTAAACGAAGCTTGGATATAATAGGATGGATGATAAAAAATCACATATAAAAATATTTAAGGAATCAGTGAGCGATGAAATCAATCTTTAGAGAGTATGACATAAGAGGAATTTTTGAAAAAGAGTTAAACGAGCAGATGACAAAATTAATCGGTTATTTTTTAGGGCAGAGAGTAAAAAAGATAGGTGGCTTGGTTGTTGCCATCGGATATGATGCCCGAAGTCACTCTCCTGTACTTTGTGATTATCTTATAAGTGGCTTTAATAAAGCAGGCTGTGAAGTTTTAAATATGGGTATGGTCGCAACTCCAGTAAATTATTTTTCAAATTTTCAAGAGTGGGATGGAATCACTACAGATGCCTCTGTTATGATCACAGGCTCTCATAATCCTAGTGAGTACAATGGATTTAAGATAACTATAGATAAAAAGCCTTTTTTTGGAGAGGATATTTATGCACTAGGCGATGAGATTTTGGAAAATATAAATTTAAAAATAGAGGATGATACTGCTTGTAAGACTATAGATGCAAAAAACAGATATATAGATTTTTTATCCAAAGAGTTTGAACATTTAAAAGATTTTGATAAAAAGTTTGTCATAGATTGCGGAAATGGAGTAGCAGGAGTGGTAGCACCGCAGATTTTTGATAATCTTGGATTTGATTATAAGAGTCTTTTTACTGAGCCAGATGGAACATTTCCAAATCATCACCCTGACCCTACGGTTGAGAAAAATTTAATAGACATAAAAAGAGAGCTAGAGGGTGAGTTTGAGTTTGGATTTGCCTATGATGGAGATGCCGATAGAATCGCATTTTTGACAAAAAAATATAATGTCAAAGGTGACATAATGGCGATACTCTTCTCAAAATCCATGAAAAATCCAACAGTCATAGGTGAAGTAAAATGCTCACAAGTTATGTATGACACTATAAACTCTTATGGAAAAGCTGTGATGTATAAGACAGGGCATAGTAATCTAAAAGTAAAGATAGCCGAACTAAATGCCGACTTTGCTGCCGAAGTGAGCGGACACCTCTTTTTTAATGATAGATACTTTGGTTATGATGATGCCATATATGCCTCACTGCGTATGATCGAACTTATCAAAAATGGTCTTGATGTGGACAAAGAGATAGAGGCTTTGCCAAAAGTTTATTCTACTGAAGAGATAAAAGTGGAGACAAGTGAGAGTGAGAAGTTTCCATTGGTTCAAAAAGTAAAAGAGTTGTTAAAAAATCCACCAAGTGATTTTCCTCATATCAAAGAGATAGTAGATATTGATGGCGTAAGAGTCATATTTGATGATGGTTGGGGCTTAGTGCGAGCTAGCAATACAACACCTGTACTCGTTACAAGATTTGAATCCACAGATGAAGCAAGAGCAAAAGAATACGAACAAAAACTAAACGCTCTAATCCAAAAAGCAAAAGAAGAGCTCAAATGATAGGGATCGTTGATTACAATATGGGGAACCTTAGAAGTGTTTATAATGCTTTTGAAAAGATTGGGGAAAAGGTTGATATTGTCAAAGATGCGGATAAATTAAAATCTTATGATAAGATTTTTTTACCTGGTGTTGGAGCATTTGGCGATGCGATGAAGAGCTTGGACGAAACAGGAATGGCAGAGGAGATTTTAAATTTTGCTAGAAGCGGCAAACCTCTTCTTGGTGTTTGCTTGGGTATGCAACTTTTGTTTGACAAGAGTTATGAATTTGGAAAAACAAAAGGTTTAGGTTTGATTTCAGGAGAGATTGTAGAGTTTGATAAATCAAAATTTCAAACCAAATTAAAAGTTCCGCATATGGGTTGGAATGAAATCTTTATACAAAAAAATTCACCACTTTTAAAAGATATAAAAGATGAGACTTATCTATATTTTGTGCATAGTTTTCACGCTACATGTGCAGATGAGTTTATAGTGGCAAATGCAAATTATGGATACAGTTTTCCAAGTGTGGTTCAAAAAGATAATATTTTTGCTTTTCAACCTCACCCAGAAAAATCACATGACAATGGACTAAAAATATTAAAAAATTTTGTGGAGTTATAAATGTATATATTACCAGCGATTGATTTGAAAGATGGAAAAGCAGTTAGACTTACAAAGGGTTTGATGGACAGTGCAAAAATTTACTCAGATGAGCCCTGGAAAGTGGCCAAGCATTTTGAAGAGATAGGCTCCAAGTGGCTTCATTTAGTTGATTTAAATGGTGCTTTTGCAGGAGAGCCAAAAAACCTTGAGCAAATCAAAAAGATTAGAGAAAATTGCAATCTTCAACTAGAATTAGGCGGTGGCATCAGGGATGAAGATACGATAAAGAGATATATTGACTTAGGGGTTGATAGAGTAATTTTAGGTTCAATCGCTCTTAAAAACCCAGATTTTGTTAAAAAAATGTGTGAAAAATACAGAGTAGTCGTGGGCATCGATGCAATAGATGGTTTTGTAGCAGTAGAAGGATGGGCTCAAAAATCTCAAATACTAGCTACTGATTTGGCAAAAGATTTTGCAAAAGCAGGGGTTGAGGCTATCGTTTGTACAGATGTTGGAAGAGATGGAATGCTAAGTGGCGTAAATGTTGGTTTTGCGATAGATATCGCAAGGGCTTCAGGAGTTGACACGATTGCAAGCGGTGGCGTTAAAGATATTGAAGATATAAAAGTATTGGCTTATTCGGGTGAGGTGCGTGGTGTCATCATCGGAAAAGCATATTATGAAGGCACTATTAGTCTTAAAAGAGCCTTTTCTTTGGTTAGACAATTTAGGGATTAAAGTAACTTCAAAGTAAAATAGGTTAAAATATAGTAAATAATTAATTGAAAAGGATATGTATTGAGATTATTAGTGGTAGATGATAGCTCAACTATGCGAAGAATCATAAAAAACACTTTGGCAAGATTAGACTATAAAGATGTTTTGGAAGCCGAACACGGCTTAGCCGCTTGGCAAGTTATGCAACAAAACAGCGATATAGATGTCTTGATAACTGACTGGAATATGCCAGAGATGAATGGACTAGAACTCGTAAAAAAAGTAAGAGCCGAATCAAAGTACGAAGATATGCCCATCATTATGGTTACAACTGAGGGTGGAAAATCAGAAGTTATAACTGCATTAAGAGCAGGTGTAAATAACTATATTGTAAAACCTTTTACGCCACAAGTATTAAAAGAAAAACTAGAGGATGTTTTAGGTTAATATATGAAAAAAACCTTTTATGAGCTTCTTTTAACTCCAAGTAGTGAATATCCATATTTTATAGATTTTATTTTTGCTTTGGGACATGATGGATTAGAAGAAAAAGATGGAAATATTATCATCAGAAGTGAAAATAGCTTGGACTTAACACTTTTTGCATTGGAAGAATATGCGAAAAGACTCTCACTGCAAGTGGGCAAAAATATAACTTTAAAAACAAATTTAAGTGTAAAAGAGAATGAAAATTGGATTCAAAAATATAAAGATTCTGTGCATCCCCTTTGTATAGGAAGATTTTATATACGACCAGATTGGGAAAAACCTGATAATTCAAAGATAGACATAATAATCAATCCAGCACTTGCTTTTGGTTCAGGTCATCACGAAAGTACTTATGGATGCATATTGCAACTACAAAAATACATAAATAAAGATGATACCTTTTTAGATGTTGGATGCGGAAGCGGAATTCTCTCGATAGTAGGTGCAAAACTAGGCGCAATCGTTGATATTTGTGATACAGACGAATTGGCGATAAGTAGTGCGAAAGAAAATTTTAGTCTAAATGATGAAAATATAGAAAATTCATGGGTGGGCTCGGTACAATTATCAAATAAGACCTATGATGTGGTTGTAGCAAATATCATAGCTGATATCTTGATAATGTTAGCAAATGATTTGATTAAAAAAGTAAAAAAAGATGGATATTTAATATTATCAGGTATCCTAGATAAATATATAGACAAAGTAGAAAAAAAGTTTTCAGTTTTAAAAACAGTAGAAAAATACAAAAAAAATGAATGGTTTACATTAGTTTTACAAAGGCAATAAATGGCACAAAAAGACAATAAAAAAGGTTTAAATAACAATAATTTCTTCAACCAAAATCCTCTTTTGGTTTTTGCAATTTTTTCAATCGTGATTATCATAGTATTTAAAAATTTTATGACTCCAAATGATGGAATGATAAGCTCCCAAGTAGGTTCTTCTCAAAATGCAGTTACAAAAAATATAAATTATTCTAAATTTAAAGAACTTGTAAAAGATGGCAAACTTAGTTATGTTGCAATAGGGCAAACAATTATACGAGCTTATGTTCAAAATGGTGCGGTCAAAGATATATATATGGTAAAAAAAGTGGCTGGCGACAATAATCTTGTATCTCAGCTAGAAGCAAAAAAAATACCTTATGGTGGATATAACGAAACTAATATATTTTCAGAAATTCTCTTCTCTTGGGTGTTGCCAATTTTTATATTTTTTGGTATTTGGATGCTATTGGCAAATAAAATGCAAAAAAATATGGGCGGTGGAATCCTTGGTATGGGAAGTAGCAAAAAATTAGTCAATTCTGAAAAACCAAATGTAAAATTTGATGATGTTGCAGGCGTTTTAGAGGCAAAAGAGGAAGTAAAAGAGATAGTTGATTTCTTAAAACACCCAGATAGATACCTAAATTTAGGGGCTAAGATTCCAAAAGGTGTGCTTTTAGTAGGACCTCCAGGAACTGGTAAAACACTTCTTGCAAAAGCCGTAGCTGGCGAGGCAGATGTGCCTTTTTTCTCAGTTTCCGGCTCTAGTTTTATAGAGATGTTTGTAGGAGTTGGAGCAAGTCGTGTGCGAGATCTATTTGAAAATGCAAAAAAAGAAGCTCCCGCTATCGTCTTTATAGATGAGATAGATGCTATTGGTAAAAGCAGAGCAGCTAACGGTCAAATGGGTGGAAATGACGAGAGAGAACAAACGCTAAATCAACTCTTGGCTGAGATGGATGGTTTTAATTCTGATAAATCTCCAGTTATCGTACTCGCCGCTACTAATAGACCTGAAGTTTTAGATGCCGCACTTCTTAGACCTGGAAGATTTGACAGACAAGTACTTGTAGATAAGCCTGATTTTCAAGGTAGAATCGATATACTTAAAGTGCATATTACTGATATAAAACTCGCAAAAGATATAGATTTAAAAGAAGTGGCAAGACTAACAGCAGGATTAGCTGGTGCTGATTTGGCAAATATTATAAATGAAGCTGCGCTGTTAGCTGGAAGAAAAAGCAAAGATTATGTTGAGCAAAAAGATATGGTTGAAGCAGTTGAACGAGCTATCGCTGGACTTGAAAAGAAAAGTAGAAGAATTAATCCAAAAGAGAAAAAGATAGTAGCTTATCATGAAAGTGGTCACGCACTAGTAGCTGAAACTACCAAAGGAGCTAAAAGCGTTTCGAAAGTTTCTATCATACCAAGAGGTTTAGCAGCACTTGGTTATACACTAAATACTCCTGAAGAAAATAAATTTTTGATGCAAAAACACGAACTGATAGCAGAAGTAGATGTACTTCTTGGTGGCCGTGGTGCTGAAGAAGTATTTTTAGGTGAAATTTCAACTGGTGCTGGTAATGACTTAGAGCGTGCCACCGATATAGTAAAATCTATGGTTGGGATTTATGGCATGAGTGAAGTTGCAGGATTGATGGTTTTAGAAAAACAAAGAAATACATTTTTGATGGGCGGAAGCACAAAAGATTATAGTGAAAAAATGGCTGAAAATTTGGACGAATACATCAAGTCCATGCTAAATGAAAGATATGTTGTTGTAAAAGAGAGATTAGAGACTTATCGTGAATGCATCGAGAGAATTGTTGTTGTATTAAGAGAATATGAGTCAATAAACGGAGACAAACTTAGAAAAATAATATCCTCTTTTGAAGAAGAATTTGACATGCCATCTCTTATGCATATAAAAGAGAAAGATGATGAAAAATCAAAAGAAGAAGATAGTTAGATGTTAAGAGCACATACCACAACTGAGCTAATAGCGAAAGAAGGTTGGGGGTATGTGAGTGCACTATTTTTAGTTTTTTTAGTTTCTTATTTTTTAGATTTTCTTCCTTGGGTATTTTTTTTCTTGTTTGTTGGTTGCATATTTGCATTTCGTAATTTTGAACGAATACCAGCAGAAGAGGATAAGATGTCTTTTCTTTCACCAGTTGATGGAAAAATCAAAGATATAACGAAAGTAATATTAAAAAATGGAGCCGAATTTTTAAAATTAGAAATCAGAAAAAATATATTAGATGCTTCTATGTTAAGATCTCCCATATCTGCGACTATCACAAATACAAAAAGGACGCATGGATTGTTTTTGCCTTGCAAAAACCCTCTTTCAAATTTATTGAATGAAAAAGTAATTTTGACTCTAAAAGCCAATGCTTCTACGATTATGCTAGTTGTAAAATCTGGATTTTTTAGTAGAAAAATAGAGCTTTTCAAAAGCATGGGACCTTTAAAATTTGCCCAAAGATTTGGAATTTTGTTAGATGGTAGTGTAGAATTACTTTTGCCGATAGATGCTAGAGTAAAAGTTAGCATAGATGACAATGTGCGAGCCGGTGAAAGCGTGCTTGGCTATTTTGCATATGGTGGAGAATTTGATAAACAATAAAAAACTGCAACTTATATATATAATTCCAAACCTTTTTACAGCCGCAAGTGCTTTTATTGGAGTGATAAGTATCTTAGCTTCCGTAAAAGGAGATTTTGAAAAAGCCGCTGTTTTTATACTTATATCATTGGTATTTGATGGGCTTGATGGAAGAGTTGCAAGACTTACGAAAACGACAAGTAAATTTGGAGCTGAGTTTGATAGCTTAGCTGATATTGTTGCATTTGGTGTGGCTCCTGCTATACTTTTTTACTACAGCGTGGGGATCCATTATGGAAAAGTAGGTTCGCTATTGACGGCCATGTATGTTGTGTTTGGCGCCATAAGACTCGCGAGATTCAATGTGATGGTTGGAGTCAGCGAACCTTCTGTTTTTATAGGAGTTCCGATTCCCACAGCTGCTGTTGTTTTGGCTATGTGGATTTTGATAAATCAAAAATATGTCTTTTTCCAACATTATGATTTTATAATTTTACTAGGAATTGCAATTTTATCTTTTTTAATGGTAAGTAATATAAGATATCCAAGCTTCAAGAAGATAGATTTACAAAAACCAAATATGCTAAAAGTGCTTATCTATCTAATAATGGTTTTTTCTATTGTGTATATTTTTCCAGTCGAAAGTATCACTATAATCATAACAATTTATCTTTTTTATGGCTTGAGTCGTGGAGTTTATAACTTTACGATTGCAAAATATCGAAAAAGTTAGTATAATGTCAAAAATCATAAAGGAGTCGTGATGAATAGTGTCAATATTGGCATAGCCAAATCTATCAAATTTTTACCTAAAATAGAAATCAAAAACGCTCTCCTGCAAAATCTACTTTTTCTCTCGTAAAAAATAATTTTCATAACAAATAAAAAACATATAAATATACTAAGGAAAACAAAATGAACAACAATAATAATATAATAATATTCGATACAACATTAAGAGATGGTGAGCAAAGTCCTGGAGCTTCCATGAATACTGGAGAAAAGATACAAATAGCGTTACAATTAGAAAAACTAGGAGTTGATGTTATAGAAGCTGGTTTTGCGGCTGCAAGCCCTGGTGACGCAGATGCTATTTCAAAGATTAGTGACGCTGTGAGAAACTCCACTATTTGTTCTTTATCTCGTGCATTAGATGGCGATATAAAAGCAGCAGGAAATGCGATAGCTAAAGCAAATAAAAGAAGAATTCATACTTTTATAGCCACAAGTCCAATACACATGGAATATAAACTAAAGATGACACCGCAACAGGTGATAAAAAAGGCAGTAGATGCTGTAACTTATGCAAAAACATTTTGTGATGATGTAGAATTTAGCTGTGAAGATGCAGGCAGAAGTGACGTAGGGTTTTTAAAAGAGATTTTAGATGCGGTTATAAATGCAGGGGCAAGCACTCTAAATATCCCAGATACTGTGGGTTATAGAATGCCAAGTGAGATGGGAGCAATCATAAAAACATTGCATGAGAGTGTGGGTGAACGAGCTATACTTTCAGTGCATTGTCACAATGACTTAGGACTTGCAACTGCTAGTTCTATCGCTTGTATTCAAAATGGAGCTAGACAGATAGAGTGTACGATAAATGGTCTAGGGGAGAGGGCTGGAAATGCTGCACTTGAAGAGATAGCTATGATTTTAAGAACTAGAAAAGATATCTTTAAGGATTACAACACAAATATAAACATAAAAGAGATTTATGCATCTAGCCGACTTGTTTCAACTATTACAGGAATCGAGCCACAACCAAATAAAGCTATAGTTGGTAAAAATGCCTTTGCTCATGAGAGTGGAATTCATCAAGATGGAATCTTGAAAAATGCGCAAACTTATGAGATTATGAGTGCCAAAGATATTGGTTTAGATAAAAATTCTTTGGTTATGGGAAAACATTCTGGCAAGCATGCATTTAGTGAGAAACTAAAAAATCTTGGCTTTAGTATTGGCGATGATGAGCTTAAAACTATATTTGCTAGATTTAAGATTTTAGCAGATGCTAAAAAAGAGATATTTGACGATGATATAAGAGCATTAGTTTCAGCTCAAATTACAAAAGTAAAAGAAGTTTATAAATTAGTTACACTTCAACTCTCAGATTGTAACCCAGGGGGAGTTCCAAGTGCCGCAGTTACTATTGATGTTGAAGGAAAAACTATCACAGACGCAGCAATCGGAAATGGTACGATGGATGCTATTTTTAAAGTGATTGACAGAGTTTGTGGAGAAAGTGGAAAATTAAAAGAATATAAAGTTGACTCTGTTACTCAGGGTAAAGATGCACTTGCAAGAGTCGTTGTGAAAGTTGTTTTTGATGAAAGTAAGCCTGCTATCATGGGACACGGACTAAGCGTAGATACTATGTTAGCAACTGCTAAAGCTTACATAGGAGCTTTAAATAGTTATATTTCTATGAAAGAAGGATTAAGAGATATAAATAAAAAATTAATTTAGCATAAGTGTTTTAAAACTACATGTGAGCTTGTCAAGGCTTACATGTAGAATGCTATTTTTCTATCTTAAAACTAAAATATTTAGATTTAAAATTTTTATCTTTTATCTTTTTGTATTGTATGATAGCGCCTTTGAAGTTTTTGACTTCTTGGTAAAGTAACCCTAGTGCATATCTACTTTCATCGTTTGTATTGTCAATTATCTTAGAGAGCTCCAATAAGGCTATAGCATTTGCAGTGTGTTTTGCACCTATGGCTGCAACTGCGGCTAGAAAGATAGTTGTAGTATCTTTTTGTTCAAAATCATCTATAAGTTTATTGTAAAGAACATATGATTCTTCAAAGTTGTTTGAAAAAATATCTAGATAAGCAAGAGTATGTGTAAGTGCTATAGGGTCGTCTTTTTCTAGTGGAAGTCTGGCTTTGAGCCTATCTCTTTCGTTGTAAAGCAGACCAGAAATTTGCAATAATTTTACATATTGTGTTCTTGCAATCTTGGCTCCATAATAAAAACTACTAAAATCAAGTTTTTTGTCCTTAAATTGCAATTGTATATTTTTGGCATATTCTTTTATATTTTCATTTCCATATTTCATATTAAAATATATGATATTACTTATCAAATCTTTTGGTAACATGGCTTGTAGTTGAGTAGATTTTTTTCTAAAGTATTTTCCATTTGAAATTTTTTGTGCTATGATAACATCAAATACTAAGTTTAAGGGATTGTCTTTTTTATCTGTTTCGATCCATCTTGAGAGTGAAAATTGGTTGTTTTCACTTAAGTTTATCATTGACATATATAGGTTTGTATCAGGTATATTTTTATCCATCGCTATGCTTGATTTTACATCTTCGCTTAGCTTTTTAACATCTTTTTTGATTATTTTTGCACAATAAATAGAAAAAACTCCAGCTAAATAATTTGTATTATCAAGATGGTAACTTTTAGAAAAATGTTTATATGCTTTTCTAAAATTTCCCATTTGTGCATATGATAAACCTAAATTATAGTGCAATATGGAGTGAGAAGGGTAGTCTTTCAAAAGTATTCTAAAAATCTTATTGGCTTGAAACACATGATTTGATAGAGCTTTTTTTATCCCTTTTACGATTGAAGAATTTACCTTTGATATAGAAGAGCTAGCTTTTAGATAATTAAGCGCAGGAGCTAATTTATCTAAAAACAGATTCATCCCACCTTTTCTTATATACTCTATGCTTTGTGCTGCATCAAAAATTTTGTAAGGTGCAAAATAAAAAATCAAACCAAAGGTATTTTTATCATTAAAGTATAAGCTTTTTTGAAACTCTTTTTGTGCTGTATTTATATCAAATAGCGAATACTTTAGTACAGCTTTTATCGGGTAAATAGATAGTGCCACTTTTTTATTTTGATTATAGACTTCATTCAAGATATCTGCGCTAGTTGTTAGATTTCCTAATTTACTTTCAACTAGTGCAAGTGCCATTTTTATTTTCAATGGAGTATTTGTAAATGACAATGCTTTTTCTAGGTATTTTTTTGCTATTGCAAAATCTCCAATCTTTGCATAAAGAAGTCCAAGTGGAAAATATGTATAGCCTTGGTTGATCTTTAAAAGGGCGTCAATTGCACTTGTATTATTGCCAATATAAGCAAGAATTTTTGAAGATATATACCTTTGCTTGTCAACATTTGATTTATTATTTGGATGCTCAAGCGAGGAGAGAGCTTCATAATAAAATTGTTTATAATAGTTTATTAAACTCATTTCATATGAATATAGAGGCAAGTTTGCATCATCAGGAAGATATGCGTATGCCAAATCTATATAATATTTAAACAATGCACTTTTATGTAAATGTAGCGCACTAACAGCAGCATTTATAGAGCTTATACATTTTTGTTCCCTATTTTCTATGGCTTTCTTAAAAGAGACTATAGCTTGCGCATAATCATTTTCTTTCATCCTTGCAACACCGATATTGTATGATGATAGTGCTTCGTTATATGTAGCAATGTGTTCATAAATCTTTAGAGCTTTTGGTTTTTCACCTTGTTCGTATAGTAGATTTGCTTTTTGAATCATTTTATCAATTTTTGAGGTTGAAAAAGGGCTAATATTTTCTTTTTTGATTAATTTTTGGACTATCTTTGTTGTGTCTATTTGCTTTGGTTTTACCACATGTTTCATTTTAACGACTATAACAACTATTACGAGTACGACTAAAAGAAGAGAAATTGTAGCAATCACAATGATGAGTAATTTTTTCTTTTTCTTTTCTTTTATCTTGGCATCATTATCTTCAATTTCCTTATCAATAGCCTCTTTCTCTTCTTCCTCATTATTATTATCTGATTCTAGAATTACAACCTCTTGTGATAAGTCATCTGGTGATTCTTCGGCCATATTTTCCCTTTACATGTAGCTTTTTAAAACTTCAGGCACATCAAAACTTCCATCCGCTTTTTGGTAGTTTTCCATGATTGCAATCATAGTTCTACCAACTGCCAAAGAGGAGCCATTTAGTGTATTTACTAGTTTATTTTTCTTTTGGTCTTTATATCTTATCTTTGCTCGTCTTGCTTGAAAATCTCTTGTGTTTGATATGGAACTTATCTCTCTATATCTATTTTGTCCTGGAAACCAAACTTCCAAATCTACAGTTTTTGCCGCACCAAATCCCAAATCTCCGCCACAAAGCATCAAATGCCTGTGAGCAAGTCCGAGTGAGCTTAAAAGGTCACTTGCACACTCTATCATTTTATCAAACATCTTATCGCTCTCACTTGGTTTTGTGATGCAAACAAGTTCTACTTTATCAAACTGATGTTGTCGTATCATGCCTCGCGTATCTCGTCCCGCACTTCCCGCTTCTTTTCTAAAACAAGCAGTATATGAAGTCATCATGATTGGAAGTTCGGCTTCTAAGATTATCTCATCTCGAAAAAGATTGGTGACTGGCACTTCTGCGGTGGGAATAAGAAAAAGATCTTCACCCTCTATCTTAAACAAGTCATCTTCAAATTTTGGTAATTGACCAGTTCCTGTGAGCGTTTCTCGATTTACGATATAGGGCACACAAACTTCGTTAAAACCTCTTTTTGTATTAAAATCTAACATGTAGTTTATCAAAGCTCTCTCTAATTTTGCAGCTTTGTTTTTTAGTACAGAAAACCTACTCTTAGAGAGTTTTACTCCTCTTTCAAAATCGATTTGATTTTCAGCTATCTCCCAATGCTCCTTTGGAATAAAATCAAAAACAGGAGGAGTAAGGACTTTTTTAATCTCAATATTGTCATTCTCATCAGCACCATTTGGTACATCATTATCAGGCAGGTTTGGTACACTAAGGGCAAGATTTGAGAGTTTCTCTTCAAGTTCTTTTACAAGCTTATTGGCAACTGTAATTTTTTCTTTATTTGCACTTAGCTTTGCTTTTAGCTCGTTTATATCTTTACCTTCTTTTGCCCAAAGACCAAAAAGTTTACTACTTGCATTTTGTTCAGCTTGAAGAGGCTCAAGTATAGCTTTTTTTGCTTTTAGCTCTAGTGAAATTAGGCGAAGATTTTCTATGATATCTTCACTAACTTTTTTCTTCCTTAGCTTTTCGCAAACACTATCAAATTCATTTTGTATCAATTTTATATCTAACATAAAATTCCAACTTTTTCTCTTATAGTTTCCATTTTTGCCTTCGCTATAGTTCTAGCTTTATCGGCACCAACATGTAGTATCTCTCTTACTTCATCCGTGTGAGCTAGATAATACTCTCTTTTTTCTCTTGCGTCTTGAAAATAATCCCAAATTAACTCTTTTAGATACATTTTAAAATGCCCGTAACCTTCGCCACCTTTTTTATATCTTTGTTTTAATTCGTCTGTTTGATCACTATCTAAAAAGAGTTTTGCCAAAGCAAAAACATTGCAAGTTTCATAATCTTTTGGCTCTTCTAATGGTGTTGAGCTAGTAACTATTTTCCCAGTTGTCTTTTTTAGTTGTTTCTCACTACAAAAGATATCTATGGTATTTCCATAACTTTTACTCATCTTAGCACCATCAAGTCCAGGCACAGTTGCGACTATTTCATCCACTTTAAATTCTGGTATAGTTAGTATATCGCCATATTTGTTATTAAATTTTATAGCGATATCCCTCGTTATCTCTACATGTTGGATTTGGTCTTTTCCAACTGGTACGATTTGTGAATCATAAAGCAAGATATCTGCTGCCATCAAAACAGGATAGGAGAAGAGGGCATGGTTAGCAGGAATGCCTTTTGCAACTTTATCTTTATAACTGTGAGCTCTCTCCAAAAGTCCCATGGGAGTTTGAGTAGATAAGATCCAGTATAATTCTAAAACTTCCTTAACATCAGATTGAAGCCAAAAAGTGCTTCTGTTTGGGTCAATTCCAAAAGAAAGAAAATTGATAGCTGCATCAAGTGTGTTTGATTGTAAATCGCTTCCATCTTTTGAAGAAGTAAGTGCGTGATAATTTGCTATAAATATAAAAAGGTCACTACTATTTTGCAAATCTATCATCTGCTTTATAGCACCAAAATAATTTCCGATATGTAAGGCACCAGAGGGTTGAATGCCAGTTAAAACTCTCATTAAAATTCCTATTAATTTTTAGAAGATTATATCTAAAAGTGTTTTAATATCTCTTTTGCCATATCTTTTGGAGTTTTATTTTCGACATTTATCACTATATCTGCACATTTTTCATATGATTTTACTCTTTCATTAAAAATCGTTTGTGCTTTTTTCAAGTCTTTTAAAAGTGGTCTTTTTTCGAGTTTTCTTTTAGCATTTGGATGATGCAAAATTCGTTCAAATATAGCATCAAAACTAGATTGAAGATATATAACTGTGCCTATGGAGTTTAAATTTTTTACTTTATAAAATCCGCCACCAGTTGAAATGATGGTATTTTTAACATTTTTTTCAAGCCAAATTGCAGTTTTTTTCTCTAATTTTCTAAAGTATTCCTCGCCTGATTTTTCAAATATATTTTTTATACTTCTATTCTCTAAACTCTCTATCAAATCATCACAATCAACAGCATATAAGCCACTTTTGGCACTTAATTCTCTTGCTATCGTTCCTTTTCCAACACCCATAAAACCGATAAGAACTATGTTTTTAGGCATCTTGGCTTTCATCTTTTTCGCCCTTAGCTCTTGGGTACATGAGAACTGGAGATCCTTCAAGTTCAAAAGCCTCTCTTAGTTTATTTAAAAGGTATCTTTTATAACTAAAATGAAGTGCTTTTGGCCTGTTCATGACAAGAGCAATCTTTGGAGGTTTGGTATCGTATTGTGTTGCAAAATATATTTTTATTCTTTTTGTTTTATCAGCGGGCAATTGGTGTCTTACTGTTGCAAATTTTATGAGTTCATTTAATTTTGAAGTTGGAATTCTTCTTGCATAATTTTCGTAAACACTCAAAATCAAGTCTTTTATCTTATAAACTCTTTGTTTTGACAAAGCAGAAACTGTGACGATTGGAGCAAAAGCTAAAAACTTAAACCTATCCCTTATGTCATCTATGCTTTCTTTGTAGCCGTTTAGTCTTTTGTCCCATTTGTTCAGCACCAATATAACACCAAGATGGTTTTTATCAGCAAGATTTGCAATTCTTTCGTCGAGCTCTTTAAAAGGCTCACTAGCATCTAAAACAAGCAAAGCGATATCCGCGTGTTCTAACATATCATTTGTTCGCATTAAAGCAAATTTTTCTATGCCCTCTATCTTGCTTCTTCTACGCACTCCGGCTGTATCTACAAAGTTTATGATTTTATCTTTATATTCTATATGTTCATCAACTGGGTCTATTGTAGTCCCGGCAATCGAGCTAACAACAGCTCGCTCAACTCCCACTAATGAGTTTAATAAAGAGCTTTTCCCAACATTTACTCTGCCGATGATAGCCACTTTTATCTCATTAGTTTCTTCCTCTTCTTTTACTTCAAGCTCTTTTATCTCTTCGTCAAAATCACTTAAATCAAAATCATCAACATCTTCCTCTAAAACTAATTCTGGTTCATTTTCAGGTAGATATGAAGCAATCCAATTTAAAAGATTTGTAACTCCTCGATTATGGGAAACTGAAATTGGAAAAACATTTTGGGCCCCAAATTCGTCAAATTCCCAAGCCCTCTCCATCTCTTTGTCATTGTCGATTTTGTTTATAACTAAGGCTATAGGTTTATTTTGAGAGTGCAGTGAATAAAATATCTTTTTTTCCTCATCGCTTGGTAGCATTTTCCCATCAACCATCATGATGATAATATCTGCTTTTTGACTAGCTTGCATAGATTTTTTTCTTACATTTTCAAATATCTCATCTTTATCATCTAACCCACCAGTGTCAAGTAGCTTGCATGGTTTTTCAGAAATTTCAACTATTTCCTCTTTAATGTCTCTTGTTGTTCCGCTAAAGTCAGATGTTATAGCGATTCTGCGTTTTGCAATTCTATTGAAAAGCGAACTTTTCCCTACATTTGGTTTGCCAATGATGGCGATTGATTTCATTATATTGTACCTTAGCAGAAGCCCCTAAAAATATTTTCATTAAGGGCTATAATTTAATGCATTTTATCTTAATTTTGTATTAAAACTACTTAAATCCATAAAAATGAGGGAAAAATACAACTGAAAGAAGTACAGCTACTTGAATAAGTATAAAAGGTATAACGCCTTTATATATATCTGTTGTTTTTATACTAGGAGGTGCCACTCCTTTTAAATAAAATAGTGAGAAACCAAATGGTGGGGTTAAAAATGATGTTTGAAGATTTAATGCCATCAAAATTGCGAACCATAGAGGGTTTAATCCGACAGTATGTGCGATTGGCAAGATGATAGGTAACACGATGTATGAAATCTCTATAAAATCTATGAAAAAACCCAAAAACATAACAGCTAGCATAGAAAGTGCTAAAAAGCCCCATTTGTCCCCTGGAAGGTGAGTCATAAAGTTCGCAGTAATATCATCTGCTCCACTATATACAAAAACCATAGAAAATGCAGTAGCACCAATCAATATAGCAAAAACCATAGCAGTTATTTTGATAGTTTCAATGGACGCTTCTTTAACCATTTTTATGTTTAATTGCCTGTATCCCAAAGCCAAGATAACTGCTCCAAGTGAGCCTACCGAGGCAGATTCTGTTGGCGTTGCAATCCCTGCAAAGATAGAACCTAAAACTAAAATAATCAAAACCAAAGGGGGGATAATCGAAAAAAGTGCTTTGATGATGTTTTGTTTTTTCGTCATGCTAAGATCTAGTTCTATTGCTGGAGCCACATCTTTATCTAAAAAGGCAATTATCAATATATATATAATATATGCGCCAACAAGCATCAAGCCAGGAAAAAACGCATATTTAAATAAGTCACCCACGGGAAGTTGAAAGACATCGCCTAGGACGATTAGTACGATTGAGGGCGGTATGATTTGACCAAGTGTTCCTGCTGCACAAATTGTGCCAGTTGCTAGTTTTTTTGAATAACCATACTTTAACATAACAGGTAAAGATATAACACCCATCGCAACAACACTAGCTCCAACCACTCCTGTAGAAGCAGCTAAAAGAGCACCTATTAGAACGGTACTAACTGCTAATCCGCCCCTAACTCTACCAAATAAAACACCCATTGATTCTAAAAGTTTAGTAGCTAGCTCAGATTTTTGTAAAACTATACCCATAAAGATAAAAAGTGGTACTGCCATAAGAATCTTGTTTGTCATTATAGAAAAAATTCTAAATGGCATCAAAGAAAACATTTGTAAAAATTCATTTACAAAGTCAGTCATAGTGCCGCCATCTGGTACAACTTGGAAATAAGCTGATAATGCTCCAAAGAACATGGAAACTGCCCCAAATGTGAAAGCAACAGGATAGCCAACGACAAGCAGAATGAGAGCTGCTAAAAACATGATTAAACCAATCAAGGCAAAACTCCTTGCGGGTCAATTTTTTTAGCTTTTTCAAGACCTTTGTAAATATTAATATTTTTGATTATATAATTTAAACCTTCTAGAAATAGTAATATAAAAGATAGTGGAATTGCCATCTTGATTAACCAAAGATATTTTAATCCACCTGGATCCCCTGATATCTCATTTGTACTGTATGAATCCATAACAAAATCGTATGAACCATAGATTATCAATGTAGTAAAAGGAAGTAAAAAAAGCAAAGTTCCAACTATATTTACGATTGCTTTGGTTTTTTCACTAAATGTCTCATATAAAAAGTCAACTCTTACATGTGCATTTTCCTTTAATGAATATGATGTACCAAAAAGTATGACAATAGCAAATAGATGCCACTCCATCTCTTGCATAGCGATTGAGCTGTTGTGAAAGGCATATCTCATGACGACATCATAAAAAACATTAAGTATCATTAGAAGAAGTACAATTATAAGAATATTTCCGATAAAATCCATAAATTTATTAAATTTTTGTTCTATTTTTATTAGCATTAGTTTTCTTTTTAAGAGGTTTTGGCCAGAATCAAATCTGGCCAAATAAGATTATTGTACTTCTTTAGAAGATTTTAAGTAGTAATATCTTGACATGTAAGACCATTTTCTAGCTTTTTTTGTGAAAGCTTTTTGGTCATTCCAAATTTCATTGAATAGTTTGTTTTTGTTTGCATATGACTGCATTATGCCATCAGTCGCTTTTTTCATAGCTTTTAAAACTGGTATTGGAAATGTTTTAACTTTTATATTTGGGTAATCTTTTGTCATTTTAGCCCAAGCTGTTGCACTATCAGCAAAATTCTCCATAAACATATCTGCACTTACTGCTTCCATAGCAGTTCTTAGTATAACTTGATAGCTTTTTGGAAGTTTGTTAAAAGCTTTTTTATTAACCAAGAAAGTCATCTCACTTGCAGGTTCATGCCATCCTGTATAATAGTAAGGTGCCACTTTATAAAAGCCCATTTTTATATCCATTCCAGGTCCTACCCATTCCAATGCGTCAAGTGTTCCTCGATCAAGTGCAGTATATAGCTCGCCTCCAGGAATATTTACAACATTAACGCCAAGTTTTGCCATAACTTTACCAGCAAATCCAGGAATTCTCATCTTAAGACCTTTTAAATCGTTAACACTGTTGATCTCTTTTCTAAACCAACCACCCATCTGAACGCCAGTGTTTCCACCAGGAAATGCTAGCATACCATACTTGCCATATACTTTTTCCATGTATTTCATGCCATTTCCATAGTAGTACCAAGCATCTTGTTCTGCTTTAGTCATGCCCCAAGGAACTGTTGTAAACCATACAGTATTTATATCTTTTCCTATATAGTAATATGAACCAGTATGACCCATCTGATAAGCTCCACTTTTTACCATATCAAATACTCCAAGAGCAGATTTTGTTTTTTCAGCGCCTTCAACTTTGATGATAAACTTTCCATTTGTCATCTTTTTAACTAATCTTGCCAACTTGATTGGGGGACTTGAAAGTGGGGTTAGTGTACTTGGCCAGCTAAGGGCAACTCTCCAGTGAACTCTTTTAGCTGCATAAGAGCTACTTGTTGCTAGCATAATCACTGCAATTATCCATAAAGCTTTAAACATTTGTTTCATATCTTTCCTTTAATAAAATTTTTATATTTTATTCTATATAAAAAGTACTGAAGGTATCATAAAAAGAAAGATTTTTTCATATAATTTTCAATTATATCTAGATTATGTTTCTTTTGGTAAAAAAGATTAAAAGCTATTGATGCTTGGTGCAAAAGCATATTGGAGCCATCTTTAGAAAGTAGTGAATTTTTCTTTGCTAATTTTAAAAAAGGAGTACTTTTTCCATATATTACATCAAAGGCATATTTAGATTTTAACATCAGTTTTAAAAGTTGTTTTTCATTTAATGGAAAAGTTTCATCTTTTAGCCCAGCAGAAGTTGTATTTATAATTATATCAAATTTTTTGATTTCAAAATTATCCCAGCTGAAATTTTCAAAGCCAGCTTTTTCAAAAAAATCTAATCTATCTTTTGATCTATTTAAAATTGTTGTCTTTATGGAATTTTCATTGAGTATAAATGAGATTGCTTTTGCAGTCCCACCAGCTCCCAAAACCAATGCAGACTTTATATCTACAAAAGATTTTATAGAGCGATAAAAACCTGGTGCATCAGTGTTGTATCCTATAATTTTATCATTTTGAGTGACAAGTGTATTTACTGCACCAATTTTCCCTGCTATTCCTTGGACTTCATCACATAAATTAAAGGCGTATTCCTTGTGTGGAACAGTAACATTTGCCCCATCAAGTTTAAGATTTTTGTATATATCTATAATTTTTTCACCATCTTTAAGTAGAGTTCTAGTGTAACAGGCATTAAGATTTAAGCCTTGTATCGCACTGTTATGAAGAAGAGGTGAAATAGAATGAGAAACGGGATTTCCAAATATACTAAAAAGTTTTATATTATTACTCCGCTAAGTCATTTAGTGAGCTAGTCATGGCTTCAAGTTTATTTTTTACTTCTTGGTATTCATATTCAGGTGTGCTATCAGCTACTATACCAGCTCCGGCTTGAAATATAATCTTTTCATCATCCAAATAGGCTGTTCTTATGAGTATCGCACTATCCATATTTCCATCAAATCCAAAATATCCAACAGCTCCACTGTAAAAACTTCGTTTTAAACCTTCAAATTCACTGATAAGCTCCATAGCTCGTATCTTTGGAGTCCCAGTCATTGTTCCAGCTGTAAAGGTGGCAGAAAAAAGGTCAAACATATCATATTTTTTATCTAGTATTGCTTCTATATCAGTGACGAGATGCATCACATGTGAGTATCTCTCAACCCTCATCATCTCTTTTACTTTTACACTTCCCACGGATGCTACTTTACCAACATCATTTCTACCTAAATCGATGAGCATCAAGTGTTCAGCTCTCTCTTTTTCATCATTTAATAAATCTTGTGCAAGAGCTAAATCTTTTTCATAATCTTCGCCTCTTTTTCTTGTTCCTGCTATCGGTCTTAGAGTGATGTGATTATTTTTAAGCCCAACCATCACTTCAGGAGAGCTTCCTATGATTGAAAATTTGCCATAATCTAGGTTAAACATATAAGGAGATGGGTTTTTATTTCTTAAAATTCTGTAAAAACTCAATCTGTCAATTTTTGCAAATTTAGTAAAACGATTTGACATCAAAATCTGAAAAACATCTCCACTTCTTATCATTTCTTTTGATTTTCTTACCATTTCAAAAAACTTTTCTTTTGAAAATGCAAATTCCTCTTTTTTGTTAGACATATCACTTTTTACGATTGGTATATCAATGTGAGGCTCTTTTAAAAGATGGACAATTTCTTCTAATTTAGATCCAATTTTGTCGATAAAAGTTACTAGCGTTAAGGTATTTGATTTATGAGAAAAGGCACAAACCAGTTTTGGACGGATGAAATCAAGATCTGGTATATTTATATCATCATGCAAAGAATTCATGTGCTTTTGAAGTATCGGCTCAAATGTTTTAACACAATCATAACCAATATAACCAATGAAACCATCAACAAAACCTATATTTAGTTTTTTGGTTAGATTTTGATACTTTTTATTATCTAATTCTTTATATCTTTTTTTTAAAAAATCAAATGGATTATCATCAACTTGTGTTTTTTCTAAGTTTTCATCTATATAAAAACTTTGAGAATTTTCGTGGATAATGCGCTCTCTAGCTCCTATAAAAAGAAAACTATAATTTCCGTCTTCAGTATTAATCGCACTTTCAAATAAAAATGAAAGCTCATCCTTGAAGTGAGATTGAAGTTTTTTAAATATAGTTATAGGTGTTAACTGATCAAACAGTATGCTTTTAGTATGTAACAATTATTTTACTCTATATAAAAATGCATTTTTGTTTATCGATTTTTTTACATCGTTTATGTTTGCTTTGGCTGCTTTGTTTGTTTTGAAAGGACCTATTAAAATTTTAGTTATTTTTTTACCTTTTATCATTACAGGTAAGAGTTTATAGGTGTATCTTTTATCTTTTATTTTTTTTAAATATTTTTTATCAGGAGAATATTTTGAAGTGGCACCAACTTGTATATAGACTCCACTCGGTGCTTTATTGGAAGTAATTTTTATCACTTTTATTATTTTCTTTTTTACGATTGGCTTAACTACAGTTTGAATAACTTTTGGAGCTTCCACGGCTTTAGAAACTACTTTTTTTATTTTAGGTTGTGCCAAATTATTTTCATTTGTCTTTTGAATTTCTTTTTCTTTTAGGCTTTTAACCATATTTTCGAAACTATCTTTTTTGTTGGTGTTTTCTTCTATAATTGGAACTTGTTTGAAGAGTTGCTCATCTTTTTTTACTTTTTGTGCACTTGTAGTAGGCTGTGGAGGAAGAATAAGTTTAGGTTCACTATTTTGAGTTGGCTTGTTTACGAGTTTCATAGACAAAATAACTGCTAAAAATATTATGACTAATATAGCGATAATTATCAATACTCTCTTTGCTTTAAGAGTTTTATTACCTGTCTTTTCTAGCACAATATCACTTAATTCATTTTTATCTTCCATCTTAATTCTCCTTTTTACTACTAATGTAAGCTCACATGTGTTTTGACCAAGATGCGCCTCTTTCTTTATTGTAGACTTTGTATGGCAGAGTCAATATGTTAAACTCTCTTGGAATATCACTATCTGGAAAAACTTTCCACTCTCTTGGCATTTTTTGCGAAAGTTTCATAGAAATTAATTTTGCTATCTGTTGCCCTTCTTGCAAGGTTGTATGCCCTTTATGGATATACAGATGCAAATGACCTGGTGTTTTGCTTTCATATGCCGTAAAATTTATATATCCCTCTTCTCTAAGCAATAACTGTGCCCTGTGCCAAAATCTTTGTGTATTTCTCCCATTGTAAACTATAACAATATTTTCTACTTTATCAAATTTACTTATCAAAGAGTGTGCCACAGTTATTTTTCCGGCTTCATGGTCTCTTATAATTTTATTGCTCAATGGCTCATTTATTCTTTCAAATTTATCAAAAAAAGTTTTCCCATTGTGTACTATTTTTTGAACAACCTTATCCCTTTTTATCCAATAATGACTAGTGTCCATCTTGATTAAAGCAGTATTTATTGCCTGCATATTTCACCCCCTAGTATGTTGGTCTATCATAAATTATAAAATTACTAGCTAATTTTTTCATCTCTTCTTTTATCTTAACTTGCAAATCCAAATCTTCTATATTATCTAAAACATCTGCAATCTTGTTTGCGATGATTTCAAATTGCTCTGTTTTCATGCCTCTAGCTGTTAATGCAGCTGCTCCAATTCTCACTCCACTTGTGACAAAAGGACTTCTTGTTTCACCTGGAACCGTATTTTTGTTTACCGTGATTCCTGCATTTCCAAGAGCGATATCTGCCTCTTTTCCACTAAAGTTTTTATCTAAAAACGATACAAGTATAAGATGATTATCTGTTCCACCACTTACTATATCATATCCTCTTTTCAAAAGAACATCTGAGAGCATTTTTGTATTTGCTTTTACATCTTTTGCATATTCTTTCCATTCTGGCTTTAAATTTTGGGCAAAACCAACCGCTTTTGCAGCTATGACATGAACTAAAGGGCCACCTTGAATGCCAGGAAATATAGCACTATTTACTTTTTTAGCTATATCTTCATCATTAGTCATAATCAATCCGCCTCTTGGACCTCTTAGTGTTTTATGAGTTGTGGTTGAAACTATATGACAATGAGGAAATGGATTTGGATGCTCATCTGCTGCTACAAGCCCAGCGATATGGGCGATATCTGCAAATAAGTAAGCCCCAACTTCATCCGCAATAGCTCTGAATTTTTCAAAATCTATCACTCTTGGGTATGCACTAGCCCCACAAACTATAAGTTTAGGCTGTACTATTTTTGCTATCTCTCTTACTTTTTCATAATCAATTCTTCCGTTTTCATCTACGCCATAAAAGAAACTAGAGTAAGTTTTACCAGAACTACTTACTTTTGAACCGTGAGTTAAGTGTCCGCCTTGACTCAAATCCATACCTAAAATCTTATCGAAGGGTTTCAAAAGTGCTTGATAAACTCCTTGGTTTGCTTGGCTTCCAGAGTTGGGTTGAACATTTGCAAATTTACACCCAAAAAGCTCACATGCTCGATCAATCGCAAGTTGTTCAACTTTATCAGCAAACTCACATCCTCCGTAATATCTTTTATTTGGATATCCTTCTGCATATTTGTTAGTAAATACACTTCCCATAGCTTCCATAACAGCTGGGTATGTGAAATTTTCACTTGCTATCATCTCGAGATGATTGGTTTGTCTTTCGAGTTCTAATTGTGTTAATTCATAAACTTCACGGTCAACATTTTTTAATATACTCATTTTTTTTCCTTGTCTATTTCGTTATCTTCTGTTTCATTGTTAGCTATTGGCTTCATGGCAGGAAACAGTATCACATCTCTGATTGATTGCTCATTTGTTAGAAGCATAGTTAGTCTATCTATCCCCAATCCTTCTCCTGCAGTAGGCGGTAAACCTAATCCTAATGCCTTTATATAATCTTCATCCATTCCATGTGCTTCATCATCGTTAAGTTCATCTTTTGCTTGGATTTGAGAAGCGAATCTAGCGTGTTGGTCAATAGGGTCATTAAGTTCATTGAAACCATTGGCAATCTCTCGTCCTGCTATAAATAGCTCAAATCTCTCTGCAATATCTGGATTTTCATCACTTCTTCTTGCAAGTGGACTGATGTCGATTGGATAATCTATGATGAAAGTAGGGTCAATCAATTTTTCCTCTACATGTAAGTCAAATAACATTTCATACAATTTCCCCATACTCATAAGCTCGCTAGCTTCTACATTGTTGTCTTTTAAATGTTTAATTATTTGATTTTTATCTTCAAGCATTTCTCTAGAAATATTCCCAATTTCTATGAGAGAATCTTTATAAGATATTTTGCGAAATTCTTTAGAAAAATCTATTTCTATATCTCCATATGGTAATTTTTTGGGAAGCCCTAATTGTTCTAAAAGCACAGAAAACATCTCTTGTGTAAGATTCATCAAGTCATGATAAGTGTGGTATGCCCAATAAAATTCTATCATAGTAAACTCTGGGTTGTGAGTTAAGTCCATTCCTTCATTCCTGAAGTTACGATTAATTTCAAATACAGATTCAAATCCACCAACAACCAATCTTTTTAAGTATAATTCAGGTGCAATTCTAAGATATCTATTGATGCCCAAAGCATTGTGATAAGTAACAAATGGCTTAGCATTAGCCCCTCCGGGCACTGGATGCATCATAGGAGTTTCAACTTCTAAGAAGTTTCTATCTTCAAAAAAGCGTCTTATTGTGCTAACTATTTTACTTCTGGTTCTAAATGTTTTTTTCACATTTGGATTCATAATCATATCCAAATATCGTTGTCTATAACGCAATTCCTTGTCTGTTAAACCATGAAATTTTTCTGGTAGTGGAGTTATCGATTTTGTCGCAACTTCTAACTTCTTTACATGTAGAGATAATTCTCCAGTTTTAGTAACAAACGGAAAACCTGTAACACTGATTATGTCTCCTACTTCTACGAGTTTTTTAACTGATTTAAACCACTCTTCACCGATACCGTCTCTGCTAAAATATATCTGAAGTATGCCTGTTTCGTCTTCTACTTTTGCAAAAGCAGCTTTACCCATGAGCCTTAAAAACTTAATTCTACCGATTATCGTATTTTTTTTGTTTTCATCTCTTTTTTCTTCCGAATTTTTAACATATTCGTAGCAGTTTAAAAATTCTTCGGCCGTTGTGTCTTTTTTTATATTGTGTGTATAAGGATTTTTTCCTAATTCTCTTAAAGCTTGAGCTTTTTCTATTCTTTGTTGTTCATACTGATTTTTAAATATCAAATTTTTACCTTTTCTTAATTTGTTTTTTTTGACAATGAGTGCATATACCATATAATTGCATCACATGTCCTGTTAGTAAAAAGCCATTAGCTTTTGCTATTTCTTCTTGTTTTTTCTCTATTTTTCTCTCTGTAAATTCGATTATTAAACCACAGTTTTTACATATAAGATGGTCATGATGAGGTTTATTGGCTAGCTCGTATTTTTTGCCAGCCTTTCCAAATGAAAGAGAAGTGACTATTGTTGAGTCTTCTAATAAATTCAGAGTTCTATATATGGTGGCAATTCCTATGTTAACTTTTGGATGATTTTTTTTGATAAGTGCATGTAAATCTTCTGGTGAAAAATGTTCAGGGTTATTATATAAAGTTAGCAATATGATTTCTCTTTGTTTTGTAAATTTAAGAATATTATCTTTAAGAACTTTTTTGAATTCTAAAAGTAAGTGATCATATTCAATATTTTCTATAAAATTCATCCATTAATCCCTAGTGTCATTTCCCAGATGAATTACTGTCTTTAGAATTGATAACTTTTTGAACTATATCGTTGGTATCAAGTTTTACTATATATCTTCCGGTTTCTAAAAAAATTGGATACATGAAACTTTTTTGCATATATTTTTGAGTCCTACTTCGTATAAAAGCTATGTTATTTAATGCAATTGCTAAAACAGAAAAAACTAAAAATATTTTTAAACTTCCAACTATAAAACCAGCAAGTTTATCGAGTCCACCTAGTCCACTCATTTTTAAAATATGAGCTAAAATAAAACCTACAAAAATACTTAATATCCAAAAACCTACCAACACAGTTATAAAACCAATCAGATACAAAGATGCTTTGTTTTCAAAGGCATACAAGTTGCTATCTATAAAGTTACCAGCATTTTGTGCAAATCTCGATGCGAGATATATACCACCAACAATTCCCACTAAGCCAAAAACTTCTTTTATGAATCCATTGATAACTCCCTTGATACCAAGTATTAAGATGAGTGATATTGATATAATATCAAAAAGAGAGAAATTTTCCATTTACGCTTCAACCTTGTAGCCATTTTTGCCATTTTGTTTTGCTTTGTATAGTGCGCGATCGGCTCGTTCAGTTATGCCCTCAACTGTGTCACCTGGTATATGGTTTGTTATACCGGCACTTATAGTCAAGTGTATGGTATTTCCACGATATAGTAGTTTGCTTTCGTCTGTATTTTTTATAATTCTTTGGACTATTTTTTCACAATTCTCCAGCTCTGACCTATTGAATAATACTACAAATTCTTCACCACCATACCTATAAATTCTTATTCCTTTTCGAATTGAGTTTTCTATTAATCTTGTAATAAATATAAGAGTTTTATCTCCAGCGACATGTCCAAATGTGTCATTGATATTTTTGAAGTCATCCGCATCAAATATGATAAATTGCATATCAAGAACTTTTTCTTTTCCTGCATTTAAAATCTCTTCTAAATCCTTCATTAGAGCTCTTCTATTGTAAGTCTTTGTCAAGGGGTCAATGTTTGATTCTCGTTCTAACTTTTCTATTTCAATTTTTAATTTCGTAATTGTTTCATCTGCATTATTTAATTCTGATAAAACTTCTTGTTGAAAGGAGCTAAAACTTGAGAGCATATTTGTTACATTTATGTTTGAAGGCTCTTTTTTGATTTCATCAATATCTATGGTGCTTTCATCAGATATCTTTTTTAAGTTTTTATTGGATTTTTCAAATTCTTCAAGGCTTTGTTTTGTTATGTTAAAACAAGCCTCTTTTACATGGAAATTTGTTTCGTCTTGTGAGAAAAGATAATTGTATTTCTTGGATAAATTCAAAACATCATTATCCCTAGAATTAGACAAGATATCTAAAAAGGTATCATGATAGTATTTAGGGTATGGCGGAATTTGTAAATCTTCTAATTTACTAAAAGTTTCATTTCCAATTTTAAAAATTTTTTCTGTAATATTATTATTCATTCTTTATCCCAAAATTTAATAGGCTATTATATCTTTTTTATACTGTGAAAATCTTAAAACTGACTCTTGTAAGGTTCTTAATCATTTTACAGCCATACTATTTAAAAGTTCTTGCGCTTGCGTTGAAAATCTTATAGCATTATCTTTTGTTATAACTCTTGCTTGTAAGTTTTTTAACATTGATTGTGTTTGAGTTATCATCCCTGTCTTTTGTTGATTTAATTGCATTTGAGAATAAATTTGGTGCAATTTATTTTCTCTAATTAAGTTTGCAATAGCTGCATTATTGATCAAAACTTCATGTATAGCTACCCTTCCGCTACCAACTCTAGGAAGAAGAGCTTGGGATATAACGGCATACAAAGAAGTAGAAAGCATATTTCTTACTTGAACTTGCTCAGCCCCTTCAAAACTATCTACGATTCTGTTGACTGTTTGAACTGCAGAATTTGTATGCAGCGTAGCAAAAACAAGGTGTCCTGTTTCTGCTGCTGTTATGGCAGTGCTTATGGTTTCTTGGTCTCTAAGCTCACCTACAAGTATGACATCTGGGTCTTCACGAAGTGAAAATTTAAGTCCTCTTGCAAAACTTTTTGTATCTGTTCCAACATTTCTGTGCGAAAATAGTGATTTTTTATTTTGGTGCACAAATTCGACTGGATCTTCTATTGTTATGATATGCTTGTTTTCTGTAGTATTCACTTCATTTAAAAGGGCAGCTAGCGTAGTAGATTTTCCACTGCCTGTTGGGCCAGTCACTAAAATCAATCCTTTTTCTCTTTGTATCATATCTTTAAAAATTGGAGGGCATTTTAGCTCATCAAGTGAAGGTATCTCCATAGGAATTATTCTAAATGCCGCTGCTAATTCACCATTCATTGTATAATAATAGTTTGCACGAAATCGTCCAATATCTGGAAATTCTATTGCAAAGTCAAGTTCTTTCTCTTCTTCTAAATTCTTTTTTTGCTTGTCACTTAGGAGTGTGTAGCACATCTCTTCTATAATTGGCCCATCAAGTTTGTCCATGTCTAGCGGCACTAGCGTTCCATCGATTCTTATTTGAGGTTCACTTCTACTTACTATATGCAAGTCAGATGCTTTGTAGTTCACAACATTTTTTAAAAGTGCTTTTATATTCAAAATATATCCTTATTCTATTATTTTTGGGACAACAAAATACCCGCTTTCGCTTTTTGGTGCATTTGCTAAAATAGTTTCAATGATTTCTGGATTTACATTTGGAATATCTTCTCTAAATGGTGTTCCTCCACTCACTGTTGTAAAAGTAGCTTCTTCATTTTTTAAGTCTAGTTCGTTTAAGATTTCAACAAACTTTACAATTTTGCTAAGCTCTTCCATGGTTTCTTTTCTTTTATCCATGTCTATTTTAAGTGCAGATAATTTTTCTAATTTACTTAGAAGTTCATCGTTTATTTGCATCGTTTAAATCCTTCGTCTAAATATTATTTTGTTATTATAGCAAAAATTACCCCCAAAGAGATAATTTATATATAATATGCTAACATAGCGTTTCAATTACAAGAAAAAGGATTAGACTTGAGCCTAAAAGAAAATTTAGATGGAATTAAACAAGAAATTGGAGCTGAAGAGCAATTTTTAGAAAGTGTTATCAAAACAGAAATATTTTATAAAAAGTACAAAAGACAAGTTCAATTAGGCGTAGCAATATTAGTTATAGCAGCTATTGGATACACTTCGTACGGCTACATAAAGCAAAGAAATCTAAGACTCTCAAATATTGCATATGAAACTTTGCTTACCAAACCAAATGACAAAGAGGCATTAAATACTTTAAAAGATAAAAATGAAGCGCTTTATAATGCATATTTATTTAGAGTTGCTGTTACTAAAAAAGATATAGCAAAACTTGAAACATTGCCAAAAGATAAAAATGAAAAGTTTTTGTCAGATTTGTCAGCTTATGAGTTAGCACAAATTAAAAATTCAAAAGAAGTAAACAGTGAATTGCTTAAAGGATTTGCTCTGTTAGAAGAGGGTTTTGATTTGCTTAAAGTTGGAAAGATTTCACAAGCACAATTAAAATTTGCCCAAATTGATACAAACTCACCTTTGTATAAAATCGTTAAAAATCTTAATCATTACCAAGGCAAAACTAAATGAGAATGATGAACATATTTTTATTAGCTATCGTTTCCATTTTTATTTTTCAAGGTTGTGGAACAAAAAGACAATATTTTAAACCAAAAGATATCGCACATAGCGTTAGTTATGACGGCAGTTTACCTGCTCCTATAGTTGATGTAACTAGAGGAGGAGCAACTCTTGCAAATGGGGAAGTTATCACTAAAAACGGTATAAAAAATATAAAATTACCAGCAAATTTTTCATTTTTAGGGGATGATCACGGTAAATACCTAATAGCATCAGGCGATGGCAAACTTGAAATTTTAGATGATAATTCAAAAGTTTTATATAAAAGAAAATTTGAGACACAAGTCGTAGCTGCAAGTATAAAAAAATCAGTAATTGCATTAATACTCTCAACAAATAGGTTAGTACTTATAGATACAAAATCAAATAAAGAAATCTTAAATTCTAAGCAAGATGATGTATATGCATTGGATTCTAGAATAGCATCTCCACATTTTTTGGATTCCTTAATAATATTTCCTACGCTTGATGGAAAGCTTTTGATAGTTGATCGAAAAAGTGGCAAGATTATTAAAAATGTGGTCGTTGGTGATGAAAAATTCTTTGGAAATATTATATACCTTGGAGTTTTAGGAAACAGATTAGTCGCAGCTACAAAAAAAAGAGTTATATCTATAAACCCCAAATCAATGGGAATACTTGATGTTGATGTCAAAGATGTAGTAGTTTTGAAAAATAGAGTTTTTGTTTTTACAAAAGACGGAACAGTTATATTGTGCGATGCTGATTTAAAGGTGCTTAAAAAGAAAAAATTTCCTTTTGCTGTTTTTGCAGGTGCTATTTATGGTGATTTTATTTATATGATTGAACGAGGTGGATATCTTATAGCTACAGATGTTGATTTGATTTCTACAAATATTTATAAAATGCCAGACAATATTGATTCTTATCTGTTTTTTACCAAGAATGCCTTATACTACAAGGACAAGTATCTTAAACTTATCGAAAAATAGATTTTTGATTTGAAAAATTTAGTTGATATTCTAAATGCTAATAATATCATTTTAAAAAAAATCGAAAAAATTGATTTAGCAAATCTGGGTAGCAGACAAAAAATTGATCTTTTTAGTGGGGTTGATGAAGCAAAATATTATATTGCGATATTTTTGGTTAGAAATAAAAGTAGGTTTGTTAAAAGTAGTGCAATTAAGATAATGGAGCTAGAAAAGAGATTGGAAATATATGTGAATCATGTATATAAAAACAGACTATTAGTCATAACTTCGCCATTGTGCTCAAAGGCTAAATCCCTTTTAAAAGAAAATAAATGGAAAATTATAGAGGTATAAAATGTTACTATGTGATATAGGAAACCATAATGTAGATTTTTATCATGATGGTAAAGTTTGGACTATGTCTTGTGAAGAATTTAAAGATTATAGTGCTAGCGAAAATATATATTTTATCAGCGTAAATGATAGCATTACTAAGGGCTTAAATGACAATGCTCGGTTTATAAATATAGAACCTCTATTTTGTTTAGATACAATCTATCAAGGCTTAGGGATAGATAGAATATCTGCTTGCACGGCTATCAAAGACGGAATAATTGTCGATGCAGGTAGTGCAATTACTGTAGATATAATGGCAAATTCTTTACATCTAGGTGGTTTTATATTGCCAGGAATTTCAGCATATGAAAAATGTTTTTCAGGGATTTCTGATAAATTGAGATTTAAATTAAACATGAGTGTTGATTTTGAAGCACTTCCACAAAAAACTACAGATGCACTTTCTTATGGGGTTGTGAAGCCAATTTTGATGATTTTGAAAGATACATGTAAAGATAAAAAGATTTATTTTACAGGCGGAGACGGTAAGTTTTTTTCTAAATATTTTGATAATTCTATTTTTGATAGAACACTTATATTTAGAGGGATGAAAAAGATAGTAGAAAAAAATTTTAGTTAGGATGGGCATATCATGTTAAGCGTTGCGTTACCAAAAGGAAGAATTGCA
>JALUXT010000169.1 GCA_027013245.1 Campylobacteraceae bacterium
AAAACAATAAAATAGTAATTTCTTCGCAAAGCGAAAGCTTTAGTGAGAGGAATTTAAAAGAAGATCTATAAGTTCTTGCCAATAGGCAAAGCTTTAGTGTAATGAATGAACGATGGACTTTGTTCATAGTTAAGAAAACAATAAAATAGTAATTTCTTCGCAAAGCGAAAGCTTTAGTGAGAGGAATTTAAAAGAAGTTTTACTTCTTTTAAAGGAGAAAAAAATGAAATCAAGAAAAAGAGTATTAGTTAAGTTTTCTGGTGAAGCATTAGCGGGAACTAACGGTTTTGGCATAGATACTTCAATTTTAAAATTTATAGCAAATGAGATAAAAATTTTAATTGCAAATGATATTGAAATAGGTATTGTTATAGGCGGTGGAAATATTATAAGGGGTGTGAGTGCTGCAAAAGATGGAATCATCAAGAGATCTAGCGGTGACTATATGGGGATGCTCTCAACTGTTATAAATTCGATAGCTATGCAAGAAGCACTTGAACATGTAGGTGTAGATGTGAGAGTACAAAGCGCTATAAAGATGGAAGCTATATGTGAAACTTTCATAGTTAGACGTGCAAAAAGGCATTTGGAAAAAGGCAGAGTTGTGATATTTGCAGCAGGAACCGGTAACCCATTTTTTACAACTGATACGGCTGCTACTTTGCGTGCTGTGGAAATAGATGCAGATATGATTATAAAAGCAACAAAAGTTGATGGCGTGTATGACAAAGATCCAAATGTATTTTTAGATGCAGTAAAATATGATAAATTAACATATGAGATGGCCATGGATGATAACATTAAAGTTATGGATGATACATCAATAGCTCTGGCAAAAGACAATAATTTACCAATCATAGTATGCAATATGTTCGAAAAAGAAAACTTACTAAACATCATAGAAGGAGATTATCAAAATTGCTCAATAGTACAAAAAGCTTAGTTGATTTAAAACAGTTAAAAAAAAGTTTCTGACCGCAAGGTCAAGCTTTAGTGCAATGAATTTAAGAGGAATTTACTTCCTCTTAAAGAAAACAGTTAGATAAAAAAAGTTTCTGACCGCAAGGTCAAGCTTTAGTGCAATGAATTTAAGAGGAATTTACTTCCTCTTAAAGAAAACAGTTAGATAGAAAAAAACCAACAAAGGAATAATAATTATGAGAAGCGAACAAATAACAGCGAAAGCATTGGATAGATTAAATAACGATAAGTACCTATTGTCAATCATGACAGCAAAAAGAGCTGAGCAACTTGCAAATGGAGCGAAGCCACTAGTTAAAGCAGACAGTAATAAGCAAAAATATACAGATATTGCTTTAATGGAAATTGCAGAGGGTAAAATTATTTTGGATGAGATAACTGATTTAAAATAATGACCATAGAAGAACTATCTAAAAAGATTGCTGCATCAAGAGATATTGATGCATCTATATCGGTACTAAAAAGCTTTACCCAAATCACTCCTATTGTCCAAAAAGCAATTGATTTTGCTATAAAACAACATAATGGACAATTTAGAAAAAGCGGGGAAGAGTATGTAAATCATCCTATTTTAGTGGCCGCATTAGTAGGCTATTATGGTGGAGATGAAGCTATGGTAGTTGCTGGATTGCTTCATGATGTGGTTGAAGATACAGATTGTGATGTGCAAACTATAGATAAGGTTTTTAACAAAGAGATAGGCAGTTTAGTAGAAGGGTTGACTAAGATTATGGAGATTAGAGATGTTGAACTCGTTCCTTCAAGTTCGAGTGAAAGAATCATATCTTCAGCCCTAACATTTAGAAAGATGTTGTTGGCTTCTATAAGCGATGTGAGAGTATTAATCATTAAACTTTGTGATAGAATGCACAATATGATGACACTAGATGGCTTGTCATCTGCGAAACAAAAAAGAATAAGTGAAGAAACTGTAGTAGTTTATGGTCCGATTGCTCACAGGTTGGGTATCTCATCAATCAAAAATTATCTAGAAGATAAAAGTTTTTTTTATGTTATGCCTCAAGAGTATAAAAAAATAGATGATTTTATCGATGAGCATAGGCAGCAACTACAATTAAGATTGAATCATTTTGCTTCTAAGATAAGAGTTTTGATGACAAAAGCTGGTTTTAGTGATGAGAGTTTTAAAATCATTAAAAGAGTTAAACATCACTACTCTATTTATCTAAAAATGCAAAGAAAAGGTATCTCTATGGAGGAGGTTTTAGACCTTTTGGCCATAAGAGTTATCGTTGAAAACACATTGGATTGTTATAAAGTTTTGGGCATTATTCATCAAAAATTTAATCCTCTAATCGCGAGATTTAAAGATTATATCGCGATTCCAAAAGAAAATGGGTATCAAACGATTCATACGACTGTTTTTGACGATAAATCTATAATAGAATCGCAAATTAGAACATTTGATATGGATAAAACAGCAGAATTTGGCTTAGCGGCTCATTGGAAATACAAAAGTGGTGGATTAAATCCTAAACTAGAGTGGTTAAATGAACTTAAAGCTCAAAATGAAGAGATAGAAAATATAGAAGAATTTTATGAGATAGCAAAAGACAATCTTTATAGTGAGGATATAGCAGTTTTTTCTCCAAAAGGGGATATTTTTACATTGCCAAGAAGCGCTACTGTTTTGGACTTTGCATATGAGGTTCATACAGAAGTTGGCTTATATGCAAAAGAATCTTATGTAAATAAGCAAAAAGTACCACTATTGAGTGAACTTAAAAATGGAGATATTGCTAGGATTGTCACTTCAGATGAGCCAAAGTTAAGATGTAGCTGGGTTAATAGTGTAAAAACTGGAAAAGCCAGAAATACAATAAGACTAAATTGCAGATTAAAAATCAAAGAAATAAATCACAAAGTGGCAATTTCTCTTTTAAAGAGTACTTTTAACTCAAAAGAGATAAAGATATTAGATTGGCTAGAAAAAGAAAATTTAACTAAAAAAATCTTTAAAATCGCTACGGATTCTATATATTTTAAAGATGTAGTAAATGCACTAAAAAAATACATAAAATCTGATAGATTAATTTTTCCTCTTTTAAAAATAGATAGATATAAAATAAAAAAACAAAAATTTGAAAATATTGTAGTGTATTCGAATTTACATATTTCAAATGTTTACTTTGATTTTTGTTGTCACCCTAAAAGGGGAGATAACATACTTGGCTTAAAAAAAGGAAGCGATGTTTTTGTGCATCACAAGTTGTGCGATAGAGCTTCAAAACTTATGGATGAAAATGGTGCTATGGTTTTTGTTAAATGGACAAAAGATGCACCAGATAAATACAAATTACTTATTAGCTTAGAGAACAAAAAAGGCTCTTTAGCTGCTTTTTTACAATATTTAGCTAAAATGCAGATAAATTTGATTACGATTGAACTTGGAAATTCTGAAGAAGGTCATGCAGATTATTTTGAAATGATTTTGGAATTGCCAGATATTTCGATCGAATTGATTAGAAAAAATCTAAAATCAAAGTATAGAGTTATAGAATTCGTTTCGGTAAACGATGCTTATAAGAATTAATTAGGAGAATATTAATGTTAGAAACTGCTTTAAACGAGATAAAGCGTGGCGTTAGTGAGATTATAGATGAAAAAAGAATTATAGAACTTTTAAAAAATTATTTTGAAAAAGGCGAGAACTATTTTGTAAAAGCTGGCTTTGACCCAACTGCTCCAGATTTGCACTTAGGACATACTGTATTGTTGCAAAAAATGTCATTGTTTCAAAAATATGGAGGGATAGTACAATTTATAATCGGTGATTTTACAGGAATGATAGGTGACCCTACAGGAAAAAATGAAACTAGAAAAAAACTTGACCGAGAAACTGTTGTAAAAAATGCAAAGAGCTATGAGGAGCAAGTTTTTAAGATATTGGATCCTAAAAAAACTAAAATTTTATTTAATTCATCCTGGATTGAAAAATTAGGAAGTTCTGGGATGCTTGAGCTTACCACAACTTTTAGTGTTGCAAGGATGCTAGAGAGAGAAGATTTTGAAAAAAGATATAAATCAGGTGCTACTATATCTATCAGTGAATTTTTATATCCATTATTGCAAGGCTATGATAGCGTGGCTATAAAGTCTGATATAGAGATGGGCGGAACTGACCAAAAATTTAATCTTTTGATGGGAAGACATCTTCAAAGATCCTACGGTATTGGAAAAGAGCAAGCTGTGATAATGATGCCACTTCTTGAAGGACTTGATGGCGTAAATAAGATGAGTAAGTCACTTGGAAATTATATTGGTGTTACAGATGAGCCAAATGACATGTTTGGGAAGATTCTTAGCATTAGTGATGAGTTGATGTGGAGATATTATGAACTCTTAAGCTCCCTTACTATCGCGCAAATAGAATCGCTAAAACAAAAAGTAAATGATGGCTCGATTCATCCTAAAGTGACCAAAGAGGACTTGGCATTGGAGATAGTAAAGCGATATCATGGAGACGAGAGCGCACGCAAAGCAAAGGAAGAATTTGATAAAGTGCACTCTAAAAATCAAATTCCTACTGATATACCAGAGTTTGAACTTGAAGGCTCTATATGGATAGCGCAAGCTCTTGTTGATTGCAAGCTTGAAAGTTCAACTTCACAGGCTAGAAGAGATATAAAGCAAAATGCAGTTAGTATTGATCAAAATAAGATAAGCGACCAACAATTGCAACTAAAAATAGGTGAGTATATACTTCAAGTTGGAAAGAGAAAATTTGCAAGATTAAAGGTGAAATGATGGTATTTAAACCTCTAAAAATCGGTAAACACACTATAAAGCAACCCATAGTTCAAGGCGGTATGGGTCTTGGTATTAGCTGGGATAATCTAGCAGGAACAGTTAGTTTAAACGGAGGACTTGGAGTTATAAGTTCTGTGGGAACTGGTTATTATAAAGATAGAAAATATACTCAAAAAAATATAAATGAAAGACCATTTGAAGCAAAAAATTTTTATAGTCGAGATGGGTTTAAGGCTATCATTAATAATGCAAAAAAGATAGCAAATGGTAAGCCAATCGCAGCAAATGTTTTATATGCTATCAATGATTATGGCAGAGTTGCTAGAGATGCATGTGAGCTTGGAGTTGATATAATCATAACAGGAGCTGGACTTCCTACAAATATGCCTGAATTTACGCAAGGATATCCTGATGTTGCATTGGTTCCTATCGTCTCTTCAGCAAAAGCGTTGCGAATTATATGCAAAAGATGGAAGCAGAGATACGATAGATTGCCCGATGCTATAGTTGTTGAAGGACCCAAAAGTGGAGGTCATCAAGGTTTTACTTATGAGCAATGTTTTAAAGATGAGTATCAACTTGAAAATTTGATTAAGCCAATCAAAGAAGAGATAAAAAAATGGGGAGATTTTCCTCTTATCGCAGCTGGCGGTATTTGGGACCAAACAGACATACTAAAGGTGATGGAGCTTGGAGCAGATGGCGTTCAAATGGGAACGAGATTTATCGGAACACATGAGTGTGATGCTGCTGATAATTTTAAGCAAGTCATTATAGATTGTAAGCAAGAAGATATAAAACTTTTAAAATCACCAGTTGGATATCCAGCAAGAGGAGTAAGCACAAATCTCATAAAACTTGTAGATAAGCGAGAAGGTCCGAAGATAAAATGCATAAGTAATTGTGTGAGCCCATGCCATAGAGGACAAGAGGCAAAAGAAGTGGGTTATTGCATAGCAGATAGACTCTCAGACGCCTATATGGGAAAGGTTGAAACAGGCTTGTTTTTCACTGGCTCAAATGGCTATAAACTCAAAAAAATCATAAGTGTAAAAGAGCTTATGAATAAATTGGTTAACGGGGAAGATGCTTAAAAAAATATTATTAGTATTTCTTGTTATAATATCTGTTCAAGCTAGTTCTCTTTATCTAAGCAAGATACATAGTTATGATAAGAAGATGAAATATGCCAATGAGAGTGAAATGCTCAAAATCTTTCACTCTTTGCAAAATATATATATAAAATCAATAATAAATAATGACAATAACCTAAAAGAAGAAACCCTTAAAAGATTAATTAAAGGCTCTAAAGCTTTGCATTTTGATGCAAGTAGCTACAAAAAAGAACTCGCTAGGTTTACTGATATGTTGGCCAAAACACCGAGCGCAAAGCGCATTAGAAGAAAGCTAAAAAAAGCAAAACGCTTAAAATTAGACGCAATAAGAGCAAATTCTAATTATATAAAACTAACATTTAACTCAACTATTAATAAAAATAAATTAAGCATTTTTACACTCAAAGGTAAAAAGTATTATAGAAAAATATTTGATTTTACTGCATTTTTATCTGTAAAACCAAAGATTAAAAAACCAAGAAGCTTGCAAGATGTAAAGCTTGCTCAATACAATAAGAAAACCATGAGACTTGTTTTGCAAACAAAAAAAGCAAAAAGATACTATCTTAAGTACTCAAAAAAGGTACTTTATATTAACTTTAATAAGCCAAAAAAAGTTGCCAAAGCAAAAACTTACCCAAGTTATGCATATAATTCTTTTAATCCTAAAAATAAAAT
>JALUXT010000170.1 GCA_027013245.1 Campylobacteraceae bacterium
GAGAGTATTGTTTATGCAGCTTAAGTTTTTTGGCATTTGGATGGTGGAGTAATAATACTCTCTTTGTATTTTATATAATCACAAATAATATAAAATACAAAGATAAGTATCGTTTAGTGATATTTTATAAAGATTCTTTAACTACCATACTTTCTATTTTGTCGCCTTGTTGTATAGCATCAAGAACTTTCATACTCTCTTCATCATCATCTTCAATGCCTCCAAATACCGTATGAACGCCATCAAGATGAGGAAGGTTATCATAGCAGATAAAAAACTGACTTCCACCTGTATCTCTTCCTGCGTGAGCCATAGATAACTTGCCTTTTGAGTGCTTAGTTGGTTGGTTATCACATTCGCATGCTATATTCCAACCTGGACCGCCTGTTCCTGTTCCGTTTGGACAGCCACCTTGTGCTACAAATCCAGGAATTACTCTATGAAAATTTAATCCATCATAAAAACCATCATTTATCAGCGTAGCAAAGTTAGACACTGCTTGAGGAGCCTCTTGTGGGTAAAGTTTCACTTTCATCTCGCCATTTTTTGTTTTGATTATAGCCCATTGAAATTTTTCTAACTCTTCTTTTGGAAGATCATATTTTTTTAAACTCATTTTTTTCCTTTGTATAATATATTTCTTTCGAAACTCTTTCTTAGAGGCAAATCCTCCCGTTGGTCTGAGCCTCAAGAAATAGTTTTGAAAGAAATCTATTTTTAAATTGAATTACGGAATAATTATATCTAAAGTAGTGTTAATTTTCCATTTTTTACTTCATAAACTTTATCTGCAATCTTATCACAATCACTAAGCTCATGAGTTACCATCATCGTATATAGATTTTTTGTTTTTGTGATATCTTTTACAAGTTTTAGCATCAACATCCTTGTGTCAAAATCAAGCCCAGTAAATGGCTCATCGAGCAATAATATCGGCTTATCTCTAAGTAAAGACCTTGCAAGCGCTACTCTTTGTTGCTGTCCACCTGAGAGTGTTTTTGCTGTTTTGTTTTCATATCCATCAAGCCCTACAAGTTGTAAAATTTCATATATTTTTTTTTGTTCAATCTTTCCTTGAATCCCTAATCGAATATTTTTTTCTACGCTCAAATGTTCAAATAGATTATAATTTTGAAATAGTATAGTCATAGGTCGCTTTTGCGGAGATAAGCCAATCAAGCTAGTTCCATCACAAACGATATCACCCTCAATTGGCTCCAAAAATCCAGAAATCAAATCAAGAAGAGTTGATTTTCCATTTCCACTAGCTCCTACAATACCTACTATCTCACCTTTTTTCGCGTTTAGAGAAAAATTATATATATTTTCTTGATTTTGAGTTTTATATCTATATGTTAAATCTTTGATATCAAGCAACACGACTCCTTGAAAAAACTTTTGGCAATAAGATAAAAACACCTAGCACTAGGCTAAGTAGTATCAAAGCAACTCCTGAGGCATCACTATTTTTATATGAACCCATCAAACCATAAAGATACCAAGGCAAGGTAGAAAAATCTTGACTTCCAAAAAGCGATATGATACCCAAATCCCCAAGTGAGAGGCAAAAGGAGAGTGCAATCACATATCCGATAGATTCTTTTAAAAATGGCCATTCACAATATATAAATCTTTTAATTCCACCAATCCCCAATGAAAAGCATAGTTTATCATATCTTGTTGCAGTTTTTAGCATAGCTGGGTATATGATGGAGAGAGAGAAGGGTAGTGACATCAAAACATTTGCACTCAAAAGTGCAAATGTTGCCCAAAAAGCTTGAGGAGCCAAAAACTTTTGAGAAAGCAAAAAGAAACCAAGTCCTAAAACCAAAGAGGGAATCGCAAGATACAGAGTTCCACTAAATGAGATGAGAATTTCAAATATGCTAGCCAATTTGCTATCAGCCAAACGAGATTTTAGAGCAAAATTTCTTTTAGCACCACTCAAAAGCAGCGTAAAAAAGATAGTGATAAGACTAGATAGCGTAGCTATGACTATACTCGTATCAAAGGATTTTATAAATATACTTGAACTAAGAATCTTCATATAATCTGCACCTACACCATCAACAACGATAGCCAAAAGAGGCAGTAAAAAAAACAAACCAAATATGAATATAGTAAACTTTTGTACAATTTTAGCACCAAAAGGCTCAGACCAAGGAATCATCTCGGAACCAGTTTTGATGTTTGAAATATCTGTTTTAAGGCTAGAGGTAAAAAAAACCAAAACCACAGAGATGCTAAGCTGTAAGAAAGCTAACTCCAAAGCAAAAGATATATCAAAATCAAGTTTAACAGCTTCATAGATAGCAACTTCAAGTGTATTGTAACTAGGATTTCCACCCAATATCAAAACTATCGCAAAAGATGTGAAACAAAGCAAAAAAACAATCGAAGAAACGCTAAAAACAGTCGTCTTGATAGCAGGCCACTCGATATAATAAAATCTCTTACATGTAGAAAAACCCAAGCTTTTTGCTAGTTTGTATTTTTCCTTGGGAATTGACTCAAAACTATGCAAAAGTGAACGAGCTGCATAAGAGCCATTTAGATAAACATGGGCTATCAAGATGCCGCTCAAGCCATATAGAAAACCCTCAAACGAATGATTAAATAGGTTTAGAGAGATATGATTTAACCAACCATTTCTTCCAAGTATTGTTATGAGACCAAGAACTACTATGATAGTTGGCAAAACCAAAGAAGATGAAAACAGAGCCACAAGCAGGGCTCTATTGGGAAATTTTTGCTGATGAGATAGGCTCCATGCTAAAACGATGCCAATCAAAATAGAAAAGATAGTAGAAAGCGTTGCTTGAAAAACTGTGAACTTTAAAAGTTTTAAAATTCTTGGAGATAAAACAGCAAAAAGTGACTCATTTGTATTTGAATTTTCATAAAGTGTGAAAAAAAGAAAAACTGCAAGGGTCAGTAGAAAAAAGGAGATTAAAAGCCCGGGAATTAGTGAGCTTTTAAATCTTCCATATTTTTTAAACATCTATTTTGAGATTGCTTCTAACCACTCGTTTATATAAGCTTTTCTGTTTTTTTCTACGGCTTTACCGTCCATCAAAATCATCTTTTTTGGAACATAAATTGTGCTATAACCCTTTGGTAATCCTTTTTGAGTCTTTACAACAGGATAAGACCAATTTGTTGTTGGGATTATATTTGCAAATTGCTCACTTAGCATAAAGTTTAAAAATTCTTTTGCTAATTTTTTGTGTTTTGATGATTTTAACATACCTGCAATCTCGATTTGAGCATAATGTCCAGCTTTGAAATTTGCAGTTTTATAGTTGTATTTTTTCTCTTCTATGATGTGATAAGCAGGAGAAGTTGTGTATGAAAACACCATATCTGCCTCGCCTTTTAAGAAAAGATTGTAAGCTTCAGACCAGCCTTTTGTGACAGTGAGTATATGAGGAGCAAGCTTTTTCCAATAATCTACTGCCTTGTCTTTATAAACTGATTTTACCCATAAAAGAAGTCCAAGTCCAGGAGTTGAACTCCTAGGGTCTTCTATGATAATTTTAAAGTTTTTTGGAGTATTTGCAAGTTCTTTAAGCGAAGTAGGGGGATTTTTGAGTTTATTTGAATCATAAACAAAAGCAAAATAACTATAATCAAACGGCACAAACTCGTCATCAATCCACTTCTTAGGCAAGGTAAGTTTTGAAGTATCAACACCGCTTTTTGCAAAAAGACCAGTTTTCCTTGCTAATTCAGCCGTATTTGTATCAAGCCCTAAAAGTATATCTGCTTTTGTATTTTTGCCTTCTATCTGTACCTTTCTAAGTGCACCAATCGAACTATCAGTTGCAACAAACTTTAAATCACAATTATATTTTTTATCAAAAGCCTTCTTTATCAAAGGAGCAGGCCCCCAAGAAGCAGCAAATGAGTCATAAGTGTAAATAGTTAAAGTCTCTTTGGCAAAGAATGTTTTAACATTAAAAGGGGCTTTTGACTCTTTTAAATATAATGTAACAGAGCCCACAAGCAAACCAATAGCAATTAAAATTTTATACATTTTTTTCCTTATTTTTGCAAATTGAGTGTAATTTTACTGTAAAAACTCTTAAATATACTCATAAGCTTTTTAAGTCGTAATTTGATATAATGTTTCATAAATTTACACACTGGAGTAAATGTGGAATTAAACCCTTTAAATATCATCTTGCTATCGTCGTTAATCATTATAATATCTCTATTTCTATTTAGTTTGGTTGTAAATAAAAAGTCTAATAGTGCTATAAATAACAGCGTATTAGAATTGCAAAATGAGAAAAAAGAGATCCTTCAAAAGCTAGAAGAGGAAAAAGAAAAAAACAACAAGCAACAAATCGAAAAATACTCGACACTTGCTAGTTTTAAGTCTTGCCAAGACAATATGCAAAATATGCAAAAAGAGTTTATCCAGAGACTTGAAGAAAAAAATTTAGCAATAAAACAAGCAAATGAAAAGATAGAGCATATGCACGATGAAATCTACTCTTTAAAATCTTTAAACTCCAAGTATCAAGCCCAGTTGCAAGCCCAGGTTGAAGGCAACAAAAAGCTAAAAGATGACTTAGAAGAGCAGGGGAATAAGCTAGAATTGAAGATAAATGAGATTATGCAAAAAACGGTGGAATCAAAACTTAAAAAGTTTGATGAAACTTCTATGAAGTCCTTAGATGGTTTACTTAAGCCATTTAAAGAAAATCTTGATTCTTTTAAACAAAAAGTGGAAATGTCACAAGATAATAGCACTAAAAAATTTGCTGAACTCTCAAAAGAGATAGAGCAAATAACCAAGATGAGTATAGACATAGGAAATGAAGCTAGAAGTTTAACCCAAGCCCTAAAAGGTAAAAAGCAAACTCAAGGACGATGGGGCGAGATGATACTTGAAAGTGTATTGGAATTTTCTGGTTTACTTAAAGGAAAACACTACGAGACGCAAGAAAGCTACAGAGATGATGATGGCAATATAAAAAGACCAGATGTCATCGTAAAATTGCCTCAAGCAAGAACCATAATCATAGATTCAAAAGTTTCACTAAATGATTATGACAGTTATATAAAAGCTGATAATGACAAAGAAAGAAGCATAAAAGCCAAAGCTATTGTAGAGGCTTTTAAAAATCATATAAATACTTTGGATTCAAAAGATTATGCTAAATACAAATTAGGAACCTTGCAATATATATTTATGTTTGTTCCTATAGAGGGTGCATTTGCTCTGGCAGTTCAAGAAGATGAGGGTTTGTACGAGTATGCTCTAAATAAGCATATCGCCATAGTTACACCCTCAACTCTAACAGTATCACTTCGTACGATTTATCTTTTTTGGCAAAGCGAACAATCAACATCACACGCGACAAAGATGTTCACAGTAGCTGGTAAACTATATGACAAGATGGTTATATTTTCTCAAAACTTTGAAAAGATAGGAAATCAAATCCAAACTGTGAGTAATACATATGAAAATGCCAAAACTCAACTCTCAGCTGGCAATGGAAATCTTATGAAAAGAGTTGAAGATTTAAAAACTCTTGGTGCAAAAACAACCAAATCTCTGAAAAATGGGAATATTACATATAATGACTTTGATGATGAGGAAGTAGATATAGAGATGATTGAGGAAAAGACTTGAATTATATAAAAGTTTTCAAGCAGATGATATTATTGATATATTTTAGCGATATTATAGGATAAGCTATCAAAAATGACATGTGAATATATTAAAAACTGACTTAATTAAAAAGCCCGGGACTGTTCAAAAATCTGTGTCAAATTAGGTAAAATTCCTTTTATGGAATCAACAAAGAAATTAGAAAAACTGTTGATGAATCACAAAAAAATCAAGAAAGTTATCTAAAAAAGCATTTTGTATCTATTCAAGATAAAAGCTTTGTTAGTTTTTTTGATATGTCTATGTCTGCAAATATAAAACCAAATAAATATTATGGCGAAATGTTTAACAAAGTTGATGCTTTAAAAAAATATGCTAAACATATTGGTTTTAATTCTCCCGTTTTTATGACTATCACTGCACCTACTTATTTAAAGCCTTTAAAACAGATAAATATCGGTAAAAATCGTGTTAAGTTGGTTGATAATCCTAATTTTACGGGTGAAACTGATTATGTTGATAAAGCTCGTTTCTTTCTTTCTGAAAAATGGAGAAAGTTTATACAACAAAGGCTTTTTAGAGATATTAAGAAAAAATACAATGATAGAGTTATTTATATGCGAACATATGAGCCTATGATTGATGGTACGCCTCATCTTCATTTAGTTATATTTCTTCCTCCTGAATTTAAAGATAGATTTGTAAAGCTTGCAAAGCACTACTTTAGACAAACAAGAACTGATATAAAAACAATTTTTGATGAAGATATAGT
>JALUXT010000171.1 GCA_027013245.1 Campylobacteraceae bacterium
TTCAAGTCATGGCGACATAACAGTCAATATCCACCACTCAAAATCAGTAGGTAGTGAAACTAGTATCCTGCAACAGCTTCAACTAAATGCTCTTCAGATGGGCGTCATCACAGCTGGTCCAATTGATAAATTTGTACCAACTATAAAAGCTATAGAATTTCCTTTTATCTTTGATAGTTTTGCAAAAGCGGACAAGATTCTCGATGGTAAAATCGGGCAAAAAATCTTGAAAAACTTCCAATCTGCAAATCTAATAGGTTATCACTTTTTGGAAAACGGCTTTAGAAACATAACAAACTCTAAAAAACCAATTCACTCTGCTAGTGATGTGAAAGGATTGAAGATAAGAGTTATGAATTCACAACTTCAGATAGACATCTGGAAAGATATCGGTGCAAATCCAACTCCAATGCCTTGGCCAATCTACACTCAACTTTCCCAACATGTTATAGATGGACAAGAAAATCCTCTAGCAGTTATAGACCAATACAAGCTATATGAAGTACAAAAATACCTCACGCTAACTAGACATGTATATTCTGCTTTAGTTTTTGTTGGAAGCAAAGGTTTTTATGATTCTTTGCCTAAAAAGTATCAAAAATTGCTTTTTAAAGCTACAAAAGATGCCTCTATATATGAGCGAAAACTCAACAGAGATAAAGCATCCTTCTTTTTGGCTGATTTAAAAAAGCAAGGTATGATTATCGATGAACACCCTGATTTGGCTTCATTTAAAGAAAAAGTAAAACCTCTTAAAAACAGATTTAGCGGAAAGGCTAAAAAATACCTAGATGAGATTTTAGCACAATAAAAAATGCTCAAAATAGCCAGATTTATCGGGGTTTTAAGCGATGCGTTAAACAAGCAAATTAGCAAGCTTGTCGTGTCGCTTCTTTTTTTATTATCACTACTTTTAGGGGTGAGTGTATTTTATAGATATGCCTTAAATGATTCCATATACTGGTCAAATGAAGTAGCTCGCTACATGTTGGCTTACATCACATTTTTGGGGGCTACCATGGCTCACAAGCATAAAGTCCACATAAGAATAGATATGATTTTTTCATATATTTCTAAAAAAAATCAAAAAAATATTGAGATAATTATAAGTCTATTGTTCATCTTTTTTTGGATGTTGATTTTACTTGGCTCCATCAAGCTTTTTCCACTTTTTATGATGCAAACAACTGCAACACTTCAAATTCCATTTGCCCTGCCATTTGCATCTCTTCCTATATCTGCCATTATCTGGCTGATATATTGCATAGATGACATTTTAAAAGAGGTGATTAAACAATAATGATACTTTTAATCGTACTTTTGCTTTGTTTGATACTTTTGTCCATACCAATCTTTTTGTCTATAGGCTTATCCACCGCAGTTGCATTTTTGATGTCAAATTTACCACTATTTATGATACCTCAAAAGATGTTTGATGGAGTAAATTCTTATGTTCTTTTAGCAGTTCCGCTTTTTATGCTAGCTGGTAGCTTGATGGATCAAGGAGGCATGTCAAAGAGGCTTGTTGATTTATCTGAGTCTTTAGTAGGACATTTTAGAGGGGGCTTGGCAATCACATCCATACTCTCAAGTATGCTTTTTGCTGGGGTTTCTGGCTCTGCTGCCGCTGATACGGCTGCTGTTGGTTCTGTTTTGATTCCGTCCATGAAAAAAAAGGGATATGACAAAAATTTTGCAGCCTCTATCATAGCCACTGGCGGCTCTATTGGTGTTATCATACCTCCTAGTATCCCCATGATTATCTTTGCATTTATCGCAAATATCTCTGTTGGGAAACTCTTTTTAGCTGGAGTGATTCCTGGCATCATCATAGGTTTGTCACTCATACTGCTTGTTGTTTTTAAAACTAGAAATTTTGAGATTGATAATGAAAGCAAAAAGTTTGATTTTCTAAAATTTAAAAAAGCTTTTAAAGACGCTGTCTTGGCTCTTGGTATCCCTTTTATTGTTGTTGGCGGTATCTTAGGAGGGCTTTTTACAGCTACAGAATCAGCTGCGGTTGCAGTTATATATGCATTTGTTATAAGTGGTTTGATATACAAAGAGTTGAGCTTGAAAAAGCTCTATAAAGCATCAATTTACGCCATAAACACAAGCTCCATCATCTTAATAATCATATCTATCGCGACTGTCTTTTCATGGTTTTTGTCTATGAACAATATACAACAAATGCTTTCAAATACATTTTTGCTACTTGGTAATAACAAATATATAATACTCTTAGCCATCAATCTTTTCTTACTCATAATGGGTACATTTGTAGAAACAACAGCATCTTTGATACTATTTGTGCCAGTCGTAACGCCTCTGCTAAACAGCTTAGGAATCGACCCCATGACTTATGGGGTAATGATAGTGACAAACCTAGCAATCGGCATGCTCACTCCACCTCTTGGAATTTGCTTGATGGTTTCAAGCTCCATCGCTGAGACTAAAATACTAGACATCTCTAAAGCGATAACACCCTTTTTGCTTATCATGATATTTGATTTATTGTTGATTACTTTTGTGCCATTTTTGACTACATTTTTACCATCAATTTATTAGACTTATTTGTGATATAAAAATGATACGATGACTTATATATGAATTTTGCAACTGCTGACAAAAGATTAAATATAGTAAAATCTAGTCAAAATTTAAACTTTTGTTAGCACTATATTTAGCCCATTTGCTGAGTGACTCCTAAAACTTTTCCTAGTATATTGACTTCATGAAAGCTTATAGTTTCTCTTTCATATGATCTGTTTTGAGATATTAATTGCAATTTCCCATCGGCTGTGATATTTAGTTTTTTTACTAGCGTTCCTCCTGGAGTTTGCAGTACAAATATCTCTTTTTTGTCTTTTATAGGTATAGTCTGGCTCCTATCTACGAAGATTATGGAGCCGTCTTTTATGGTGGGTTCCATCGAGTCGCCCAAAACATTGATAGCTTCTATGTTTTTTAGATTTCTCCCATGACCTAGGACTTTTGCTAGTTTTTCATCTATAGTTATGATTTCAAAATCTTCATCCTCATTTACAGCTCCCCACCCAGCAGAGGTATTTATCTGCTTAAAGTATTTAAGTGTTATCAGTTTATCCGTCGTTTGGATTAAAGAGTCAGGAGATTGGTCAAATAGTATGTAATTTATCACTATATTTTCTTTTGCACAAAACTCAATGATTGGCTTTAAAGGTACATTATCACTTTTTTTAGACCTAGAAAAATGCTCTTTTGAAATATCCAATGCTTTTGCTATATCGCTGTCATAAATCCTCTTGTGCTGTTTCTGTTGCATATGAGCTCTAATCTTTTCAATAACACTGATGAAATCCATACCATATCCTTATTATTGATAAATATATCAATTTAGTTAATAATTATATCAAAAAAAGAGGATAATTTCATAAATATTTTGGAGATTATATGAAAATACACTTAGATTTAGATTGTTTTTTCGCTAGTTGTGAGAGAGTTGTTGATTCCTCCTTGCTTGGAATCCCTATAGCAGTTGGTGGCAGAAGTGATGCAAGGATATTTGAAAAAGAATATAGTCATAGAAAGCTATATGATAAAAACAACGGTGCTTTTGTGCCAAATATATTTTACTCACATGTAGCAAATAAAAAAGAAGATTTTAAAACTATTTTTGTAGAAAAAGACCAAGCCAAAGTGAAGATAAGAGGCATAATCACAACTGCATCTTACGAAGCTAGGAAATATGGTTTAAAAACTGGTATGACGATATATGAGGCACTAAAGCTTTGTCCTAACCTTTTGGTATTGCCACCAAATCATCTTTTGTATCATGAGTTTTCTCACAATCTATATAAATTTTTAAGACTTAAAATTCCTCTTGTTGAACAATATAGTGTAGATGAATTTTTTGGAGATTTAAGAGGGTGGATTAGAGATGAAGATTTGTTTGAATTTTGTAAAAATCTAAAACAAGAGATATTTGATGAATTTGGTTTGCCGATCACCATAGGAATAGCAAATTCAAAATGGGCTGCAAAACTTGTGACAAGTAGCGCAAAACCATTTGGAGTAAGAGAAGTTAAGTTGCAAGATTGGGATGATTTTATAAAAGATATGCCAATACAAAAATTTCCAGGACTTGCAAAAGGTTATGCAAAAAGATTAAAAACCAGAGGAGTTGAAAAACTAGGAGAGATAAAAGAAGCGAAAAATCTTTTTTATTCTTGGAAAAAACCAGGAATACAACTATATAAAAGGATACTTGGAGTTGATAACGAACCGATTCTACCAGCGCAGCCGAGAAAATCCATAGGAATCAGTAGAACATTTGACCCTATAAATGATAGGCAAGAGATTAAAAGAAGGGTGATTATATTGGCTAGAAACCTAGCTTATACAGTTACGAAGCTAAAGTTAAGTCCAACTTCATATTATATAAAAATCAAATATCAAGATTTTATAAGGCAAAAGTTTAGAATCACTATCGATAGGATGTTTAATGAAAAATTATTCAAATCATTAATATCTAGTATATTTGAAAAAATAGATATATATAAAAACCATAAAGTGCTGTATATTGGAATTTCAGTATTTAACTTTATGGAATACAAGAAAAAGCCTTTTGATTTGGTTGCCTTTGAAGAAGATGCAAAGTTTAGAAAACTAGGAAATTCTATACAAAAACTTAGAGATAAATACGGCATAGATGTCATAAAAAGTGGAAGCGAGATATGAGGCGACAATTACCCCATTTACTCATAAGTGTTTTACCGAGGAAATCTAGCGGATCTATTTGCTACAAAAAGAAGTGAAGGTATTCGCATTTCCTACAATAAGCATAATAACATCGATAGGTTTATAAAAACTTTAAACACTCAAAACTACTATACAAATGGACTGATAACAGCGTACACCCCCATAGAACTCGTAGCTACTATAATAATACCGACAAAAACACGATAGCCGCCTTGAAGTCTATACTCTTCAGGTAGAGCTTTAATTGCCAGCATATATAAAAATCCAAGCACAATTGGTAATAGTGCTGCATTCATAACCTGAACTGCCACACTTAGGACTATAAGGTTGACTCCTGAAACTACTGTAGCTCCGCCTATTACTAGCATTGCAGTATAAACCAAATAAAACCAAGGAGCTTTTTTGGGATGATGCTCAAGTGAATGTTTGTATCCGCTAACTTCACCAAGCCCCCAAGCAGCAGCAAGTGAAACGACAACTGCCGCCACTAGTGATGCTCCAACCATGCCCATAGAAAATAGAACTGTTCCTGTTGTTTTGCCCAAAAATGGAGTTATAGAATCTGCTATTTGCTGTACTGTATCAAGAGATTTGCCAGGATGGGTTATACCGATAGTCGCTGCAGTTGCCACCAATATAGCTATCATAATCAATTGGGTAATCACAGCACCTATGGCTGTATCAAAGCGAGCTATCTTTAGATGTTTGATGCTCATGCCTTTATCTACGACTGCAGATTGGTGGTAAAATATCATCCAAGGCATAATAACCGCACCAATATTTGCGACAGCTAGATATATATATCCAGGTTGCCTCCAAGGAACATCCGTCAAACCTTTAAGCATGGCTGCAGGATCAGGATGAGCTTGCCAAGCTACAAATAGAAATATCAATTCAAAACTACCAAGCATTATAGCAATGCGCTCAACAGAACGATATGAGCCAGTCCACGCCATAATAACAAGCAACAACACCGCCATACCAACACTTAACCAAGACGGTATGCCAAAAAGCATTCCCGCTCCAGCTACTCCTGCAAACTCAGTGATTAGAGCTCCCAAGCAAGCAACTATCAAAGTAGAGACTGAAAGCCACGCCCACTTTTGACCAAAATATTCTCTTATAAGCTCCCCATGTCCCTTGCCTGTTACTAATCCAAGTCTTACCGCAAGTTCTTGAACGATATAAACAATTGGTATCAATACAATTTGTAAAAGAAGAAGTTTATACCCCCAAACAGCCCCGCTTTGTGCCGCTGTGATGACACTACCTGCATCGGTATCTGCAAGCATGACAACAATACCAGGTCCAAAAATTGCAAAATAAGACATTAAATTTTTTCTCATAATTAACTCCAAATTATTTTTGATAGTGATTATTATAATCTTTTGAACCTTTTATAGTGTTTAAAATCATCTACTAGTTATAAGAATTTTTCATTCAAATTTTAATATAAAGTCAACTATAATTAATAAAGGAGAAAACTAAAACCAAATAATTAGTTAAACTGTTTCAGTTTGAAATGTTTAATAGCTAAATTTAATCATATACTGACTCCTTGAGCTTGGTAATTTGTTTTAA
>JALUXT010000172.1 GCA_027013245.1 Campylobacteraceae bacterium
CAAACTGACCTATAAGTTGAGAATCTTTTTTCTTGTCACCACTTAGTTGAGAAACAAAAGATTTAGTACCACTTTTTGCGATAGTTCCTAGATTTTCAATTAAATCGACTTCATTCATGCCGATTCCAGCATCAGTGATGATTAGAGTTTTCTTTTCTTTATTTAACTCAATCTTGATTTTAGGCTTATACTCTAAAGTTTTATAAGCATCATCAGTAAGAGTAAGAAAATTTAATTTATCAAGGGCATCTGATGAGTTTGATATAAGTTCTCGTAAAAATATCTCTTTATTTGAATATAAAGAGTGAATCATAAGATCCAATAATTGTGTAACTTCTGTTTGAAATTGATGTTTAGCCATAATTTATCCTTAATTTTTTGTGATATTATAGCACAAATTCAAAAGAAATTCAAGAACATTAAGTAATATTATGTAAAAAACTTTAGTTGATTGCTATCAAGTATAAAGCTTCTTAAACAATATTATTGCAGCTATTGTTGCAAGAACAGTAAGTGTAACATTTAGCGTGATATTTAAGGCAACTCTTCCATAATCACCATCTTGGAGCATATTTACATTTTCCAATGAAAAGGTTGAAAAAGTAGTTAAAGCACCCAAAAAACCAGTCATAACAAAAGCCTTGTATTGAGGTTCTATCATATTTTGGAAAAACATTGCCATAAATCCAATGATAAAACTACCTAATATATTTACGCTTAATGTGCCTATTGGAAAAAGCATGGTAAATTGCCTTTGCACAAGATTTGCTATCAAAAATCTTGATATTGCACCCAAAAAACCACCAACACCTATATATATCAAAAGAGAAAAATTCATATAAAAACCCTATCTGTGCTTGTATTTTATAACTTGAGTGTCAGACATAGTGGTGATACCCTCAGAAATCATATAATCTGTTTTGTCTATAAATTCATTTATCTTTTCTTCAGAATCTATTATCTCGATGATTACAGGAAGTTCTTGGGACATGGTAAAGACATTAAAGCTTCGTAGCTCACTATGTGCTCCTATCCCCGCAGCACCTTTAAAGGCGGTTCCTCCAGCGAGTCCTAATTCTTTCACTTTTTTTAATAACTCTTCCCATAGTGGCTTGCCCTCAAATTTATCTTGATTGTCTATATACATTCGAAGTATTTTTTTCTTTCCTAAAAATCGTTTCATATTATTGTCCCCTTTTTTTTGGGCAAAGCCCAAGAAAAATTCCTCGCGACTAAAGCTAAGGCTGTCGCCTAGAATTTTACTGTTTTATTTGTTGCTTATCTCATGGTTTAGTTCGTCTAAAGTATTTTGCATTTTTTCTCTTGTGTTCTCATACCAATTTTCATCACTTTTTGGATCTACTAAATCAAGATATTTTACTATTATCTCACCGCTGTGAGCTTTGAAGTGTTGTGAATCAAGTATATACTGTGAATTTGCTACTACCACTGGTTGTACAAATAAATCTAGCTTTTGAGCCAAAAATTTTGCTCCACTTTGGAACTTTAAAAGTTTTTTGCCTCTTCCTCTAGTTCCCTCTGGAAATATAGCGATGACTCTACCCTCGTCGATTCTCTCTTTTGCTTGCTTAAACATTTTTACTAGAGATCTTCTATCTTTTCTATCTATTACTATCATCTTGGGAGCTTCCAAAATATGTCCAAAAAGAGGGATATCTCTTATCTCTTTTTTGGCAACCCAGCATAAATCTTTGGGATATATAGCTTCAAGCGAAGTGATATCTAGCAAGCTCTGGTGATTTACAAGGATGATTTTTGCTCTTTTGTCTATCTTGCCTTTTTGTATGATTTTAAAGTTTATCAAGAAGGTCTGCAATTTTGCCCATCCTTGTCGTATGGCATATGTATGGTTTTTGAAAATATACATAAGAACTATTGTGATAAGAACTGTGATTATGAATTGTGCCATTATCATCAAAGACTTAATTGTTGCTAACATTTTTATCCTTTATCCAGCCAATTTTACCATTTGGAAGGATTATTTTTGTATAGTTTTCTCTAGTCATAATTGTTTGTACATAAAGCACTCTTGGAGTCACATAAAAAACTGTAGAGTTTTGAGTGGGGAGTATCTGCACTTTTGTATCTGCTGGTATCTTGATACTATTTAGTGGGTTTGTGTCGATAAAATAATAGACAATAAGCAAGATTATAAATAGTAGATAAATTAATCTTCTTCTTTTGATAAAGATATATAATAAAATTAAAAATATTATTCCAAAAGAGATATTTTTATACACTTCTAATTTGCTATCTTTTGGATTTAAATCACTTTGAGTGCTTACTTCATCGCTATCTACAACTATATTAATCTGTTCTTTTACAAAGCTATTGCTTTTTGTATTAAAATAATTAAATTTAAATTTCTTTGTTTGTTTTGGTATGATAGCATAATAATAAATCTTATATATTGGTGTATTGTCAAACTGCGAATCTATACCATCACGGACAACCCAAGACAATTTAAAATCTTTAAGATTTGAATTGTTAGCTTCAATCTCTATAACAATTATAAGATTTTTTTCATCAAAATTTGTGGTTTTGCTTTTTAAAATTTTGAGTGATTTGGCTATAATATGACTAAAATATTTATTTGTATTTAGGTTGATAATATTTAGTTTTAAATCAGGAAAAACTTGTGAATCACTCAAATTGCCATCTTTATACACTTCAAAGTATATCTGCGGTATCGTGGCATTTCTCTCTAGTGCTTTTAGATAAAAGGTCTTATAAAATATCTCATCATTATACCATTTCCAATTTTCATCACTATTTAGAACTTGCATGGTGTTTGAATCTGTAATTTTATTTTTTATTTTATCAAAATCTGGAGTAGTGATTATAGCTTTTACTTTGAGAGAAAAAATTTGATTTACAAAAACTTTGTCAGGGACTTTCTCATAAGAGAGAAATATAGTCTGTTTTTTATCAGTTAAACTTGAAATATTGGTATCATTTGTATCCACATAACTTGCAAATACAAAAGACACCAACATGACAAAACTAACTAGATATTTCATCGATTATTTTAAAAATCCCTCTAACATTTTGGCTCCGTCACTTGAGCCAAGTATATCTTCTATCGCACGCTCAGGGTGAGGCATAAGCCCGAAAACATTTTTATTTTTATTGCAAAGCCCAGCAATCTCGTTTACTGAGCCATTTGGATTTTCTTTGTTTCCAGCTCTATCACAATACTCTAAAAGCACTTGTTCGTTGTCGTATAAGCCTTTTATCTTATCTTCATCTATAAAATAATTTCCCTCTCCATGGGCTATGGGTATATTTATGATTTCCCCAATATCTAGTTTTTTTAACAATGAGTTGTTATTGTTTACAACTTTTAAGTATTGGTATTTTGACACAAAGTGTGTTTTTTGATTTCTTTTCATGGCTCCAGGCAATAGATTTGCTTCAAGTAGCATTTGAAAACCATTGCAAATACCAAGAACTTGACCGCCAGCATTTGCGTACTTTATAACAGCATGCATAATAGGAGAAAATTTGGCTATTGCAGCACTTCTGAGATAATCACCATAGCTAAAACCACCAGGTAAAACAACCAAATCAGTGTCACTTGGTAGAGTATCAATCTTGTGAAAAAGAAGCTCTACGGTGCATCCGATTTTCTCAAATGCATATTTTGTGTCTGTTTCGCAGTTTGTTCCAGGAAATACAGCAACTACAACTTTCATACTAACTCTTCATATCTATAGTATAAGTTTCTATAACTGTATTTGCTAGTAAATCTTCACACATTTTTTCTACTCTTTTTAGTGTTTTTTCTTTTTCATTATCTTCTACATGTAAGATTATTTGCTTACCAATTCTTACATTTTGTACTTCGTTAAATTGCAATGCTAAAAGTGCATGGTGCACGGCTTTGCCTTGAGGGTCTAAAACACCATTTTTTAGTTGAATATTTACTATAATTTCCATAAACCTAATCCTTCTTTTCGAGTATTCTTCTTAAAACTTCTTCATAAGCCATCTTTACACCACCAAGACCTTGTCTAAACCTATCTTTGTCTAGCTTTTCATTTGTTTCCATGTCCCAAAATCTACAACTATCTGGACTTATTTCATCCGAGAGAAGTATATTTCCTTCCACATCTATTCCAAATTCTACTTTAAAGTCTACGAGACTTAAACCTCTTTTTTCAAAGAATTTTTTCAATATACCGTTTATCTCTCGACCAAGTCTTTTTAACTCTTCCAAGTCAGATTCGCTTTTTACCAAACTCATCATCAAACAATGTTCATCATTTACAAGAGGGTCATTTAAGTCATCATCTTTGTAATAAAACTCAACAAGTGCAAAAGGAAGTTTAGTTCCATCTTTTAGTCCAAGTCTCTTAACAAGTGAGCCAGTTGCTATGTTTCTAACTACAACTTCAAGTGGAATTATCGATACTCTCTTAACTAATTGCGTCGAATCACTAATCGTTTCTATAAGGTGAGTTTTTATGCCGTGTTCTTCTAAGAGTCTGAAAAGTTGTGTGCTTATTTTGCAATTTAGTGCGCCTTTGCCTTCTTCATTTCCAATTTTTTGAGCGTTAAAAGCTGTCAAATCATCTTTGAATTCTGAAATCAGTACATTTTCGTCATCTGTTTTATAAAGTCTCTTGCCTTTACCTTCGTAAAGCAACTCTCTTTTTTCCACTACTCTCTCCTATTTGTTTCCGATAGATAGTATCTTTATGGCATCTATCGCAGTTTTTAATTGTATATCTTTTAAAACATCTTCTTGTGTTATGATATTTTTACCCACTTTTTCTATCTTTATTTTCTTTTTACTAATTTTATTCAATTCACCTTTTAAGTGTTTTTTCAACTCTTTTTCTTTGATTAGAAACTCATTTACTTTATGAGGGACAATACCCGCAGCTACTTCAACATCTGGTATAACGCCAACTGCTTGTATTGTTCTGCCACTTGGTAGATAATACCTAGCGATTGTTAGTCTAAGTGCTTCAGTGTCATTTATAGGAAGTATAACTTGGACACTTCCTTTTCCAAATGTTTTTTCACCTATTATAACAGCTCTTTTGTGGTCTTGCAGTGAACCACTTACGATTTCACTCGCACTTGCACTTCCGCCGTTAACTAAAACACTCATAGGAACCTTAGTGATAGTGTTTGCAGGAGTTGCATCGTATTTTGTATCTTCTGCTTTATCTCTTCCTTTTTGAGAAACTATTATCCCGTTATCTACAAATAAATCTACCAAACCAACAGCTTGATTTAGCAATCCTCCTGGGTTATTTCTTAAGTCTAATATGATGCCTTTAATATTTTTGTGCTTTAAAAGTGCTTCTTTTGCTTTTCTAACTACTTTTTTATCAAAACTTGTAACTCTTAGATATAAGATGTTATCTTTTTTTATCATTTTAGCATAAACAGAATCGATTTTTATGATATCTCTTATAATATGTATTTTTATAGGTTTAGCTTCTCCTTTTCTTACTATTGTCAATACGATTTTAGTTTTTGGTTTGCCTCTCATGTGGCTCACTGCTTCATCGATTGTCATATTTAAAGTTGAAAGATTATCGATTTTAAGTATAATGTCACCAGCTTTTACACCAGCTTTGTCAGCAGGAGTTCCCTCTATTGGAGATATGATTGTGAGTGCTCCTTTTCTCATGCCAACAGTGATACCAAGTCCACCAAATTCTCCATCAGTTTGGATTTTTAAGCTTTTAAAGCCTTTTTTATCTAAAAATGATGAGTGAGCATCGAGATTTGACATAAGTCCGTCGATTGATTTGTTTACTATAGCGCTTATGTTTATGTCATCTACATAATATTTTTCGATGGTTCCTACAACTCTTGTGTATTTGGCAAGTGCTGCAAGTCTGCTTGAACGAGTCTCTTGTGATTTGGCAAATACAGTTGTATTTAGCAAAAGTGACGCACCTACAAGAGTGGCGACAAAACCAAAAGTTGCTATTTTTATATGTTTCATATGATAATTCTCCGTGTTTTTTATTTTATAAATTTTATCCAAATTTCCCTAAATTGAGTATAAATCATAAGTAGTTAGATTGTAGATATATAAATTTATATAACTTACATATGAATATAAACTAAATAAACTTGACATCAATAGACTAAAGTTGTATAATTACAACAAAAAAGTTCTTATCGCTAAAGCAATAGTCAAGAGGAATTTAACTTTGGCTTTGCCCAAATTAAAAGGAGTCAACTATAAAGAAACCTAACTAAAAAAGCTTGAATTTAAGGTTTCATTTTG
>JALUXT010000173.1 GCA_027013245.1 Campylobacteraceae bacterium
TAAATAATCACTTCATAATATCAATCGCTTGAAACAAAATTGTTATCCTAACAAATTGATATTTTCTTGTACTCACAATTTATGTCTATGAAAAACACATTGTGATAATCACGCAAAAAAATAAAATATTATATAGCCTTCGCTAAATGCATATTATCTATTGCTTACAACACAACAAGAGTATTCTCAAAAAGCAGGAGCCAAAGTGGGACCCAAAGTGGGACCTGGACAATTCTTAAACCTCTTTTTCTTCTTCAATTTCTCTCTATACCTCTATTTACAGGGGATTAGCCTTGGTGTCAAGAGGGAGACTTGAACTCCCGACCTCCGGCTTATGAGACCAGCGCTCTAACCAGCTGAGCTACCTTGACACTTTTATAAGGTCGAAATTATATCTCCTTATAACTTATAAATTGGTTAACCAAACAATTTTAAAAGATTTTTTATTGGTTCTCTGAGATTTTCTGGAACTTTTTTATCTATCGCTTTTTCAATTTTATCTTTTAAATATTGGGAAGAAGTTATATTGATTTTTGGGTTTTTTACATTTCCCTTTATCTTGCCTGATACATCTTTGTTATTTATATTGACATTAAACCTAGAATTTAACTCTCCTGTTTTTAAATCAACTTTAGCACTTGTGATATTCAAATCACTTTTTTTGCCCCTTGCCATAAATACAAAATCTACCAAATTATCACTAACTTCGCCATCTAACTTCACATCATCATACAGTTCGCTTGATATATCAAACTTTGTGATTGCAAGTACCAAATTGCTTAATTCTCCTTGAACCAACCTACCATTCACGGCATTTGCAAAGAATTTTCCTTTTTTTGATATAAAATTATATGTTATATTTGCATCTGCATTTGAATCAAATATTTCAGGTAAATACGCAGTATATAAAAGTTTTAGTGTTGGCATATTTTTTATATCAACACTTAATGTATCATCTTTAAGTTCAAACGAATTATCAGCGCCCAAGAACCCGCTTTTGCCTACGATTAGATTTTTATCATTTTCGTGGGAAAAATTTCCATCAACAGCTAAGCTCCCTCGCAATTTTGCCTTGGTTACAAAACGAATATCTCTCAGGTCTTTTATATGCAGATTATAAGCACCATTAACATGGCTTTGATTTAAATCGATATCGATATCATCACTCTTGAGATTAAACATGCTTGAGACAAACTCAACTTTCGCACTTATATTATCATCTTTTGGCATACTGCTTACATGTAAGGAAAAATTATTGTTAACAGGCACACTAATGCCTAGCAAATCCCTAAAAGGCTTAACATAAAATCTACCATCTCGTACTCTTATATCTGAGATTGGTAAGCCCTTATCTATATCTGAAATTTCAATCTCACCATCAACCTTAGAGCTAAAGTAACTGCTCAATCCAAACATCTTAAATATCTCTTGAGACCTTAGATTTGCAAAGTTCAATCTTGCATCTTTTTCTCTTAGCGTTGCATTTAATTTGCCACCAAATTTTTTACTGTACGCTTCAGCACTAAGTATTCCGTTTTTCTTTTTAACATTGCCGACAAGAGTGATATTGCCATAAAGTTTTTGCTTCAATAGTGGTTTTAGCAGCTTTAAATCAGGCACACTCAGTTTAAAATTAGAAGAAAAGTCCTTTGTATACATATTAAAAGAGCTATTATTAAATTTTAATTTTGTTATATTTGAAAATAATTCACCTGAGCCTTGAACTAATTTACCATTGATATTTGCATTGATTTTACCTTTATAGTTTATAACATTATCAAAATCCAAGCCCAAGTATTTCTTTATCGCACTATTGTTTAGCACTCCATAATAGATAGTACTTTTAAATATCCCATCAAATAACACTCCATCTTTTGAGTTAAGCTTTGTATCAATATTGAGCATTCCTTGTGTAAATATCGGCTTTTTCATCAAGTACAAAATCTCTTCAATTCTAACATTTTTTGCATTCAAGTCAAATTTCACTATCTTCTTTTGAGAAAACGACAATAAGTACTTCATATTTGCTCTAAATGCTTTTCCAGCTCCATCTATGCTGTATCGTTTTGTATTTCCCTTGATTTTTCCATTGAGTGCAATTCTACTTCTTATATATGCATAAGGAGTTTTTAGATTTATAGCATCAATATTATAATTTAAATCGAAATTCCTCTTAAAAATACTAAAATCACCATTTAAAATAAATCTTGATTTATCTCCAACAATTACTTCAAAATCAATAAAATCTGGCTTTAATATCATAGAATTTATATCTACTTTTTGCCCGATTTTCTTCTGCATGTAAGTTTTAAGATACGGTTTTAGAAAATCATTTCCACCACTTGTAAACAAAAACATATAAGATACAGAAACAATCAGTATAAAAAATGCAAAAATATAACCAAATATACGCAACTTAAATCCTTAATTCTTTAATTTTATTCAAAGTTCTTTAGTCACTTAGACTAAAGTTTTTAAATAATTTACAATCTTTTCTTGACATTTTAGCAAATTTTGTGTAAAATTCTGTCACTCAAACACAAAGAGTGCTAAAAAATAAAAATCAACTAAAAGGATAAAAAATGACTTTTAAACCATTAGGAGAAAGAGTTCTTCTTGAACGAATCGAAGAACCAACTAAAACTGCAACAGGTATAATTATACCTGATAATGCAAAAGAAAAACCTTTAACTGCAAAGGTTATTGCGATCAGTAAAGAGATCAAAAAAGAAGGCGTTATAAATGTAGGCGATAAGGTGATTTTCGGTAAATACGCTGGTACTGAGCTAAGTTTAGACGGCAAAGATTATCTTGTCATGAGTCAAGATGACATATTAGGTATATTATAATTAAAGGATAAAAAATGGCAAAAGAGATATATTATTCAGATAAAGCAAGAAATGCACTGTATGAAGGTGTTAGAAAATTAAATGATGCAGTAAAAGTTACTATGGGACCAAGAGGAAGAAATGTTCTTCTTCAAAAAAGCTTTGGAGCTCCTAGCATCACAAAAGATGGTGTGAGTGTTGCAAAAGAGATTGAACTTGCTGATACTATAGAAAACATGGGTGCACAACTAGTAAAAGAAGTTGCAAGCAAAACAGCTGATGAGGCAGGTGATGGAACAACAACTGCTACTGTTTTAGCTCACGCTATCTTTAGAGAAGGCCTTAGAAATATAACTGCTGGTGCAAATCCTATCGAAGTAAAAAGAGGTATGGACAAAGCTAGCGAAGTCATTATGCGTGAGCTAGAAAATGAAGCAAAAAAAGTAAAAGGCAAAAAAGAGATTGCTCAAGTAGCAACTATTTCTGCAAACTCTGATAAAGTTATCGGTGAATTGATAGCCGAAGCCATGGATAAAGTTGGCAAAGATGGTGTTATCACTGTTGAAGAAGCAAAAGGCATCAATGATGAACTTGATGTCGTTGAAGGTATGCAATTTGACAGAGGTTATTTGTCTCCATATTTTGCTACAAATACCGAAAAGATGGAAACAGTTCTTGAAAGTCCTTATATACTATTGTTCGATAAAAAAATCACAAACTTAAAAGATTTACTCCCTGTGCTTGAACAAGTTCAAAAAGGTGGAAAACCTCTTTTAATCATAGCTGAAGACATAGAAGGTGAAGCACTTGCTACTTTAGTTGTAAACAAATTAAGAGGTGTATTAAATATAGCTGCTGTTAAAGCTCCAGGATTTGGTGATAGAAGAAAAGCTATGCTTGAAGATATCGCGATTTTAACTGGCGGTGAAGTTATCAGTGAAGAGTTAGGCAGAACTCTAGAGAGTGCTACCACTGACGATCTTGGTGTTGCTTCTTCAGTTGTTATCGATAAAGACAATACAACTATAGTAAACGGCTCAGGCGATAAAGAAAAAATCAAAGCAAGAATCGGTCAAATCAAAGCTCAAATAGCAGAAACTTCTAGTGACTATGACAAAGAAAAACTTCAAGAAAGACTCGCTAAACTAAGTGGCGGGGTAGCTGTTATCAAAGTAGGAGCTGCGACTGAAACCGAAATGAAAGAGAAAAAAGATAGAGTTGATGATGCACTAAGTGCTACAAAAGCAGCTGTAGAAGAAGGCATCGTTATCGGTGGTGGAGCAGCTTTACTTTTTGCAAGTGCTAAAGTAAATCTAAAACTAAGCGGTGATGAAGCCATAGGTGCAGACATCGTAAATCGTGCTATCACGGCTCCTTTAAAACAAATCGCTGAAAATGCTGGTTTTGATGCTGGCGTTGTTGTAAGCAAAGTGCTAGAAAATAAAAACAAAGATATAGGCTTCAACGCAGCAACTGGCGAATACGTAGATATGTTTAAAGCTGGTATCGTTGATCCTTTAAAAGTAGAAAGAGTAGCTCTTAAAAATGCTATATCAGTTGCTAGCATGCTCCTAACTACAGAAGCCACTGTAACAGATGTAAAAGAAGACAAACCAGCTCCTGCTATGCCAGACATGGGTGGTATGGGTGGTATGGGTGGTATGATGTAACAAAAACCACCAACCTACATGCGGAAGCTCTGCATGTAGGTTTTCAAAAATCTTTTTTTCTGCTATAATTACAAAAAAAGGAGTCATGTGTGAATAAACCAAATATATACACCATGGCTTCGTTTTTAGATCCTCTACATGTAACACTTAAAACAAAGCTTGTCTTGCTCTATGCTAAGCCTTGTCATTGCAACTGTATTTTTAAATTAAAAACAAAATTGATTTTACTTTTAAATACTTTTATCCCTAGATGTCCATACTATTGCACATATTTTGCCTTTAGGCGAACTGGCGTGCATCCTCCTTTTTCTTACTAATTTTAAACAATTTCACGATATTTACAAAAATTAAAATTAATAGGAATAACTATGTCAAAAAATTATATAGTAGGTTTTCCAAGAATTGGAGAGCAAAGAGAGTTAAAAAAAGTATTAGAGAGTTTTTGGGCTAAAAAAATCCCATTTAGTGAAGTAGAAAAAGTTGCAAGTGAGCTTAAAAAAAGACACTGGAGATATCAAAAAGATGCGGATATTGACTATATCAGCTCAAACGATTTTTCACTTTATGACAATATGCTAGATACCGCTATCTTACTTGGAACAATTCCAAAGAGATTTCAAGGGTTAAAAGATGAAGAGTTATACTTCACTATGGCAAGAGGAGATGAAAGTAGAGTTGCTATGGAGATGACAAAATGGTTCAATACAAATTACCACTACATAGTGCCTGAACTCTCACCTGAAGATACTTACAAAGCAAACACCAAAAAGATAGTTCAAGAGTACAAAGAGGCAAAAGAGGAAGGCATCAAAACAAAGATAAATCTCATAGGGCCTTTGACATTTTTAGGGCTTTCTAAGAGAGTTGATAGGGGCGATACTTATGAATTATTTGCTAAGATTTTACCTGTTTATGAAGAAATTATAAGGCAAATTGGGGAATTAGATGATGACATAACTCTTCAAATCGATGAGCCTATATTTGTAAAAGTTTTAGAACCAAAAGTTTTAGGACTTATCAAAACAACTTATGACAAACTATGCAGTGTGGCTCCACATGTAAAGATAGTGGTAAGTACATATTTTGAGCACTCAAATGAAGCTACAAATATCTTGGTGCATACTCCTGTATGGGGATTGGGGCTTGATTTTTTATATGGTGAAGAGAATTTGAAAAGCCTAGAAACCATAGCAAAATCAAACAAACAACTCATAGCTGGAGTGGTAGACGGCAGAAATATTTGGAAAAATAACTTTAAAAATACACTAGAGCTTTTGGAAAAAATATCAAAAACGATAAAGAAAGGCAATCTCATAGTCAGCTCATCTTGTTCGCTTTTACATACTCCTTTTAGCTTAAAATACGAGCAAAAAATGGATAGTGAAATCAAAAACTGGCTAAGCTATGCGGTAGAAAAACTAGACGAAGTATCTCTTGTGTCTAAGGTATTTTTTGAGGGTATTGATGCATTGAATAGTACTGAACTTCAAGCTTTAAAGGAGAATAAAGAGGCGAATATAAGCAGAAAAACTTCTAAAAAAATTCACGACACAGCCACACAAGAAAGAGTACAAAATCTCACAAAATTTCAACGAGAGTATGAATTTGAAGAGAGAATCAAGACACAAAGAGAACTCTTAGGATATAAAGATTTAACAACTACAACTATAGGCTCATTTCCTCAAACAAATGAGATAAGAAAGGCTAGAC
>JALUXT010000174.1 GCA_027013245.1 Campylobacteraceae bacterium
AAGAGGGAGCTTCACATGTAAGGCTTGTTTGTGGAGATGTAAAAAAAGAACTGTATGTATTTGGCGATAGAAGATGGGAAAATACTTTTATAAGTAAACCAAAGCCATTTAAAAAGATGCCTTTGATTTATGATTTGGCAGTACCTAGAGATGAAAATCTTTTGCCAAACATAGAAGACCCAAAAAGATTGATGGTAGATAAAACACAAAAGATAAAACCAGCTGGCTTTATGCCTCAAAAACTCACATCAAAAGAAAATATGAAAAAACTAGGTACTTATGATGAAAAATGGAAAAAAGAGTTGTGGCCAGGGTTTGCAAAAGACATGGATTATACTTTCTTCAATATCGCACCACTAGACCAGCAAAGTGATGATTTTTTTCAACCCTCACAAGAGATTACACTTGTAAATATGCACCCAGACAAACAAAAGATAAGCTCCAAAATCCCAGATTCTTTTGTAAGATGTTTTATAACAAAGCAAAAAAGAAGAGAGGTAGAGGATTTTGTTGAGGTGAGCTTAAAAAGAGATACTATTTGGCTTTTTCCTGAAATCCAAAGAGGATTAATCATCTTTAGAGGTGTGACCGAGATAGCCGATGAAGTTTATGGTGATGTAAAATACTTAAATATCAAAACGATAAAACCAGATGAAAACTCAAAAACTTTAAAAGAGTATTATGAGCTTCAAAAAGAAGAGTTAAAAAGAAAAGTGCCACAGGACAATCCTGCCACTCAAGAGGCGAAGGCAAAGATAAAAATAGCTAAAGATAAAGCTTTTGACATACCAAGAAACATAAAAGAGTCTATCGCAAAAACAAATGGAAAAAGACCAACTCTGAAATACACTTTAGAAGAAAAAGAGAGCAAAAGTTTAGCAAATGTTGATAAGGCACTCCAAAGGATAGAGAGCTCAGAGCCTAAACTCGCTATTTTAAAAGAGAAATTTGGACATATAACAAAGATAGATTTGAATGCTTTTGAAAAAACAAAACTCCAACTGCACTTAACAAAAGATAAAATATCTCAAGCAATAAACAGTGCAAAAGAACTCACAAAAGAGAAAAATCAGGCACTAAAAGAAGCAGATGATAAGCTTCAAACACTTAAAGACAATCCAAATATCTCTGAGGAGAAAAAAGCAACTATAGACTTTGATGCCTTTAAAGATAAAGAAAAAGGATGGAGTGATTTTGCATTTGATTTTCTTTGCGAAAGTGTTAAATACCTACAAAATGATAAAAAATCTTTAGCCACTCTACAAAATCTAGGTTTAAGTAAACAGACTATAAAAAGATCATGGATAGGATACAATGCTACAGAACAAATCATACCAGCCAAGCAATGGGGTTTGAGTGATGAAAAAGATATAATCCTAAAGCAAGGTTTTGTGCTTTCAAGATTTGAAGATGCTAAGCTAGTATATTTAAATATTGAAAACAAAATCATACTTGGCTCAAAAGAAGAAGCTGAGCTTATACTGCAAGAAAATGATAACTATTACCCTCTGTTTTATTTTAAAGATGATGATATACAGTCTTATCTTTTAGATCAAGAAGTTTATGATATTTGTAATGTTTTATCTTGTAAAGATATATCAAAAGTATCTAAAAAAGCTAAAGAGATGATAGAAAATGCCTCCGTTGTTTTTTATCTGCAAGAAGATGAAAACTTGGAAAAACTACCAAATTCTAAAAAATTTGAACTCAAAGAGTATGAAGATATTTTTGATTTACATAAAAACAAAATAGATATAAGAGAAGAATTTATAAAAAATCTTACTTTGGGTATATCGTTAAAATTGCCTCTACAAAGAGATTATAGTGCTAGCTCCATTATCAAAAAAACAAAAATACAAACAGAAAAATTAAAAGATGAGCTAAAACAACAAGGAGAGGATTTAAAAAAAGAGATGCTCGCAGATGCACAGAAGTCTGTAGAAAAAGCAAACTTACTACTAAAAGAAAAAGGACTTGAGCCAATCGACTTAAGCAAAAAGTCACCCAAAAGTGATATGGATATAAAACCTTCCGAGGTAGAAGAAGTTTTTGATAAAAATATAGCAAAACTTAAGGACTTAGAGAAAACACATAGTATAGATTTGAGCCAAAAGATAAAAAAACTAGAAGAAGAAAAAATCAAAGCTGTTCAATCTGCTAAAAAATGTCTTCAAATAGAGCAAGATGGATTGAAAAAGTTAGAAATTGCAAAGAAAAAATTAGCTGACCCTTTTCCTGATTGGGCAAAGAAAAAGATGAAAGAAGCTGGCATAGACCCACAAAATCCCCATGGCGGAAAATTAACCGTAGAAAATGTTGTTAAGATATGTAAAGAGACAAAATCATTGGTAAATAAAAATCTTTCAAACCTAGACCTTTCAAACCTAGACTTAAGTGGAGTCGATTTGAGGAGGGCAAACTTAAAGGAGACAAATCTAAGCGGAGCCAATCTAAGCGGAGCCATACTTGACCAAGCAAATTGCATAAAAACAGACTTCAAAGAGGCAAATTTAACTGGAGTAAGTGCTAAGATGACTATCTTTAAAGATACAAAATTAGAAAAAACTGTTTTTAAAGATGCAGATTTGCAACAAGCTTTTTTTGAAAAAGCTGATATGAAAGAGACTCTGTTTAGAAATGTAAAAGCAAAAGGATTGGTTTTTAAAGATATTGAGATGCAAAACTGCACTTTTGAGGATTGTGATTTTGAAAATCCTAGTTTTATTAAAACGCTTATAAAAGAGAGTACTTTTAAAACAACTACTATAAAAAAACCATCTTTCAATGAATCTATCTTGCAAAACATAAGTTTTATCCAAGTAGTCGCAAAGTCTATGTTATTTTTTAAATCCCATGCAAAAGCTTGTGACTTCTCAAATAGCGATATACAAAATCTAAGGGTACTAAAAGAGAGTACATTCACAGATTGTTTATTGAACAGATGTGAAATGCAAAAAACAAGTATTATCGAAGCAGTGTTGGAAAATAATCAAATAAGAGAATCCATACTCGATAATTCGCTCATAAGAAAATCTAAGCTTAATAAGTGTGATTTTAGTGCATGTGTTGCTAAAAAAGCAAGATACGAGTATAGCGAACTTTTTAGGTGTAATTTTAAAGGTATAAATCTTTTTAAAGGCTCTCTTAGGGGAGTTGACATGAAAGAGTGTGATTTTTCTCACTCAAATCTATACTCTGTAGAGTTTTATAAAACTAAGCAATATGAAGTAAAATTTGATGGTGCAAATTTAAAAAGAAGTAACCTTGAAGATAGATTGAGGTTTATAAATGACTAAAGAAGAGATATTCCAAAAGATAAAAGATGACATCACTATAGCAAATGATACAATAGAAGAGATTGATTTAAGTAAGTATGATTTTAAGGGAGTTAGATTTGAAAATATAGCATTTAAAAATGTAGATTTTTCATACTCTAAGATTGCTAAAACAGGTTTCAAAAAATGCAGTTTTGAGAATGTTGATTTCTCGCATGTGGATTTTGAAGGATTAAATTGGCAAAACTTGAGTTTGATAAACTCTGATTTTACAGAGGCAAATATGAGTAAAACTTCTTTTTCAAATATGAATTTTGATGGCGGAGATTTTAGCAGAACAAATCTAACTCAAGCAAATTTTACTAAATCATCTTTTAAAGATGCAAAGTTTCAAAAGACTCTGTTTTTTAAAACCACTTTTTTTGAGGGTTCTTGTGGGGGTGCAAAGTTTATGGAGTGTGAACTTGCTAAAACCACTTTTTTTAAAACTCATATGGAAAATGCAAAATTTATAAAAACGAGTCTGCTTAAAGTTGTTTTAATGGAGTGTGATATATCAGAACAAAATTTTTCAAATACAAGCTTAAATATGGTTGCATTTAATGGCTCAAACATAAGCAAAAGCAATTTTAATGGCTCAAACATAAGCAAAAGCAATTTTTTAAAATGTGATTTATCAAATAGCTCGTTTGTGGGAGTAAATGCAAAAAATGCTATCTTTATGGAGGCAAAAGTAAACTCATGCGATTTTAAAAATGCTGATTTATATCAGTGTAATTTTCAAGAAACTATGATAGATACTAGTGATTTTAGTAAAAGTAATCTAGTTCAAACATATTTTGTAAAAACAGTTTGTCAAAATAGTGATTTTAAAAATGCTGATATGAGATTTGCAAATCTAAGTTACGCAGATTTTAAAAATGTTAATTTTAAAAATACAAATCTCACAAGGTCATTGATACACATGATACAATTAGAGAACTCCAATATCAACCAAGCTATTTGTATAGGGATGCAAAAAACAGACAAAGAGCTAGCCGAGGCTGAATCTTGGAGAGCAGATAAAACAATAGATAAGAGTGAAAAATGAAAGAAATATCAGTCGAGCAAACTAAAAATCACATGATATCCTTAAAAGAGGGAAGCTCTTTGTTGGAAAATCTAAAACCTCTTAAAAGCACATATAGTGCTACAATCCAAAGCATAGAATCTGATAAATACATAGTTGCTATCGGGGATATACTCCTTTGTGCAAAAAAAGCAACAAGTTGTTTGATAGAACCAAAAGATGAAGATAAAGTAGCAGTGTATTTTGATGGATTTGATATATATATCACAAATATTTTAGAAAGAAAAGAGCAAAGCCCACTTGAAATCATCGCAAAAAATGGTCTTGATATATCTACTATGCAAGGAGATTTAAAACTCTCAAGTGATGCTAATATGCATATAAATTCAAAAGATACACTCTATGCTTTTTCAGATAGTGCAAATATTGTGATCTCAAAAGTAAGTTTTTTGGCTGATATTGCGAATTTTACATCAAAAACTCTAAACTTAATTTCCTCCACTTATAAAGGGATAATAGATAGTTTTAGTATGCAAAATAAATCGTTAATCCATTATACAGATGGTCATGAAGAGCATCATTGTAACTCAAGTAGAAAAATTGTAAAAGATAGCGATATAAAACAAGTAAAAAACAGTATCTTAATCGCTGAAGAACAAGCAAAAATAGATGCTAGACAAATAAATATGGGCTAAGAGGATATAAAAATGTTTCAATTAACGATGTGCGAAGGTTTAAATTTTGGTTTTCCAGATGTTTGTTTAACGCCAACTCCAGTAGGTCCTATACCAATACCATATCCAAATATATCTATGAGTACAGTCGCCCTGCCACCAACTGTAAACCTAAACATACTAGTTGATGGAATGCCAACTCTAAATATGGTAAGTGAGATACCTATAAGCATAGGTGATGAACCAGGCGTAAACCTTGGTTTGATGTCAGGGATGGTAATGGGTCCAACAGAATTTATACTAGGAAGTGAAACACTGATGCTCGAAGGTGTCCCAGCAGTAAAATTAACAAGCCTAACAGCCCAAAATGGAGAGCTCATGAATGCACCAGGCATGTCTTTGACTCCAAGCCAAGTAACTATGATAGTGCTTAGTTAAAGTTTACAGTTTAATTCATAATAAATTATCCTAAGTGTCGCAGTCTTAGGCATAAGTATTTAATATATGCTTTGGAGCTATTTTTGATTGAGTTTCTTTTATACTAATATTTTCAAAAGTATTTGCATTTTTTGATGCAGGGGCATTATCTTTGGCTCTGTTATTTTTTCCGTCTTGTGTTTTTTCACTCTCATGATTTGAATTATCAATTCTTCCAACTTGAACAGGGCTAGGATAATGTGATTGAAAAACATAACTGTTAACTTGCATAATATCCTCCTTTTTTATCCATTATATTCTAACATAGTTTAAAAAACAAGAAAAAAATAATTTTAAATGTTTTTTTCTCTTAATTTGTCTTTTTTACTCTTTCTTTTACTTTTGATTGGAGCTTTTCCTTTTTCTTGTTTTAGAGGGATGCCAGTCAATTCAAAACCTTTTATCTGCTCTTTTTTTAAAGAAATTTGACATCTTTTTTCTATTAGTTTAAAATGTTCACTATTTTCATGTGTTATAAAACTTATGGCCGTTCCAGATTTTCCAGCGCGAGCCGTTCTTCCTATGCGGTGTATGTAATCAAGCGGGGAGCGGGGAAGGTCGTAGTTTACCACGCAATCTATATCATCTATATCTAGTCCACGAGCTGCTATATCTGTGGCAAAAAGGATATTTATCTTTTTATTTTTAAAATCCTCTAAA
>JALUXT010000175.1 GCA_027013245.1 Campylobacteraceae bacterium
TTATAAGCGTTGGTGCTGGAGCTGATGGAAGTGATAATAAGATCATTCAAAATATGACTGATACTATTTCATTGATAGCTGGGCAAAAAGCAGTGGTTACAGTTGCTAAAAAATCAGTTGCTGGTTTTAAAGTTAGAGAAGGTTATCCAGTAGGTGTAAAAGTTACACTTAGAGATGAGAGAATGTATGCATTTTTAGACAAATTAATCGCTGTTGCACTTCCTCGTGTAAAGGATTTCCGAGGTCTTCCAAGAAATGGATTTGACGGTAGAGCAAACTATAATTTTGGTTTAGATGAGCAATTAATGTTCCCTGAAGTTGAGTATGATGATATACTTAAAACTCACGGAATGAATATAACAATTGTAACAACAGCCGGTGATGACAAGCAAGCATTTAAGCTTCTTGAACTAATCGGACTACCATTCGCAAAGGGTCGTTAAGATGGCAAAAAAATCAATGATAGCTAAGGCTAAAAGAAAAGCCAAATTTAGCACAAGAGCATACACTAGATGTCAAATTTGTGGTCGTCCTCATTCTGTTTATAAAGATTTTGGTATATGTAGAATTTGTCTAAGAAAAATGGCAAATGAAGGTCTGATTCCCGGACTTAAAAAAGCAAGTTGGTAAGGAAATATAATGATTAATGATCTTGTATCAGATTCTATAACAAGAATAAGAAATGCAGCTATGAGGAAACTAGATGTTACAACACTTATGCATTCAAAGCTAGTAGAAGCAGTTTTGGTAGTATTCCAAGAAAAAGGCTATATAGAAAGTTTTAATGTAAAAGCTGATGGCAATAAAAAGTTTATCAAAGTTGTAATCAAATACGATAATAATGGTAAAAGTGTTATAACTGAAGTGAAAAAAATATCAAAGCCAGGTAGAAGAGTATACAAAGGTAAAGATGATATGAAACGCTTTAAAAACGGTTATGGTACTATAGTAGTAAGCACATCAAAAGGTGTTTTAAGCAATGAAGATGCACACAAAGCTGGGCTTGGTGGCGAACTTCTTTGTAGCATTTGGTAAGAAATTTTCTTTTTATGGTATTCGATATCCATATGAAGTGTAACTTATCGTAGACAAGTAAAAGGAAAAAAATGTCTCGTATTGGAAAACAACCAGTAGCTATCCCTAGTGGAGTTGAAGTGAAAATCAATGGTGCTGTGTTGGAATTTAAAAAAGGCAGTGTTCAAAAAACTTTGGATACTAAAGATAATGTTGGCGTAAAGATCGAAAATGGAAATATCATTTTTGCTTCTAAAAGTGACGATAGAAAAGATCGTGCATTTTGGGGAACTTATAGATCTCTTAGCCAAAATATAATCATCGGTTTAACTGATGGTTATGAAAAAAAGCTAGAGATAAATGGTGTTGGTTATAGAGCTGCTGTAAAAGGCAATACTCTTGAGCTATTGCTTGGTTTTTCTCATCCTGTTAATTATGAATTTCCTAAAGAGATTCAAATCAGTGTTGAAAAGAATGTTGTTACCATCAAAGGAACAGATAAGCAAGTCGTTGGTCAAGTTGCAGCTGAAATTAGAGCATTTAGACCACCTGAGCCATATAAAGGCAAAGGTGTTAAGTATTCTGATGAAGTTATTATCCGCAAAGCCGGAAAAACAGCTAAGAAATAGAGGTTAAAATGAGAAAAAATATTTTAAAACGCAAAGTTAATTTAAGAATTAAGCGTAAGAGAAGAGTAAGAGCTAAAATTTCTGGCACAAGCGAATTGGTTAGAGTATCTATTTTTAAATCAAATAGAGCTATTTATGCACAAGCAATTGATGATGCACATGGTATTACGCTAGCTTGCGTGGATGGCAACAAACTAGGACTAAAAGCAAATAAAACAGGAGCTGGCGAACTCGCAAAAGTATTTGCGCAGACTCTTAAATCTAAATCATTAGAAAAAGTTTTGTTTGACAGAAATGGTTACCTCTATCATGGTGTTGTGGCTGCTTTTGCCGATGGCCTTAGAGCTAACGGTATTACACTGTAATTAAAGGACGATATAATGGAAAAATATAATAGAGAAGAATTTGAAGAAGTTATCGTAAACATTGGCCGTGTAACAAAAGTTGTCAAGGGTGGTAGAAGATTTAGATTTACTGCTTTGGTAGTAGTTGGCAATAAAAAAGGACTTGTAGGATACGGATTTGGTAAAGCCAAAGAAGTTCCAAATGCGATTAAAAAATCTGTTGATGATGCTTTCAAAAATATAATGGAAGTAAATGTTAAAGGCTCAACCATAGCGCACGATGTAGAAGTTAAATTTAACGCAAGTAGAATTTTACTTAAACCAGCGAGCGAAGGAACTGGTATCATCGCAGGTGGTGCAACTCGTCCTGTTGTTGAATTAGCTGGAATTAAAGACATTTTAACTAAATCATTAGGTTCAAATAATCCTTCAAATGTTGTAAGAGCTACTCTTAAAGCTCTTAGTATGTTAAAAAGTAAAAAGTAAGGATAGGCAATGGCATTAAATAATTTAACACCAGCAAGCAATTCTACTCATAAATCAAAGAGAAAAGGCCGTGGCCAAGCATCTGGTATGGGTAAAACAGCAAGCAGAGGTTCAAACGGACAAAAATCTCGTACAGGTTATAGTATAAAAAGAGGATTTGAAGGTGGTCAACAACCACTTCAAAGAAGACTTCCAAAAGTTGGATTTTACTCTGGTATTATCAAGCCTTATGTTATAAATATTGGAAAAATTAAATCAGTAGCAACACTTGAAGAGATCACAATGGATAGCTTAAGAACTATACATAAGATTTCAAATTCTGTTAAGAAAGTTAAACTAATTGGTGAAGGCGTAGAAAAACTTATAGCTAAAATCAAAGATGAAAATGTGCTTTACAGCGGAATGAATAAGTAAAACAACTTTGTTTCAAGAAAAAAATAAAATAATTTTAACAATTCTTATCACCATAGAAAATACAAATAAGATATTTGCGGATGCTTTTGCTTCCGTTCTTGGTGATTTGAATTTTTACTTGGCAATGCTTAGTAATAAGGAGACAGTAAAATGAGTAAGGATTTAACAAAAAAAATCTTAATCACACTTGGTTTCATCTTTGCATACAGGATACTAGCTTATGTGCCAGTACCTGGTGTAAATTTAGATGTTGTAAAAGAGTTTTTCGATTCAAATAGCTCAAATGCACTTGGCATGTTCAATATGTTTAGTGGAAATGCTGCAAAAAGACTTAGTATAATTTCTCTTGGAATTATGCCTTACATCACTGCCTCAATCGTTATGGAGCTATTGGCTGCCACTTTTCCATCTCTTGGTAAAATGAAAAAAGAGAGAGATGGTATGACTAAGTACATGCAAATCATCCGTTATGCAACTATCGCTATTACGATAGTCCAAGCACTCGGTGTTTCTATGGGACTTGAAAGTTTAACAGGAAGAGGTGGAGAGAGTGCTGTTATGATTGATCGAACTACATTTATGGCGATAGCTGCAGCTTCAATGCTAACAGGAACTATGCTTTTGATGTGGATAGGTGAACAAATCACGCAAAGAGGTATAGGAAATGGTATCAGCTTGATTATCTTTGCTGGTATCGTCTCAGGTATCCCTCACGCAATTGGTGGTACTATAAATCTAGTAAACACAGGAGAATTAAACTTTTTAATTGTCTTGGCAATTTTAGTTGTTATCCTAGTGACGGTTGGTTCCATTATCTATGTAGAGATGGGTGAACGCCGTGTTCCCATATCGTATTCACGAAAAGTGATGATGCAAAATCAACACAAAAGAATCATGAATTATGTACCAATTAAAGTAAACCTTAGTGGTGTTATTCCTCCTATTTTTGCTAGTGCAATTTTGATGTTTCCATCAACTTTGATGCAAGCAAGTACAAATCCAATAGTACTTAGCATAAAAGACTTTTTGAGTCCTGGAAGCTATGTGTTTAATGGATTAACATTTGTATTTGTAATTTTCTTTTCATATTTTTATGCATCAATTGTATTTAATGCAAAAGATATATCAGAAAATCTTAAAAAACAAGGTGGTTTTATACCAGGAGTTAGGCCAGGAATTCATACAGCTGATTTTTTAAATGATGTAGCTAGTAGATTGACATTTTGGGGCTCTATTTATCTAGGACTTATATCAACTCTTCCATGGATTTTGGTAAAATTTATGGGTGTTCCATTTTATTTTGGTGGAACTGCAGTATTGATTGTTGTTCAAGTTGCCCTAGATACCATGAGAAAGATAGAAGCACAAGTATATATGAGTAAATACGAAACTCTTAGTGCAGTAGGTTTATAAAAGTGGCTATTCCCCTTAAAACGCAAAAAGACATCGCTAAAATGTCTAAGGCTAATAAAATTGTAGCGAAAACTCTAAATTATCTAGAAAAAGAAGTTCACCCTGGTATGTCTCTTTTGGAGATCAATGCCATGGGTGAAGATTTCATACTCACTCATGGTGCAACACCAGCTTTCAAAGGATTATATGGTTTTCCAGCTGGCGTTTGTACCTCTGTAAATGAAGTGATAATTCACGGAATACCAACTGATTATAAAGTGCGCAATGGTGATATACTCGGTCTTGATATCGGTACTAAACTTGACGGATGGTTTGGAGATGCAGCTATCACGATGGGTGTTGGTAAAATATCCAAAGAAGATGAAGATTTAATTGCATGTTCAAAAGATGCACTTTATCATGCTATAGATTTTATCAAAGCTGGTATGAGATTTAAAGAATTAAGCTATGAGTTGGAAAATTTTATCCACTCTCGAGGTTTTGTTCCACTGAGAAGCTTTTGTGGACATGGATTAGGTAGAAAACCGCATGAAGAGCCAGAAATACCAAATTATCTTGAAGGCAATAATCCAAAACAAGGTCCAAAGATAAAAAATGGCATGGTTTTTTGTTTGGAGCCGATGATTTGTCAAAGAGAGAGTGAAGCAAAGATATTAAATGATAAATGGTCAGTAACTTCAGCTGATGGCTTGCGTGGAAGTCACTATGAACACGCGATGGCGATAATCAACAACAAAGCAGAAATACTCTCAGTAGAGTAGAGAAGTGAAAGATTTTGTTCTAGTAGATATAAATCAATTAGAACGAACAAGATAGGAATAAAAGTTTCTGACCGCAAGGTCAAGCTTCAGTAGCGTGTGAATTTTTTAGGAATTTACTTCCAAAAAAAGATGACAAATAGGAGAATATATGGCTAAAGATGATGTTATTGAAATAGACGGACAAGTTATAGAGGCATTGCCAAATGCAACTTTTAAAGTCGAAGTTCAAAACAAGCATGTGATACTATGTCACATAGCAGGAAAGATGAGGATGCATTATATAAAAATAATGCCAGGTGATAAGGTGAAAGTTGAATTAACACCTTATAGTTTAGATAAAGGTAGAATTACTTACAGGCATAAGTAAAGTATTAGCAAAACTTGGATATAATTCATACCTTTTGTAAAACTGTGTGAAGAAGAATTGAAAAAAAACCACTATTTTTTCAATTGTTGGTTTAGTAAAACATCGCTAAACCTGTGACAGTTTACTTAGAGAGTGATTTTTTAAATTGCTTGAATTTCAGTGGAAAAAAAACAAAGGCAAGATCATGAAAGTACGACCTTCTGTAAAGAAGATGTGCGATAAGTGCAAAGTGATAAAACGAAAAGGTGTCGTTAGAGTCATTTGCGTAAATCCAAAACACAAACAGAGACAAGGATAACCATGGCAAGAATTGCAGGTGTAGACCTTCCAAACAAGAAAAGAGTAGAGTATGCATTGACATATATCTACGGAGTAGGCTTAACAAGCTCAAGATTGATATTAGATGCAACAGGCATTTCTTATGATAAAAGAGCAAGTGAACTAACAGAAGAAGAGATAGCTTCTATCCGTAATGAACTTCAACAGCATTATGCAGTTGAGGGTGATTTGCGAAAAAGTGTAGCTATGAATATCAAAGCTTTGATGGACATGGGTAGCTATAGAGGTCTAAGACATAGACGAGGACTTCCTGTTAGAGGTCAAAAAACAAAAACTAATGCGCGTACACGAAAAGGTAAGAAACGAACCGTCGGCGCAAAAGCTAATTAGAGTCTCAAAGGGAAACAGATGGCAAAAAGAAAAGTAGCTAGAAAAAA
>JALUXT010000176.1 GCA_027013245.1 Campylobacteraceae bacterium
CATCTTCCTATTGTTTCGTTGCAAATCGTAGTTAAAAACAGCGGAAGCATAAAAGATGGTGCTAAAGCAGGACTTGCTAAGTTTACTGCTAGCATGTTAAATGAAGGAAATAAAAAACTAGGCTCACTTAAAAGTGCAGATATATTAGACCAAAGAGCTATAAATCTTAGCGTGAACAATGGAACACAAACTTTAGTTTATGAATTGTCATCGTTGAAAGAGCAATTTTTATTTGGGACTTCGATGTTGAAGGATCTTATAGCTGATCCAAATTTTACGAAAGATAGTTTTTTGAAAGTAAAAAGTGAATTTTTAGGCAGAATTTCTGCTAAAAAAACAGATTTTGATTATATCGCAAGTGTAAATTTAAAAAAGATTTTATATCCCAATACTCCTTTAGAAAATCCATCTTTAGGAGATAAAAAAAGCATAAATAGCTTAACTCTAGGAGATATTGAGAATTTTTATAAAACTCATATGGGTTTATCAGATATTATTATAGTAGCAGGTGGAGATATAAGTGAGGGTGAGCTTAAAAAAGCAATTAAACCGATACTGGAAAATTTAAGCGCAGGAAAGCAAGAAAAGATGAGTTTCTATGCTACAAGTCCTAGTGAAAAAGAGAAAATTGTCAAAAAAGACACCGATCAAGCTTATATATATTTTGGAGCACCATTTTATATGAAAAGTGGGGATAAAGATATATATAAATCTAAAGTAGCAAGTTTTATATTGGGCGAGAGCGGTTTTGGAAGCAGGCTTATGGAAGAAGTTAGGGTAAAAAAAGGTTTGGCATATTCAGTCTATGCGGGTGCTAGCACTAGTAAGTCTCACAGTGCATTTAATGGATATTTACAAACAAAAATAAGCACACTTGATGTTGCCAAAAAAACAGTAAAAAAAGTGATATTTGATTTTGTGAAAAATGGTGCAACAAAAGATGAGCTTGAACAAGCTAAAAAATTTATATTAGGAAGTGAACCGCTTAGAAATGAAACTCTTTCTCAAAGATTAAGTCGTGCTTTTTTTGAGTATTATAATGGTTATAAATTAGGGCATTCTAAAAAAGTTTTAAAAGAGATTGAAGAACTTAGTTTGAAAGATTTGAATGATTTTATAGAAAAACATACTGAAATCGAAAAACTTAGTTTCTCAATAGTGACTAAGTGAATAACGATAGTAAATATTTGAAAAAGCTAGGGATTAGTAGTTTTGCCGAATTGGCACTTCTAATCCCTAAATCTTACGAAGATAATTTTATCTCAAAAACTCCAAATATAAATCAAAAAAATTGCATAGAAGTAGAAGTTTTAAGTACACATAGAAGTGCAAAAGCGCTGAGTATCAAGTTTTTTTGTAAAACTTGGGACGAAAAGATAGATGCAGTTGTTTTTAGACCTAGCCCTTATCATTCTAAGATTTTTAAAGTTGGTGAGAGCTTACATGTAAAGGGGAAAGTCATCTGGAGTGCGGGAAGAATTCAGCTCCAGCAACCTCAAATCTTAAAAGAGATAAACACTATAAATGTAAAGTACAAAGCTACTGTGCCAAATGCCATGATGAAAAACCTTGCTAAAAAATACTTAAATGAAAAAAATCTTTTAGACGAGGGAATAAGAAAACAGGACATACAAAATCTGCTTTTATTGCATTTTCCTACACATAAATTTTTGATTGATTTTATCCAAAATGGTTACAATAAGGAGATTTTAAAAAGTTTAAAATTTGTTGAGATTTATACATATCTAAAAACTTTGAGTAAAAAAAATATAAAATATAAAACTAAAAATAGACTTCTCTCAAGTAATATTGAGTTCATAAAAAGTTTGCCTTTTGTTTTGACAAATGACCAGAAAAAATGCATCAAAGAGATAGAAGATGATTTCAAATCAAACAATGCTGCAAAAAGATTGATAATGGGTGATGTTGGAAGTGGTAAAACTATAGTGATACTAGCAAGCGTGGTTATGTGCTATCCAAAAAGAGCTATTTTGATGGTTCCAACCACTGTTCTTGCAAATCAGATATATGTTGAAGCAAAGAAATTTTTACCCTCACATGTAAGGGTTGGATTGGTTACACAAAAGAGTAAAAAAGTAGATGATTTGCTTGATTTTGATTTTATCATAGGCACTCATGCTCTTTTGTTTCGAGAGTTGCCCGAGATCGACTTGGTTATGGTGGATGAGCAACATAGATTTGGAACAAATCAAAGAGCTAAAATCTCTAACCTTGCAAAAGAGGGTGATAAAAGAGCGCATTTTTTGCAATTTTCAGCTACTCCAATACCTAGAACTCTTAGTATGATGCACTCATCTTTGATAGATTTTTTTTATATAAAAGAGTTGCCTTTTGAAAAAAATATAGATACAAAAATCATAAGAAAAAGTGGATTTTCAAATTTACTCGAACATATAGAAAGACAGATAAAAGAAGGACACCAAACTATAATAGTTTATCCACTAGTGCAAGAGAGTGAAAGTATAGATTATCAGTCGATAGAAGAGGGCAGGGGATTTTGGGAAAAGAAATTTGAAAAAGTATATGTAACTTTTGGAAAAGACAAAGACAAGGAAGAAGTCTTAAAAGAGTTTAGTAAAAAAGGCAACATTTTAGTTTCGACTACTGTGATTGAAGTTGGTATCTCTTTGCCAAAATTAACTACTATTGTACTAGTTGCTCCGGAGAGGCTTGGGCTTGCTAGTTTGCATCAACTTCGAGGGCGAGTTAGTAGAAATGGATTAAAAGGATACTGTTTTTTATATACAAATTTACTAAAAAGCACAAGACTTGAAGAATTTACCAAAAGTGTTAGTGGATTTGATATCGCTGAACTTGATTTAAAGTATAGAGAGGGTGGAGATATGTTAAAAGGTATCTTTCAAAGCGGAAAAAGCTTTGTTTGGTTTGACATAAGTGAGGATGAAGAAACTTTAAAAAAAGTCAAAGAACTATTAGGGTAAAATAAATCAATTCTAATAAAATGGAGCTAAGATGGATAGACCAACGCCAAATTCTAGCAGATATGATTTAAAAACAAATGATTTTATCGTTTCAAAAACTGATTTAAAAGGTAAGATTACTTACTGCAATCAAATCTTTATGGAGCTTGCAAAATACAGCGAAAAAGAGCTTATAGGAGCTCCACACAATATAATCAGACACCCAGATATGCCTCGCATCGTTTTCAAACTTTTATGGGATAGAATTCAAAACAAAGAGGAAATCTTTGCCTTTGTAAAAAATCTCTCTAAAGATGGAGGATACTATTGGGTTTATGCCAATGTTTCTGCTTCACTAGATGAACGGGGTAATATAATAGGGTATTATTCTGTAAGAAGAAAACCAAGTGAAGAGGGCGTAAAAGTCACAGGTGATTTATATGCTAAATTACTAGAGCTTGAGAGAACTGGTGGCATGGAAGCTTCAGGTAAGTTTTTGAATGATTTGTTAAAAGAAAAAGGCGTTAGCTATGACGAGCTGATAGCCTCACTACAAGGATAATCTTATGTTCGGCTCAAAAAACAAAAAATCAGATTTAGCACAAAAAATTAACAGAGTTGTTGCAAAAGCTGCAGGTGGCGATTTGGATGACAGAATCATAAATATAAATCTCAAAGATCCACTCGCCGAAACTGCTTGGGGTATAAATGACTTACTTGATCAAGTTGAGGCTTATATGAGAGATGCCAATACTGCAGTAGAGTTTGCTAGTAAAGGTAAAAGTCATAGAAAAATGTATCTAGCTGGTTTAAAAGGGCTTTTTTATGCATCAAGCAAAGAGATTTCAAAAGGCGTTGATGGTATCTTGAACGCAAGTATAGAGAGTTTGAGGACAGGTCTAAGTTATAAATTTGGAAAATTAAATGGAGGAATTGGGGCATCATTTAAAATTTTACAGACTGATATGCTTGAGGTGATTGGATTTATGGAAAAAGTAGCCAAGCTTACAGAAAATACTGCTTCAAAATCAGATGAGAGCATGAGTGCTACTGATGAAGTTTCTAAAAAATTAAACTCTTTGGTAGAGTTAATTTTAAGTGTTACTGAGTCTATAAATTCACTAAGTTCTAGAACAGAAGAGATAACCTCAGTAGTAAACCTCATAAAAGATATAGCAGATCAGACAAATTTATTAGCACTCAATGCAGCCATAGAAGCAGCTAGAGCAGGAGAGCATGGACGAGGTTTTGCAGTCGTGGCAGATGAGGTTAGAAAACTGGCAGAGCGTACACAAAAAGCAACTTCTGAGATAGCTATAACTGTACAAACGCTTCAGCAAGAGACACAAGACATCCAAAATAATACAAATGAAATAAGTGGAATCGCCTCAACTTCTTCAGAGGCGATAGAGGGTTTTCGTGAGTCTATGTGTGAATTTAATCATGATGCAAATGAGTCATCAAGTGCCGTACTCTTTGCGGAAGATAAAAGTTTTGCAACTCTCATTAAGATTGACCATGTTATCTATAAAACAAAGGCATATAATGCTATATTGAATGAAAAAGAAGATGCTGGCCTACTTGTAGATGGGCATAATTGCAGGCTTGGTAAATGGTATGATGTCAAAGGAAAAGAGTTGTTCGGTTTCACTAATGCCTATAAGATGTTAAAGGAACCTCATAATGGTGTTCATAATGCAGTAATTTCTTGTATGTCAGAGACAAGGAAGAATGGATTAAATAAAGGAAATGCAGATTTTTATCTTGCAAAAATGGCAAAGATGGAAGAAGAGAGTGTCAGAGTCTTTGAACTTCTAAACAAAATGGTAGAAGAGAAGCACAAAGGAGTATAGACTCCTTTGTGCAAATAGCCTAATATAAGCCAAATTTTGCATCAGCTCTTTTGTAAATGATTCTTACTTTTTCTTCTTTATCGTGAAATATGATAAATTGTTTATCGCTTCCTTTGAGTTCTTGCAAAGCTTCATCAATTTCGATTGGCTTGTAGCTTTCCAATCTCATAGGCACTATCTCGTCATCTGCATAATCAATATCACCTGTAATATCCACATTTTTAGGAGCTTCTTTCTTTTTGAAGCTAGTAACTTTATCATGATGCCTTCTTAAGACCTTTTTGGCTCGTTCAATAGCTAAATCAATCGCAGCATATACATCTTTGTCTTTTTGTTTAATGACTACTGTATTCATATGAGCTAAATTGATAGCAAACTCTACACTAAAACCTTTTTTACCATTTTTTTCATCAGCTGAAAGTACACATCTTACGGAAATGATATCTAAATTATACTTCTTGAGTGAATCAGCAGCTCCTTGTACATGATTTTTTAGAGCATCAGTTAGCTCTAATTGTTTTCCAACGATACTTACATTCATCTTGTCTCCTTTGCGTCCCCAAGTCAGGGGAAATTTGGGCTAGCAACGATACTAAACCCATTGAAAAAGTATAACAAAATGAACCTTAAATATAAAGGAAAATTTACGGTTTTTGGATAGTTCTTCTGTGAAGTCTTATCGGTTCAGTTGTGATATCTGCTTTTGTGGAGACAAAAGTATCGATAATAACTGTTCTGTTTGAGTCAGCAGTAGAGATATTGTTATCAAGCGTCTGACAGCCTGACGGAAGCCCTTTGCCTATATACATGATGCTAACATTTATGTCAAACTGATTACTATATGTCATGTTGATATCGTTTAAGCAAGAACTATTATAATTATGTCCACTCATAGCAAGAAGAGCAAATTCTGTACCGCTTCTAAGAAGAAGTTCAGCTTGATTTTTTAGATATATATCAGTTGTTTGTTTTACAGTTTGCGTTGAAAGGGAGATGCTGATGGCTGATATAGTTGCAATTAATACCAAAAAAATTATAGCAGTTAAGAGAGAAAATCCTTTTCGCATCAGAATACCACTCTCTCTTTGCAAAATGCAAAATCAAAATTTCCACTACGATTGTCATCGTGTATGCAGAGTTTAATCCTTATAGCATTTCCGATTTGTACAAATCGGAAAGTACTGGCATGTTCAATCAAAACGGAAGTACTGGCATTTTGATCATATCTTTCATTTTCCCAAGGTCGATAATTATAATACAAAGTAAGGTTAAAGTCGTTAGAAGATCCACTAGGTACTATTGCATAAGCACTCCATGCTAAGTTGTATTGTTCAT
>JALUXT010000177.1 GCA_027013245.1 Campylobacteraceae bacterium
AAAAAAACTAGCAAAATCTATGAACCTAATCTATAAGCAAATATATATCTTCTATGTTAGAGCAAAAAACAGCAGACAGCACTTCACCACAAGAGATATATATACCTTCAATTGTGATTTATGAGCTACAAGTAGGCATAGCAAAATCAAATTCTCCAAAAATAATACAAAAGAGTTCAAAAAAATTAACAATATAAAATTAGATGACTGGCTTTAAATTAATTTTGGGATAAATATAAAAAAAGGAGTTTTTCATGAAGACTCAAACCACAATCCGCATAGAAGAGACAAACTACTTTCAAGCAAAAGATATTTTGAGTAAAATCGAGTTGACTTATTCACAAGCCATAAGTGTATTTAACAACATGATTACACTGAACAACGGGCTACCTTTTGAAGTCAAAATACCAACCAAAGAGACTCAAAAAGCACTTGACGAGTTAGAATCAAAAGAGAGGGAAAGTTTTAAAACTGTAGATGAGTTATTTGATGATTTGGATTCATAATGTATGAAGTTTTTAGAAACTAGGATTTGATTTTTCAAAAATTTGATGGCATTGCAACAACAAAAATTAGCTAAATTTATCTGTTTTCGCTACAATTCACAAAAAGTTTTATAAATATATCAAATTTTCTTAGGCTCAAACTTAGAGGCTTAGACCAACGGGAGGATTTGCCTCTAAGTTTGAGTCTAAGAAAATTTGATATATAAAACAGGTAAAAAATAGGTAAAAAATGAAAAATTTAATCATAGTCGAATCACCGACAAAAGCACGAACCATCAAAAATTTCTTGGGCAAAAACTACTCGGTTATCGCCTCAAAAGGGCATGTTAGGGATTTGCCTAAAAGCAGTTTTGGCATAAAGATAGAGGATGGGAAGTTTATCCCAGAGTATAGAACTCCGAGGGATCATTCAAAAATCGTAAAAGAGATCAAAGATTTGGCAAAAAAAGCTGAGACCATATACATCGCGACGGATGAGGATCGTGAGGGTGAGGCTATCGGTTTTCATATCGCAACTGCTATCAAGAAAAACCCTGCCGACTTACCTCGCATAGTTTTTCACGAGATAACAAAAACAGCGATACAAAATGCACTTGACAACCCTAGAAAGCTTGATTTTTCAAGTATCAATGCACAACAAACCAGAAGATTATTGGACAGGATAGTTGGCTATAAACTCTCCCCTCTTTTGGCTTCAAAAGTGCAAAGAGGCTTGAGTGCAGGTCGAGTTCAATCTTCAAGTTTAAAGATTATAGTAGATAGAGAAAAAGAGATAAGAGCATTTAAACCTGTTGAATTTTGGAGCATTGATGCTTTGTTTAATAAAAACATAGAGTCCACTTTGGTTGAATTTGATGGAGATAAAATCTCAAAGATGACTATTGGACAAGGTGACCGAGCCAAAGAGATAGAGTCGAGATTGAAAAAAGAGAGTTTCAAAGTTGGCAAGATTGAGAGAAAAGAGAGAAAGAGTAGCCCAAGCCCTTCTTTTATGACTTCTACTTTGCAACAAAGTGCTTCTAGCGCTCTTGGGTTTTCGCCTAAGAGAACTATGATGTTGGCTCAAACTTTATATGAAGGTGTAAAAACTGACAAAGGCACTATGGGTGTTATCACTTACATGAGAACTGACTCTTTAAATGTTGCAAAAGAAGCTATCGAGAAAGCGCGGGAGCATATACTCTCAAGTTATGGTGAAAAATACCTTCCTGTCAAACCAAAATATTATAAATCAAAAAGTAAAGGTGCACAAGAGGCTCATGAAGCTATACGACCAACTATTGTCGATTTTACACCGCAAAAGGCAAAGCAGTATCTCAAACCAGATGAGCTTAAACTTTATGCCTTGATTTACAATAGATTTTTAGCTTCACAGATGAATAGTGCTGTTTTTGAATCCCAATCTTTGATATTTGAAAGCCCAAGTGGAAAATTTAAAGCAAGTGGACGAAAACTTTTGTTTGATGGGTACTATAGAGTTTATGGAGCAAGCGACAAAGATAAACTTTTGCCTGATTTGGAGCTAGACCAAGAAGTAGAACTAAGCAAACTAGAAGCAAATCAACACTTTACAGAACCACCATCTCGCTACTCTGAAGCTAGTTTGATAAAAAAATTAGAATCTTTGGGCATCGGGAGACCTTCTACTTATGCACCTACTGTTTCGACTTTGGTTGCAAGATTATATATAACGATAGAGAAAAAACAGATAATCCCGACTGAGATAGCTTTTACTGTTATAGACCTTCTGGAGAAAAATTTTCCAAAAGTAGTTGATAGCTCTTTTACTTCCGAGATGGAAGAGATACTCGACCTCATCGCAGAAGACAAGGCGGACTGGCAAAAGACTTTAAGTGACTTTTACACTCCTTTTATGGAAAGTATAGAAGAGGGCAAGAAAAACATAAAAAGCTTAAAAGTTGTTGTCCCAACAGGGGAAAAATGCCCAGAATGTGGTGAAGAATTGGTAAAAAGAAAAGGAAGATATGGCGAATTTATCTCCTGTAGTACTTTTCCAAAATGTAAATATACTAAAAACCTAGGCAAGACAGAGAAAAAAGCCGTTGTTGTCGTTGAGGGTGTAAAATGTCCTGATTGTGGTGGCGATATAGTCGAGCGATTTTCAAGAAGAGGTAAATTTTACGGTTGTGCAAATTATCCAAAATGCAAATTTGTCTCAACTTATCAACCGACAAATAAAAAATGCCCAGAATGTGGTGAGATGATGGTAACAAGAGAATTAAGGAAAAAACAGATATTTGAATGCACTAAATGCAAACTAAAAGAAGACGCATAGTATGTCAAAAGAAGTCTTTTTATGTGCCATTAGCAACATTTCAAGTGGAAGTTGTGCTGAGGATTGTGGATTTTGTACCCAAAGCTCAAAACATCATGCCAACATAAAAAGATACAAATATAAAGATATAAATGAGATTGTAGAAGAAGCAAAGAAGGCAAAAGCAAACGGAGCCGTAGGTTTTTGTTTAGTGACTTCTGGTAAAGGATTGGACGATAAAAAGCTTGATTTTGTTTGCCAAAGTGCGATTGCTGTTAAAAAAGAGGTGCCTCAAATCAATCTCATCGCATGTAACGGTTTGGCAAATTTGGAGCAATTAAAAACTCTCAAAAAAGCTGGGGTTGAGCTATATAATCACAACCTAGAAAGCTCTCAAAATTTTTACAAAACTCTATGCCAAACTCATTCTTGGAAAGAAAGATATCAAACTTGCTTACATGTAAAAGAAGCTGGACTTAAGCTTGTTTGCGGAGGAATATTTGGGCTAGGAGAAAGCGAAGAAGACAGAGCTTCTTTTTTGCAAAGTGTAAAATCTCTTGATCCTTTTACCATTCCTTTAAACTTTTTTCATCCAAACTCTGCGCTTCCTATAAAAGTAAACCCTATGGATGAAGATGACGCTCTTAAAGTCATCAAGCAAGTAAGAGATGAATTTCCAAAAACAAGGCTCATGGTAGCAGGCGGTAGAGAGATAACTTTCAAAACAAAACAAAACAAAATCTTTGATGTAGGTGCGAATGCGATAGTTATAGGAAACTATCTCACTACTTCAGGAGACCAGCCTTGCAAAGACATAGAGATGATAAAAAAAGCCGGATATGAGATAGCCCTATGGAAATCTTGCAGTTCTTAATATGTAAGTATGATTTACTTTCATGAATGAGATACTTATAATTATAACCATATCGATTATATTATCAATCTCTCCTTTTTTTTCAAAATTCTTTCATATACCGACACCTGCTACTGAGATAATCTTCGGCACTATAGCTGCAACTCTTGGACTTTTGCAAGAGCATCATCTTTTTAAGCTCATAGCTGAGATTGGCTTCTTTTATCTCATGTTGATGGCTGGGATGGAAGTTAATTTGCGAATATTTTACAATAAAAAAAGCTCCATCATCAAAGAAGGCATCTTATATCTCCTTCTTCTTTATATCATATCTTTTGTCGGGGTTTCATATTTTGAGTTAAATAAAATCCTCATAATCATACTGCCCATGCTCTCCGTTGGGCTTATACTAACTCTATATAAAGATTACAGCAAGTCCACAAAATGGTTAAATCTTTCGATGGTGATCGGCACTATGGGCGAGCTTACGAGTATCATACTTTTAACTCTAGCAGGTGCGGCTTTAGAATTTGGTATGGGAATTGAGCTTTATAAATCTATCGCTTATCTAATTTTATTTATGATTGCTATCGTCATCATTTTTAGGTTATTAAAAATCTTATTTTGGTGGTATCCTGAATTGAAACTCATATTAATGCCGCATGTTGACCATGAGGAGAAAGATATACGGCTTTCCATGAGTATATTTTTCTTACTCATCGCAATCATGCTATTTTTGCATCTTGAGATCGCATTTGGTGCTTTTATAGCTGGAATCTTTATAAACTCCTTTTTCGAACACAAAAAAGAGTTGCCTGAAAAACTATCTTCTTTTGGATTTGGATTTTTAGTGCCTATATTTTTTATCTATATTGGTTCTACTTTAAATATAAATGATTTGCTTTCGTCAAAACTTTTATTAAACACTCTACTTATAACTCTATTGATGATAATTCCTAGAATTCTAGCTTCATTTGTATTTATCAAAATACTGAATTTAAAAGAGACGGTTTTGCTAGGCTTGTCGCACTCTATGCCCCTTACTTTATTAATCGCATTTGCGACCATTGCCTATAATTCACAAAGTATAAACCATTTTTTATATATCTCTCTTGTCCTAGCTAGCATAGTTGAGGTTATTTTTGTTATGATAAGCATCAAATTAATCATCAAAGTGGCAAAATGAAAAATGAATCAAAAAAGATACTTTTACTCGAAGATGATGAAATCTTAGCTCAAACACTTGAACAAATCTTAAAATCTGACGGCTACGATGTTGCTTTGGCAAGTGATGGCGAAGAGGCACTAGATTTTACATATGACAACAAATTTGATATGTATCTTTTGGATATAAATGTGCCGTTATTAAATGGTATGGATTTTTTAAAACTATCAAGAGATGCGGGAGACAAAACTCCTGCTTTTTTCATAACTGCACTTCGTGATATCGACTCTTTATCAAAAGCATTTGATAGTGGATGCGATGATTACATAAAAAAACCGTTTGATATGGATGAACTTTTGATACGAATAAGCTCTATCTTAAAGAAGAAAAACCCTTCTATAGAGTACAAAAACATAAAATTTGACTTACTTGCAAATAGAATTTATAAAGACGAAAAAGAGATAGAGCTAGGGGTTGTTGAAAAAGCTGTATTTTCTCTTTTATTGCGAAATGTTTCGATGGTAGTACACAAATCAGCGTTTTATGACGAAATGCAAAAACCAAGCGATTCAGCTCTGAGAGTTCTCATAAACAAGCTTAGAAAAATTTTTAACATAGAGATAAAAAATATAAAAGGCATAGGATATAAAATTGAAAAGATATGAGAAAGAGTCGTTTTTAAAGGTATTTTCTATTTTTTTCTTAACAAGCGTAGTTTTGTGGGGCGGTATATTCTATCTATATTATGAAGAGAGAAAGGACCTTACAAAAGAAGATTTATACTATCAGATGAAGGATTATGCTTTTAATTTTCAAGGTAAAAAATTCTCACTTGATATTATCAAAAAAGATAAAAAATACCAGATTTCAAAAATCAAAAATTTTGAAGGTGGATTAGTTTTGTATTTACCCATGCCTAAAAGCGATAAATTTATACTTAAGATAATATATAGTAGCAAAAAATTTAAAGCTGACCTTGACATCTTAAGACATAAAGTCCTAAAAATTTCGCTAGTGATCCTCTTTATAATGTTTTTTTTCTCACTATATTTTGCTAAGTATTCACTAAAACCTATAAGAAATGCCGTATATCTATTAGAAGTTTTTTTGAAAGATTTAATCCACGATTTAAATACGCCTGTTACATCTATCATGCTAAACTCAAGACTATTATCAAAAAAAGAACCTTCTTTAGAGTTAGAGAGGATAGAGTTAAGTGCAAAAAGTATCTCTTCACTATACAAGAATCTTGAAGTTTTAAAAAACCAAGCTTCAAGAAAAATGTCAGAAATCAATATAAAAGATATAATCG
>JALUXT010000178.1 GCA_027013245.1 Campylobacteraceae bacterium
CTATGTACAAAGCATATGAAAAAGTCTTATTGGTTAATGATGTGGGTACTCCTATTTTAGCAAGTTCCCTAAAAAAAGATACTAATTATATATTTAAGTATCCATATAAAGGAACTCCTGTTTTACTTGTAGATTTAGGTATGCCTACAAATAGAAATGTAAAGCTCAAAGCATCTGATGGAAGCGAGTATATATATAAAGGTGGGGCTGGTAAAAATGGCTCTATAGTTGCAGTATCTGCGATTTGTCAGCATCAATTAACACACCCAAGAAAAGATGCAAGTTTTTTTAATTATGTGCCAAGAAATAAAAAAACTTCGGCATATAAGCATAGTGGAGTATTTGTATGTTCATCACATTTTAGTGTTTATGACCCGATACTTGGCTCAAAAAATGTTGCTGGACCAGCTGAACAAGGACTTGCAAATATCATACTAGATATTGACGAAAAAGATCAAATATGGGCAGTAGGAGTTCTTGGGAAAAGCAGGTTTCATGACTTTTTTAAAGATTTCAAACCAGAATTTAAAGATTTATATGGAAATTGGAGAAAGGCAAAAAAGATTGTAAAGATCCATACTCCAACAGAATTATTGTCAGAATACACAAAAGAAATAGTAATATATTGATTCGGCATAATCATTATTTAACATACTTTTAGATAAAATCGCAAACTTCAAAATCTACAGCATATAAAAATTAGGAACTAAATGTTTACACTTAGAAATTATGATACATCGAACACTAAAAACGATCTACTCTCAGGCACTGTTGTTGCTGTGGCACTCGTACCAGAAGCCATAGCTTTTGCTTTGGTTGCTGGTTTTAGTCCATTGGTCGGGCTTTATACTGCTTTCATATTGGGCTTGGTTACTGCTTTTGTGGGCGGAAAACCTGGCATGATAAGTGGGGCTACTGGTTCCATGGTTGTTGTTATGGTTTCACTCGCACAAACTCACGGATTAGAGTATGTTTTGTGGGCTACGATATTAACAGGGCTTATACAAATCGCAATCGGCGTAGCAAAACTTGGGAAATTTATCAGATTTGTTCCTCAACCTGCTATATTTGGTTTTGTAAATGGTTTAGCAGTAGTTATCGCTATGAGCCAATTTCAATTTTTCAAAGATGCAAATCTTAGTATGTATATTTTGGTTATTATCACTATGCTCATCATGTACTTTTTACCAAAAAAAACAAAAGTAGTTCCAGCCGGTCTTGTGGCAATTATCGCACTTACACTTGTGGCTTATTTTTTACATGTGGACACAAAAACAGTTTCGGATTTAGGAAATATAAGTGGTGGATTACCAAAATTTTCTATCCCAAATGCTCCTTTTAATCTTGATACTTTTATAACGATACTTCCATATTCTATCATCTTGGCTTTAGTCGGCCTCATAGAATCTCTCTTAACTCTTTCTGTTTTAGATGAGATGAGCGGCAAGAGAGGCAGTGGCAATAAAGAGTGTATAGCTCAAGGAGTTGGAAATACAGCATGTGGCTTTTTTGGAGGCATGGCAGGATGTGCGATGATAGGTCAATCCATCATCAACTTTACTTCAGGTGGTCTCACAAGACTCTCAAGTGCCGCGGCTGCGATATTGCTTATAACCTTTGTAGTTTCACTCTCGGATATAATAGGCATCATCCCAATAGCTGTTTTAGTTGGTATCATGTTTATGGTTTCAATCGAAACTTTTGAGTGGGCTAGTGTAGATAGGCTTAAAAAGATGCCAAAAACTGATGCTTTTATACTTTTAACCGTAACCATCATAACTATCTTTGAAGATTTAGCGATTGCTGTTATCGCTGGAGTTATCATATCCGCACTTGTTTTTGCATATCAGCAAGCAAGATTGACAAAAAGAGTAAAAATAGAAGAAGATGGAACAAAAGTTTACGAGCTAAATGGACCTCTATTTTTCGGCTCAGCAACACAATTTTTAAATGATATTTTTGATATAAAAGATGATCCAAAAAATGTAGTAATTGACTTTACAAATACTAGAGTGATGGATTCAAGTGGAGTAGAAGCGATAGATAAATTAACCAAAAAATACACACAGCTTGGGAAAAAATTAAAACTAAGACACTTAAGTGATGACTGTATAGAAGCTTTACAAAATGCGGGAAAATTTTGCACTCATGAGGTTGATAATCCAACATATAAAGTAGTCAGGGATTATTAGGTATAAAACTTAGCTAATTTATTGGGGTTTACTCCTAAAAAATATAGGCTTGAGAGCACCCAATTTCTAAGAGTATTATAGATTAAACCGTTATTTTCGTACTTTCTTGGGCTTGTTATCACTTTTTGTTTTAAAATTTTTATCTTATGGTTTTGTTTTTTTAATTTTTGCATTAAATTTATATCTTCCATCAAATTTATATCCTCGTAGCCACCTATCTTGTTAAAAGTTTCTTTTTTTATAAAAATTGCTTGGTCACCATAAGGAAGTCTTGTTAAAAAGGAGCGAAAACTAGCAACAAAGGCTATAAATTTCAAAGATTTCTTGTTCGTATCAAAGCTCAAATCAAATGCACCTGCATTTATATCGTTTTTTAGTGCTTCATTTATGCTTTTTAGTGCAAAGTTTGGCAAAACTGTGTCAGCGTGCAAAAAAAGTAATATATCATAGTTAGAATATTTTGCTCCCTCATTCATCTGATTTGCCCTTCCCTTTTTTGATTTTATTTTAGTTATATTTTTTACCGATATAGTATCTATACTAGAAGTTCCATCTCCATCAACTACTATAATCTCATAATTTTGCAGTGTTTTATTGTTTTTAATAGTTTTTAAAAAAAGATCTATTTTTTTCTCTTTATAAACTGGTATTATAATTGATATTTCCAAAAAACTCTCCTTACACATAATATAAACACTTTGTGTATATAATACTACCATATTTTATAAAAGAGGTTATATACATGAGTAATTTTTGGGATACAAAAGAGCTATTAAAAGATAAATTTGATTTAATCCAGATAAATATAGGCGATAGGTGCAACCAAATGTGTAGCCATTGTCATGTTGGGGCTAGTCCAAAGGGCATCAAAAATATGGATGCGAAAACTAGCGAAAAGATAATTCAAAAAATCAAAAACTTAGATGTAAAAACTGTAGAATTTACAGGAGGAACTCCTGAGATGAATCCAAATTTTGCTTCATTTATCAAAATGTTAAGCGAAGCTGGAAAAAATTTGACTGTTAGGACTAGCTTAACCGTGCTAAAAGATAAAAACTATAGTCACTTTTTGGCTTTATACAAAAAATACAATGTAAAAGTCATAGCCTCTCTTCCTTCTGTCTTTGAAGATGCAACAACAGAGCAAAGAGGTGAGGGAGTTTATAACTCAACCATAGATATATTAAAATCCCTAAATGATATGGGATACGGCAGGGGTGATTTAAAACTTGATTTGGTTTATAATCCTGTAGGCACTTATCTTCCTGCTCCACAAGCCGAGCTTGAGGCTGATTTTAAGAAAATACTCAAAGAAAAATTTGACATACATTTTAACTCTTTGGCAACAATCGTAAATATACCTATAAAAAGATTTAAACTCGACTTAATAAAAAACAATCAATTAGACTCTTATATGCAAACTTTAAAAACAAATTACAATGAAGATACACTAAAAAATATCATGTGTAGGAGTTTTTTATCTATAGATTACCAAGGTTATATTTATGATTGTGATTTTAATCTCTCTTTAGGACTAAGGGTAAAAGGTTATGAAGATGTAAAATTTTGGGATATAGATTTTGATAATTTTAAACCTCAAATCTCTTTTGATTCTCACTGCTACGCCTGCACTGTGAATTGCGGAAGCTCGTGTCATGGTGAAGTTATAGCAAATTTTGATGCTAAAGAAAATACAAAAGAGTACTATGGAGAAGTTTTAAGTTCAAATAGCGACTTAAAGACGACAGCTTGTTGTACGCTTGATATGATTCCAAAAAGAGTAAAAGATACACTGCCTTATATAATGGACGAGATAAAAGACAAATACTATGGATGTGGTTCACCTATGCCTTTAGTGCTGGAAGCCCAAACTATGCTAGACCTCGGTTGTGGGAGTGGACGAGATGTTTATATACTCTCAAAACTTGTAGGGCAAAATGGTTTTGTGCATGGCATCGATATGACTGCAAATCAAATCAATGTCGCCAAAAAATACCAAAAAGAGCAGGCAAAAAGATTTGAATATGACAAAATTAATACAAATTTTATACACGATTACATAGAAAACATAGATAAACATTTTAAAGCCAATTCTATAGATATAATCACTTCAAACTGTGTCATAAATCTGCTTGATGATAAGAAAGAGATTTTAAAAAAAGTATATAACCTCTTAAGGGATGGTGGGGAATTTTACTTTAGTGATGTTTATGCTAGCAGAAGATTACCTAAGCATATAAGGGAAGATAAAGTGCTTCATGGTGAATGTCTTGGCGGTGCCTTATATTCAAATGATTTTGTGCGATATGCCATAGAAGCTGGATTTGTTGAGCCAAGAATTGTTAGTCAAAAAGATATAGAAATTACGGACAAGGAAGTGCAAAAATTAGTAGGAAAAACTAAATTTTGCTCCATAACATATAGACTTTGGAAAATCCCAAATCTTGATTTTGTATGTGAAGATTATGGACAGTTTGCTGTGTATCTTGGGGGTATTAAAGATAGTGAAGATGAATTTGAACTTGACATCAATCATCTTTTTGAGGCAAATAGGCCTGAACATGTATGCAAAAATACTGCCGATATGCTTAGCAAAACTAGATATAAAGATTATTTTAAGATTATTGGAGATACAAAAATCCACTTCGGAGCATTTAGTGGATGTGCTACGCTGGCCACACAAGAAGAAAACAATAAAAATATAATAGAAGGGACATCTACATGCGGTTGTTAATACTGATAGCTTTAGCATTTGGCTTTTTAAATGCGAAAGTTTTGTTAAAAGAGGATTTTAATTCACTTCAAAATTGGGAACCATTAAATTTTGAAAAGATTAAAAAACACTCAGTTTATAAAGTACAAAATTCCATCCTAATAGCAAGCAGTGATGCTAGTGCTTCAGGAATAAGACTTAAAAAAAGCTATAACATATACAAATATCCTATTTTGACATTTAGATGGAAAGTTAAAAATGTGTATAAAAAAGGAGATGCGACCACTAAAAAAGGGGATGATTTTCCTATTCGTATATATGTAATGTTCAAGTATGACCCTAAAAATGCCTCTTTTCTTGATAGCATAAAGTATGGAATTGCAAAGTCAATTTATGGAGCTTACCCGCCGCAAAGTAGCTTAAGCTATATCTGGGCAAATAAACCACAAATTGACAAAATCATCACTAATGCATATACAGATAAAGCTAAGATGATAGTTTTAGATAGTGGTAAAAAAAATGTTGGTATTTGGAGAGAACATACTGTAAATGTACTAGAAGATTACAAAAAAGCTTTTGGGGGAAACCCGCCTAAAACTGTGTCTCTTGCTATCATGAATGATTCTGATAACACAGGAGAGTCCTCTGTGTCATATGTTGATTTTATCGAAGTAAAAAATGAATAAAAACTTAGTTATCCTATTTGCAAAAGAGCCAAAACTTGGATTTGTAAAGACTAGACTCGCTGAAAGTTGTGGTGATGGTTTTGCTCTTGAGCTATATAAAAAGTTTGTTTTAGACTTGGTTGGAACACTACAAATTTGCAAATTTGATTTTAAACTTTGTGCTTATCCAAACCTTGAGATAATCAACCAAATTTTTGGGGATTTTGGAAATTTTTTACAGTGTGATGGCGATTTGGGAGTTAAGATGCAAACAGCATTTTCAAGGCAATTTGAAAAAGGATATGAAAAAATCTTGCTTATTGGAAGTGATACACCTCATCTAGATTGTGAATTACTCACAAAAAGCTTCAACGCACTAGATAACCATGAAGCAGTTTTGGGTCCTAGCCTTGATGGTGGGTATTATCTCATAGGTTTTAAGAAGCATACATTTTGTCAAGATGCTTTTAACGATATTCCTTGGAGTACAGATATGGTACTAAAAAAGACTTTACACAGACTAAACACAAA
>JALUXT010000179.1 GCA_027013245.1 Campylobacteraceae bacterium
TTGAGAATCGCCTTTAAAATTTGGAGGTGTTTCTACAATCTTTAGCTCAACAACTGCTGGAGCTTCAACTCCTATAGGGCTGTTGTTGAAAAAAAGCATATCAACATTCATGCCGTCGATTATCCAATTTATCGCATCTCCGATTTGGTCTCTTGATAAGCCTATTTGGTCGTATGTGACATTATCCATGAATTGTAACATTTCGCCATCGTCATATAAGTATTGCATTGTTTTATCTTCCAAATCAGGCGATACACATTTATCTCCAGCATGAAAAGTTTTTTCTATGACTTTTCCATTTGTATATGATTTTATCTTTGCTCTTACAAATGCTGCTCCCTTTCCTGGCTTTACATGTTGATATTCTACTATCTTGTAAGGAACTCCATTTAGCTCTATCTTTAAACCTTTTTTTAAATCTCCCATTGAGTATGTTGCCATCTTTTCTCCTACTAAATTAATTGGCTAGATTATATCAAAAATATACCAAATTAAACCATATATTATTAAATAAAATAAATTAATATACATTTTATCGTATATTTAATACATTTAATTTAAATATTGTAAATTAAAACTGTTTATAATATACATTAATATTAACTTTATATAATATTATATGTATATAATAAGAAGATTTATATATAATTAATATATTTTATTGTATAATTTATAAGTTTTTACGCAAAAGGGTGGGTATGGTAAATTTGACTATTAGCGAAAAGAATGATTTGATTGAAGTTTATGATTGTTTATTGGCTAGGCATAGTTTTAAGTCTATTTGTGAAAAGTTTTTGGGTTTAGTGAAAAGTTTAGGATTTTCAAGTAGGCGTAAATGAGGTGAAAGCTCACCTCATTTACGATATAGTTATCTTGTATCTTTTATAGATTTTGTGTTATCCATCAGTACAGGGACAAACATCAGTGATACTGCCACTGCTGCAATAGTACCAAAAATTAATGCAACTCCAAGACCGCCAAATATCGGATCCCTAGCAAGAAGAGTGCTAGCTAAAATAATCGCTGCTGCGGTTAAAAATATAGGTTTTGCCCTTGTAATTGTTGCAACTGCTATAGCTTTTCTTTTTGGCATACCTTTTTCGATAAGACCGATAGCAAAATCTACCAACAAGAGTGAGTTTCTTGAACTAATCCCCATAAGAGCTATGAAGCCTATCAATGAAGTTGCCGTCAAGAAAAAGGTATCTGTTGTGAAAATATCCATCACCCAATGCCCAACAATAACTCCAATAATAGATAAGAAACTACCTAGCAAAATAATTCCGCTGATAGCAAAACTTTTATAGTATATAACCATAAGCAAGAAAATTAAAATGAGAGCTGCTATGAAAGCTGCACCCAAATCCCTAAAGGTATCCATGGTGACTTTCATCTCCCCATCCCACTTTAAGTCGTAAATATCACCTGTCTTTTTATCTTTTAATTGTAAATTAAAGAGGTGTGTATTCCTTACATCATAATTTTTACTAAAAAATTTCTTCATTTTACTTCTGGCATCTAACAATGGATAAACTTGGGAAACTAGATCCGTTTCAGCCGTTATATTTACCATCTTTCTCAAATCTTTGGACATTATTGTTGGCGTTGAATTTACCTTATTTATATTTACTAATTCTATTACTGGAATCATCATGCCTTTCTTGTTCATCAATTTTAAAGATGATAGTTTATCTTCTAATGCATGTTTAGAAAAAGTTGATAAATTTTTTGTTTTTTTGCTCAACACTAAAAAAAGTGGTACTTGTTCTGGTGAATTTCCACTATTTTTTACAGCTATGTCCATCCCTTTAAAAGCAAGATAAAGTATTTGATTTACTTGCTTAATCGTCAAACCAGAGCGTATAATCTTCTCTTTATTTACTTGCAATTCAAATTTTTTATATATTTCATCTTGCATTATATCCACATCCACTAAGCCTTTTGTTTGCTTTAGAATACTAGCAATTTGTGAAGCTATATGTCTTACCTTTGTGCTGTTTTGTCCATATAACTCAACAACTACAGAAGCCAATGTTGGCGGACCTGCTGGCTGCTCAATCATTTTAATATTTGTACCCTTTACAATATTTTGACAAGTTTTTTGTATCACTGGTCTTAGCCTGTGCACCATCATATATGATTTTTCATCTCTTTTATGTTTATCACTTAAATTTACAACTATTTCAGCTACATTTTCACTTCTTTTAAAACCTGACCCTTTGACAAGCCCGGCATAATCCAAAGGTGAACCGAGCCCAAGATAAGATTCCACATCTTGTACAGCTTTTTCTTTTCTTAGTATATTATTGACGCATTGTACTACAGTTTTTGTTTGTTCTATTGAACTCCCCGTTGGTGTATCTATATAAATAGAATATGTATTTGCACTTTTTCCAGGTAGCATTTTTGCCAATACGATTTTTGTAGGAAGTATCATAACGGAACCGACAAAAGCCGATATCGTTATAAATAGAACTAGAAATTTTTTAAATTTGGAATTTAAAATATTATATATAAATTTTTCAGAGGTTTTCATTTGTCACCTCCTTTTAAATTTATTTCAGGTTTTTGAAAATGATGTTTATGATGATGTAATTTTGGCTTTTTAAGCAATTTTCTAGCTAGATATGGAGTAAATATATACGCTATAACCAAAGAAGCAAATAGGGCAACTGGTACATTTTGAGGGATTGGCTTCATAAACTGTCCCATCATCTGACCAACAAATGCCATAGGTACCATGGTGAGTATTATAGCTAGCGTTGCTATATTTGTTGGAGCTCCAATCTCATCAGTTGCTTCAATGAGAATTTCATCCATATCTTTATCGATGGAGTCATGATCATGTAAATGTCTATGTATATTTTCAATCACGATGATTGATGCATCAACTAACAATCCAAGGCTAAGTAAAAAAGCAAATAGTGTAATCCTGTTCATAGTTTGTCCAGTCATAAATGCCACAAATACGGTAATGGCTAAGATTGCAGGAACCGTAAATGTAACTATCACCGATTCTCTCCAACCAAGAACAAATACAAGTAGCAACGCTATAATAATTATAGATATGAGAAGATGAAAAACCAACTCATTTACAGCTTCATCAGCCCTTACACCATAGTTTCTTGTTATTTTATAGCCTATGCCTTCGTGTGAAAGTTTTGTGTTTAGCTCTTTTAATCTCTCTTGTATCTTATCGGCTATAACAACTGCATTTGTACCCTTCAATTTAGAAAGCGTAAGTGTTATTTGGTTTTTTGTTTTTACGAATTTTCCGTTTTTTCTATAAAAAATCTCTGCACTTTGAAAATTTTGAATATTATATCCATGCTTTACGCTAGCTACATCTTTTAGATATATTGGGGAACCCATATATTGTGCTACTATAAGATTTTGAATATCTTTTACGCTTTGTATCGCATTTTTGATACCAAATATAGCCAATTTTCCATCTCGTGTTCTATCTTTTATATCAGGAACATTAACAGCGAGAGATTTTAGGGCATTAGCAATTTGACCCATAGATAGATGAAAACCAGATAATTTTTTCAAATCTACTTGTATGTTATACTGCTCTTTTTTTTCGCCTTTTAGTGTTGTTTTTGCTACATTTTCTACACTGTTTAATTCATTTTGTATATATTTTACATTTTTATATAATTGGACATTTGATATCTTAGAACCATCCTTCGGATAAAAAGCAACAGTCACGATAGGAATATCTATATCGATATCAAATGGCTTTACGATAGGTTGCATAGTCCTTTTTGGAAGTTGATCCATATTTTGCATCACTTTATCATATAATTTTAAATTCGATGATTCTCTATTTTCACCTATATAATACACCACATTTACAATTCCTACATTACTTTTAGCGATTCCATAGATATGCTGCACACCCTTAATCTCTTTTATTCGTCGCTCCAATGGTTTTACAATCACATTGTCTATCTGTTTTGGTGTAGCTCCTGGCATAACAACCATAACAATTCCACCACTGATTTCTATCTGCGGATTTTCTTCTCTTGGCATTATTTGCAATGCAAGATAACCAAGCAGAAGTAACGAGATTCCCAATAATGATGTTAAAGGATTATGCAAAAAACCTTTTGCTAACTTTCCCGCTACATTTTTAACTACATATTTTTTCTCCATCATTTTCTACTTTATATTTACAACAGCATACATGCCAGGATATACTGTTTTGCCCATTTGGTTAAATTTAACTTTTATTTTAAAAGTATGTGTTAAAGGATTTGAGCTTGGAATTATTGAAGATATAACACCCTTGCTTTTAAGACCAATTGAAGCAATCTCAACATCAACTTTTTCCCCTATCTTGATGTCTTTTAGATTGCTCTCGGATATCTCAGTTGAAATTTTCAAATCACTTAAATCAGAAAGCACGATAGCTGGCATTCCCGGTATCGCCATCTCTCCCACTTTTATATTTTTGGCTATTATCACACCATTATTTGGTGCTTTTATTTTTAGGTATTTATATTGGTTTAAAACCTCTTGTAGCTTAGCTTTTGCCTGTTTGATTTGGTCTTTTGAAATCTTCACCATCACTTTTAAGTTTTTTTCAGCAAGCTGTAGATTTTCAACATCATATTTTGAAACCATATCTTTTTTTAAGAGTCTTTTATATCTTTGTAGGTTTAGTTCAACATTTTGATACTGATTTTCATACATTTGAGAAGCCAATTTTGCTTGAGAAATTCCAAGTTCCACTTGTGTCTTAGCACTATCTATCTCTTTAGAGTCAATCTCATAAAGCAATTGACCTTTTTTAACCCTATCTCCTTCATCGGCATTAACATATATAATAAATCCCATATATCTACTTGTCAACATCTTTTGATTATCAGAAATCACGCTACCGCTCAAATTTAACCCACTTGCTACTAGATGTATCGACAAACTCAATACAAAGATTGTTAAAATATATAATTTTTTCATCTATACTCTCCATTTGCTATATTTTCTAATTCAAGTATTTTACTTGTTCTCTTATTTCTCACTTCTTGCAGTTTTAAAACTTTTTCTATCTCTAAAGATTGTTTAATAATCACATCATTTATAGAAACCAATTTTTCTTGGTATCTACCTAAATAATTTTTATATATTGTTCTTGCTAACTCTATCTCTTTATTTAAACTTTGAATATCAAAATCCAAATTATCTATCTGAGTTTTAATCTTAGCAATTTTAAGCTTTATTCCTCTTTTTGCCAATTCAACTTGCGTTTTTACTTTCAGATTTTTTACCATTGCTTTTTGTATATTATCTCTATTGGCACCGCCGCTAAAAAGATTCCATTTTATCTGCATACCCACTGTATATGCATCGTGTTTTCTGAAATTTGTTAAAAAGTTATCGTCAGCACTTGAATATTCAGCAAATACCCCTATAACGGGAAGATTTGCGGATTCTTGAAGCTTTATATTCATGTTAGTTATCTTTAATCCTTCTTTTGCCTTTAAAATATCGATATTTTTAGCTAAAATTTTGTCTACATCAAAAGTTTTTGGCATTATTTTATGGTAATTTCCAGAAACAGATGTCACTTTTGAATTTAAGAGAAAAGATATATAATGCAAAACCAATTCTTTATTTGCCTTTGCAGTATTTATCATCCTAATTACATTAGCTTTTTTTGATTGCACTTCAAGCAAATCAACTTTTTTGGCATAACCCTCTTCTATCATACTCCTTGCCATATCTTCTAGTTTTAGCATATTGTCTTTAATTATGTTTAGATTTTTAAGGTATGTTTTTAACAAATATATATCATAATAACTTTTTTTAAGTTGATATACCTTTTCATTTACGATTTTCTTTGTATTAAGTTTACTTAGTTTTATCAAAGCAGATGTGATTTTGCTGTATTGTTTTAGCTTACCGCCAGTATAGATTGGAAGTTCATATTTTAATTTTGTTTGAAAATGATTTCTTGATCCTGGATAATTCAAATCTTTAGGTTGAACAGAAAGGATATTTGGGTTTGTCAAACTAAATTCATTGAATCCAAAGTCACCAAAAGTGGCAACTCTACTTTGAAGCTTAAAACCAAATACATTTCCAGCAT